>JBJKRZ010000132.1:0-14399 GCA_046704365.1 Acidimicrobiales bacterium | reverse complement strand
AGCTCGGCCCGATCCCTCTACTCGGGCGCCCATTCGACTAGCACGACGAGTAAGCGGACAACCACTCCGACATCCACGAGCACGACCACCACGACCACACCGAAGTGCTCGACGGCGACCACCCCCTCCGGTGGTGGCACCTTGACCGTCTGCCCTGGGAAAGCGCCGGTGGGGGCCACGGTCACCGTCTCCGCTTCGGGTTGTCACTTCGTCAGCTCGCTCGTGTTCCTCGGCCCGCTCGCCTTCGTCGGTTCATCGGGTGGTGGCGATCAGATCAACCACGGCTCGCTCGGCAGCTCGGGATCCTTCACCCTCCGATACGTCATCCCAAGCAGCTACACGACGGGCGGGAACGTCAATGTGGGTATCCCTGTCACGGCGGGAACCAACTACCGGTTCAGCTCCTACCCTCCGGCGTGCTCCGCCCCCTTCGCCGTGTCCGGTCCCAGCGGGACGAGCCAGATCGTCTACCAACCGTTCACGGCAAGCGGGCTCGACCCGAGTCTCCATGTGACGGCGACCACGTCGGGAGACTGCGAGTCCTACCAGGCAGCGGTGGGGTCCCAGACCTACTTCCGTTGCTTCGCCACCGGTGGGACCATCTTGGACCCGTGCTTGGCCGGTCCTCGAGGGGCCAAGGCCGGCGCCGTCCTCGCCTGCCCTGGTGACCCCACAAGCCCTGCCATCACAACGGTCACTGTCACCTCTGTCTCACCCGAAGGGTCGAACCTCCAGGTCATTGAGCCCTGGGCCATGGAATTGGCCAGTGGTCAGACATGCCGATTCGTCGCCGCCGCGTGGGGCAGGAGTGGTCCTTACAGCTGCGCGGCTCCAAAGGGCAAGAGTGGGGTGGCCGATTGCCGGGTGCCCCAGCCGGCGGCACCGTGGTGGACGACGAGCTGCCAGACCGAACTGTCCGATTCCAGCCCGTTCACGCCGACTACGGCAACGAAGGTCTGGTTCTAGCGATTCAGGGTGACCGCCCAGAAAGGGGTTTCCGGCTCTCGCGGGGGCGAAGCGGCAGGCAGCGACCTCACGCTAGGTGTCCTTGCCCGCGCCCGCCGCGTCCTCCATACTGGCGGTCGCATCTTACGCGTTGGGCAAGTGTTGTTCGGGCGTCAATGGCCTGTCTTCCTGGTGGGGGGCGACGGCCCGAGGAGGATCCATGATCGGTCGTTGGATGACAGCGCTCGGTACCGCCTTGCTAGTGACCGGGCTCACCGCCGGGCCGGCTTCGGCAGCGGGAGTCGGGTCCGGCCAGAGTGGAGGCACGCCGGCCACTGCGTACGCCTGCGCGGCTCCGACGACGGGTTTCGGGGCCTGCGGCGCCATCCAGCTGCTCCATCCCTCGCGCAACTGGCATCCGGGTCCGACGGGCCACGGCCACGGGGGCGGTGGAGGGAGTTCCACGGGCTTGCCGGCCTCCGGGTACTACCCCGGAGACCTTCTCAGCGCCTACGGGCTGTCGTCGGTGGCCCAGTTCTCGGGAGGGCCCGGGCCCAGCGCCCCGACGGTGGCCATCGTCGACGCCTACGACGATCCCTACGCCGCTTCGGACCTGGCCACCTACCGCTCGACCCTCACCGGGGCGACCGACTCCGTGACGGGGCTGGCCGACCCCACCATCCCGCCGCTGTGCAGCTCGCCGGGCGGATCCGGCTGCGTGACGTTCACCAAGGTGAACCAGTCGGGGAGCACCAGCTACCCCAGGGCCAACAGCAGCTGGTCCGAAGAGATCTCACTGGACCTGGACATGGTCTCGGCAGTCTGTCCCGACTGCAACATCACCCTGGTCGAGGCGTCTTCGAACAGCTTCTCCAACCTGGAGCAGGCCGTGAGCTACGCCAAGAGCCTCCACCCGGCTGCCGTCACCAACAGCTACGGAGGGAGCGAGTTCTCATCTGAGACCTCCTACAACTCGGTCTACTCGTCCTCCTCCTCGGGTGGCACGGCTGTGACGGCCTCGTCGGGCGACGGTGGCTATGGCGTCGAGTACCCGGCTGCCTCCCCGGGGCTCACGGCGGTAGGCGGCACCTCGCTCACCTTCGACGGCTCGGGCACCTGGAGCCAGACGGTGTGGTCGACCTCCTCGACCGAGGGCGCGGGCAGCGGATGCTCGGCCTATGAAGGCCTCCCCTCGTGGCAGAACGACCAAGGCGTCTACAACCTCTCCACCGACTGCTCCGGGCGACAGGTGGCCGACGTGTCCGCTGTCGCCGACCCCTACACCGGCGTGGCCGTCTACGACACCTACGGGCTCTCGGGTTGGGCCGTTTTCGGCGGTACCAGCGCCTCAGCCCAGATCATCGGGGGCGTCTACGGCCTGGCCGCAGGACAGGGCGGTGAGCGGGCGGCACCGGGCGGGCTGTACGTGGACACGGGCACCACCAACACCGGCCCCACGAGCGGGCTGACGCCTGTCAGGTCGGGCTCGACGTCGGGCTGCGGGAACTACCTGTGCAACGCCGCCGACTCGCTGGCGAGCGGTTACAACGGGCCCACGGGCTTGGGCACCCCCTCGGGCCTCGGGGCGTTCACCGGGACCCCCCACCCGGACTTCACCATCTCGGCCTCACCGAGCAGCCAGAGCGTGACCCAGGGCTCCAGCGCGTCGTACACGGTGAGCCTCAGCGCCCTCGACGGTTACAGCGGGACCGTCAACCTGACCGCCAGTGGCGTGCCGGCGGGCTCGAGCTCCTCCTTCACTCCCTCGTCGGTGACTCTGTCGTCGTCGGCGACGTCGGCGACGTCGACGTTCAAGGTGACGACCTCGTCGACCCAGACTGGTTCGTCCACGATCACCATCACGGGCACCGACTCGACGGGAAGCCCGACGCACTCGACCACCGTTGGCCTCGACGTGGTCTCCTCGAGCCCGACTTCCGGGACGATGGTGGTCGCGGTCAGCCCCGGCAGCCCCACCCTGCGCGGGAAGAATTACAAGGTGCCTATCTCCGTGGCAGTCACCGACGCGTCCTCAGGTACCGCCCTCAGCGGTGCCGGCGTGACGCTGAACGTCTACGCGGGCAACTGCCCGTCCTCGGGAACCCCGAGCGGCTCGTCGGTCGCCAGTGGGACCGGGACCACGAGCAGCGCCGGCACGGTCAGCTTCACCTTCAGCACCCAGGCGGCTGGCCTATGGTGCGCTGTGGCCACAGTGTCCGACACCGGGTACAGCGACGGCACTGGCCAGCACAGCTTCTCCACGTAGGTAGGTTCTCGTGACGACGATCAGGAGGGACCGGGTTTCATGACGCCTCGACGAAAGGGTCTGTTGGCTGTCGCGCTCAATCCGGTGCTGGTCGCCTTGTTGGTCTGCCTGGTCGCTTCGCCTGCTTATGCCGCCAAACCAGCCGGTAAAGGCGGGGGGGGCAAGGGCGGCGGGGGAGGTGGGTCTTCGACGCCGACGGGCATCGACGTCTCCTACCCGCAGTGTGGCTCGTCGCTTCCCTCGGGAGAGGCCTTCGCCATCGTGGGCGTGAACGGCGGGCTGGCAAACGACTACAACTCCTGCTTGAAGTCCGAGTTCGGCTATGCCCAGAACTCCACAGGCTCGACGTCCCAACCGAAGGCCCAGCTCTACGTGAACACGGCCGATCCGAGCAACACGGTCAACGACTGGCCCTACGGCACCGACTACAGCACCGTAGACCCGCTCGGTGCCTATGCCACGGTTTCGTCGAGTGGATCGACCCCTTATGGCGGCTGCACTAGTTATACGAATACCGCTGCCTGCGCCTACGTGTACGGCTACGACATGGCGGCCGGAGTCGCTAGCGACGGAGACAAGGACGCAGCCGACAACTCCGACAGCGACGTCGACATCCCCGGAGACGTCTCGTATTTCGAGACAGCGACCGGAGCGTCGGCGAGCGGTTCCCACTGGTGGCTCGACGTGGAGACGGCGAACAGCTGGCAGTCGGGGTCAACCGGTCAGCAGATGAACGTGGCTGACCTCCAGGGCATGGTGGCGGCACTGCAGGCCGCCGGCGTGAGTTACGTAGGGGTCTACTCCACCGGCTCGCAGTGGAACACGATCACCGGCACGCCGGGCTCGACGATCTCCTACAACAACACCACGATCACCAGCACCCTCTACGGCCTGCCGGTCTGGATCCCCGGGGCGCGTTCGTTGGGCGGCGCCGAATCGAATTGTTCGCTCTCGTCCTTCACGGACCTGGGCGGCTCCGAGATCGCGACACTGACGCAGTGGTTCGGCCACCCCTACGACGGGGACTACGCCTGTTCATAGCTCCCGTCGTCCGGCCGCACGTCGGACGCCGAAGGCTCAGCGTCGCGCCACCTCGGCACCCTCCCCGGGGGTGTCCTCAGCCACGCCGTGCAAGGCCTGGATCCACGCGTCCAAGCCGTGGGCCGACTTCATAGACGACGTCCAGTTATTGTACAGGTCCAAGTAACTTGGGCTAAAGTGGCGTTTCGTGCCGACTCCACCGGAGCAACGCCTGCTTTCGCGCGCTGCCAAGCGGTCGCGTCGGCTTCTGAGCAGGGCGGGCACGCACCTGAACGCCATGAGCTACCTGCCCCGGTGGATCATCCTCTCCACCCTGATCGGCGTGATCGCCGGGCTGGGGGCGGTGGTCTTCTATGAGGTGCTGCGGCTGGCGACCACCTGGTTCCTGACCGATCTGGCCAACTACCGCGTGCCGACGCCGGCCGGCGAGGGCAACAGCCTCGGCTCGGCGCACTACCTGCGGGCCTGGGCCATCCCACTGGTGGTCGTGCTGGGCGGGATCCTCGCCGGGTTCCTGGTCTTCACCTGGGCGCCGGAGGCCGAGGGACACGGCACCGACGCTGCCATCGAGGCGGTGCACCACAACCCCAGGGGCATCCGGCTGCGGGCCGTGGTCATCAAGATGGTCGCCTCGGCTCTCACCATCGGGTCAGGTGGATCGGGAGGCCGAGAGGGGCCGACGGCCCAGATCAGTGCCGGCTTCGGGTCACTCATGGCCCGCATGCTCGACCTCTCGCCTGAAGACGGGCGTATCGCCGTGTCGGTGGGGATCGGATCGGGCATCGGGGCCATCTTCAGCGCCCCCGTCGGGGGAGCGGTGCTTTCGGCCGACGTGGTCTACCGCGACGACTTCGCCTTTGAGGCGCTCCTGCCCGGGCTGTCGGCTTCCATCGTCGCCTACGCCATCTTCGGGGGCGTCTACGGCTACCACCCGCTCTTCGCCTTTTTGGGCAGCTACCACCTGGAGGCGATCCAACTGCTCTGGTTCGCCATCATCGGATTGCTGGCCGGTGGTATCGGCTTGCTCTATTCGAAGACCTTCTACGGCGTGGTGCGGATCAGCGCCCGCCTTCCGTTCACCCGCAAGCTGCGCCCGGCCTTGGGGGCCTTGATGGTGGGCCTCATCGCCCTGTGGCTCCCCGAGGTGCTGGGGACCGGCTACGGCTGGGTCCAAGAGGCACTGGCCAACCAGCTCCTGCACACGCCGCTGTACATCGTGTTGCTCCTCCCCTTGGCTCGCATCCTGGCTACCGCTTTGTCCATCGGCACGGGGGGTTCAGGCGGGGTGTTCGGTCCGGGCATGGTCATCGGATCGTTCACCGGCCTTGCCGTGTGGCGGGTGCTCGAGCCCATCGCCCCCAATGTCGGTCACAACCCGGGCCCGTACGTCGTGGTGGGCATGATGGCGGTATTCGGGGGGATCTCCCGCGCCCCGCTGGCGGTGATGGTGATGGTGGCCGAGATGACCGGGAACATATCGGTGATCGCCCCGGCGCTCGTGGCAGTGGCGATCTCGACGTTCATCGTGACACGCACCGACGACAGCATCTACCGCTCCCAGCTGCGCACTCGAGCCGACTCACCCGCCGGGCGCTTGCAGTTCGCCATGCCCCTTCTGTCCACGATGGACGTGGCAAGGGTGGCGTCCCAGCCACCGCGAGTACTGCTCGACATGACCACCACCGGGGCTGACGCCCTGGCGGCTCTGAAGGCGGCCAAGGTGGCGGGTGCGCCCGTGGTGGACGAAGACGGACTGTACCGAGGGGCCGTGGAGGCCGACGCCCTGGCCCTGCGCCTGGAGCGGGACCCTGAGGTGACCGTCGATCAGGTCATCGACGCCACCGCCATGACCGTCGCCAGCTCAGGCCGGGTCGACGCCGCGCTGGAGGCCATCACCCAGGCGGGCGGGCACTGGGTCACCGTCACCGGCGAGAGCCGGAAGGTGGTTGGTGTGCTGGCGGTGAGCGACATCGTGCGCGGCTACCGCCAGGCGTTGGGCCACAGTCTGGGGCAGATCTCCATGGTCAGCCCCGAATCGGTCATCGTCGAGGAGAAGCTGGGGCCCAATTCGCCTCTCGTCGGCAAGACCTTGCGCGCTGGTCGCCTGCCACGCGACTGCATCGTCTTCAGCATCCAGCGTGGCAACGAGTTGATCTTCGCCTCCGGCGACACCGAGATGGCCGCCGACGACGTGGTCAGCGCCCTGGCCCACCAGGACAGTCGCGACGAGTTGGCCACGATGCTCCGTGGGAGCCCCGACCCCGAGAAGCCGATGGTCGAGCACGGGAGCCAGATGGTCTGAGCGCCGGCGGCTCGTGACGGCCCGGGGCGTCCGGGGTGGCCGGTAGCCTTCGTTGTAGTCAGTGCAGCTACACGGAGTGGTTCCCGGGTGGACCGCCTCCCGGGGAGGGCTCCTGGGAGATGGCATCGCCATGTCGATGTTCGGCTACGACGCTCGGCCGGTCACCCCCCAGGTGGTGCGGGCGGCGTCAGCAACATCCTCGTCATGGACGAGGTGCCGGTACCGGGGCGGGTGAAGGTGGTCCTCGTCCGCCGTCGGCTCGGCTTCTGATCGTGCCCGGCTCCGCCCACCTGGCCCCAGCCCGGGACGTGGCGGGCCCCGCCCACGAGGTCACCGGCGCCCGCCGTGGCAGCCGGGCACTGTGGCTGCTCGTCGGCTCGTCGGTGCTCCTCGACGTGGCCGAGGCCCTGGCCGTCCTCGTGGCCCTGCCCAAGTCCGACGCCGCCCTGTCGCTGCAGGCCAGTGCCGTGGCCCCTTTCGGCGTCTTCCACGACCTTCGTTGGCTATCGGTGTTCAGCTCGTCGTGGTGGAGCTTCGGCCTCGAACTGGCGGCGCTTGTGCTCGGCCGGGGGGCGCTCACGGCGGTGAGCGTGCGCTGGGCGTGGCCCGGGGACGCCAGGCGCCCTGTTCCTGCCTTCCTGCCCATGCTGGCCCGCGGCGTGGTGGTCACCATCGTCGCCGCCTTGCTCCTCGCGCCCAGCACGGCCCTGCTGTTCGGCATGGCCGTCGTGCCCATCTCCTGGCTGTTCATCGCCGCCGTGCCGTTGGCACTGGCGGTGGTCGTGATCCTGAGCCCGCTCGCCGTCGTCAAGGAGTCCTGGCGCCGGCCCATACCCGCCCGCGTGGTCGCCTGGGTCGTGGCCTCCTTTGTGGTGTTCACGCTGGGCTCGGTGGCCGTCTCCTCTTCGCCGCCCTGGCTCTCGGTCCCCCTGGCTGGCGTGGCCGGTGCCTATAACGCCCTGGCCTGGCGGGGCGTGGTCCGGCCCCTGGTCACCCGCCGGCCCTCGAGGCTGGTCGTGCCTGTCATACCCGCCGCCGTGGCCGCCCTGGCGGTCGGCGTCGTGCTGGGCAGCGTCGAGGGCTTCGTGAACGCCAGGTCCCACGAGCTCGTCCCCCCGCCCCGGACGGCGGCGCCGGCGGCGGCCGGCGGGCAGCCCGTGATCGTCTTGAACGGCTACGGGTCGTCGTGGGACGGCGCTGCCGAGCACCCTGTTCCGGGGCCCTTCCTCGAACAACGCTTCTCCTATCGGGGCCTGGCACCCGACGGCACCCCGCTGTCCTACACGGGGGCGTCGACGGTCAAGCCGCTCTCCACCCTGGTGGCCATGCTGGCGGTGCAGGTCGAAGATCTGGCACGGTCCACGCACCAGAAGGTGGATCTCGTGGGCGAGAGCGAGGGTGCCGAGGTGGCCGAGACCTACGTGGTCGAGCACCCCGCCGCCCCGGTGCGCGACGTGGTGCTGCTCAGCCCGCTCGTGGCTCCGGGCCGGGCGACGTTCCCGCTCTCGGGGGCGGGGCCCGGTGTCGCCGCCCGCGCCGCCATCGAGCTGATCGGCAGGGCCTACCGATCGGTGTCGCCCGTCGACCTGTCACCGAGCAACGGGTTCGTGCAGTCGATCGACACGAGCGGCGCCGCCGTCGAGAACGAGCTCGGCTGCTCAGTGTCGCCCGTGCGGGAGTTCGCCTTCCTGCCGCTTGCCGACGCCACGTCGTCCACGCCTGCTGCACAGCTCGACCTGCCCTACATCGTTGTGCCCGCCTTCCACGGCGGGTTGCTCGGGAACCACGACGTCGAGGCGCAGATCGCCGCCGTGCTCGAGGGTAGGAGCCTGCGGGGCAGCGCCCTGCTCGACGCCGCCGAGCACCTGGTCTCCGACGCCTCGGCCGCCTGGCAGGTGCCGGTGGACAGCGGCCCGGCGAGCGGCTGCTGATCCCTCGGGCCGGCAAGGGCTCGTGGTTTTCCTCGGGCCGGCATCGGCTCGGTGCCGACGTTCCCGCCCCCTCGTACTTGCGCGGTCCCTTCACGGGGTGATAGCGAGCCTGGCGGCGGCGATGTCGGTGGCGGAGAAGCACCTCGAGCGAGGACAGTGCCTGGAGCGGGACGGGGCGCGACCTTTGGCCACTCGGCGCCAGGGCAGGCGAAGGGCAGCTCGCCCCCTCGCCCTCGTGCCCCTTCTCTCCCTGTTGTCGCTGGTCAGCCTGGGCGGTTGCGCCACGGGGGCGAAGCCCAGCGCCGCTCATAACCGGAGCTCCGTCACGACGACCGCCGCCGCCGGTACCACGGCGCCGACGGTGGCCCGGGGTGCGGGACCGAGCTCGAGCGGGTCGACCACGGCCCCGACGACGGCGCCCGTTTCGTCGAGCACGGTCCCCTCGGCCTCGGGCGGCCAGGGCAGTCCCACCCTGGCACCTCCCGCCCCGGGCACCTACACCTACGACCAGCAGGGGACCATCAGTGCCCTGGGGAGCTCTCAGAGCTTCCCCCCCCAGGGCACCGACGTGATCGACCCCCCCAGCTCCCAGGGTGCGGGTCGGTGGACCCAGGTCTGGCACAGCTACCTGGCCACCAGCCAGCCTCCCGACGACACCACGTTCTCGGTCATCCCGACCGGCCTCTCGATCACCTCCGAGGTCATCCGCATGTCCGAAGGGGGCCAGACCATCACCTTCGACTGCTCGTTCTCCGCACCAGTGCAGATCCTCGACTGGCCCCCCACCGTCGGACATCGGTTCTCGGGGTCGGGCAACTGCACGTCGCCCAACAACTCCTACGGTTCCTTCACCGTGGAACTGAGCGGGAGCGTGAGCGGCACGAAGTCCACGAGCATCGGTGGAGCGCCGACGACGGCCTACGTGATCTCGGTCAGCGCCACCACCTCGGGCTCGGTGAACTCCACGTCGACCGAGACCGATTGGTTCGACCCCGTGTCGCGTCTCGACCTGTACACCACGACACAGGAGAAGGGCACCTACCAGGGCATCGGCTTCTCCTCCCAGGACACCCGCACTTTGGTGTCGACCCGTCCCAGCTGACCTCCACCGCCACGTGGCGCTCAGCGCAGGCCGATGAGCAGTCCTGGGGCGCCCAGCTGCTCGGTCATGGCTCGAAGCTCCTGCGCGGCACCGGGTTGGCCGGCCGCCGCCCGTGCCCGAAGCACGAGGGCGCCCGACACACTGGGGCCGGTGGGAAGCGCTCCCACGTCGGGAAGGCGGCCGTCGATCTCCGCCAGCAAGGCTCCCGCCGCCCGTGCCACCGGCAACGAGTCGAGCACCTGAGCAGCCTTCTCCACCCGCTCGAGGAGCGGACGGGCCTCCAGGGTGTCGCCAGCGAGCACGAGGGCGACGGCCTCGAAGATCGTGCCGACGTCGGCCAGGGCGCCCTGCAGTCCGGAGGTGCGTTGCTGACGGCGTGCCAGGGCCTCTTCGACCCTGCCGGCCATGACGAGCGATCCCTCCAGCACCATGGCGGCCACCGCCACCACCGGGTCCACGGACTGCTCGGGCGGGAAGGGAGCGGCGGCGTCGGGTGACTCGGTGGCAAGCGCCACGGCGAAGGCCGCCGACCAGGCCAGCCACGACTCCTGGCGCTGTCCCGAGGAACCGTGGAGGCCGGACAGAGGGCCGATCTCGGTGCGGGCCTGCTCCCAGCGGCCCGTGCCCCGTGCCATCAGCGCCCGCAGGCTGTGGCCGTGGACCGCCATGTCGACCATGAGCAGGTCGTGCGCCAGGGTGGTGAGGCGCACGGCGAAGTCCTCCGCCACAGCCGTCTCCTGTGCGCCGCCGGTGAGCGAGCGGAAGAAGTGCCTCCACGTCAAGGTGACCAGGGCGGTCGCCTGGCGGTTGCGGTCGCCGGTCTCGTCGGCGAAGGCGAGGGCGTCGGTCAACCAGCCCTCGACGCGGGGGTCCTCGGGCCGGGCCAGGCAGAGAAACGAGGAGGCCGCCACCGCTCCGGCCCGGTCGCCCACCGCCTCGAAGAGCTCGAGGCTGCGCTCGAGCAGGCGGGCGGACTGGGCCATCTGGCTCATGTAGATGTGGGCCAAACCGGCATTGGCGTGCGCCCAGGCTTCCTTGTCGATGTTGCCCAGGTGGCGCCAGCGGTCGGCGGCGTCGAGCAGCCGGGGAGCCGCCCAGGCCGGGTCGACGAAGGTCTTGACGTTGGCCGCCGTGTGGTCGCGCTCGGCCATGAGCACCTCGTCGTCGTTGTCGTCGGGTATGAGGGCCAGCGTCTCGAGCGCTTCGTCGCTCTTGCCGCAGACCGCCTGCACCGGTGCCAGGGCCAGCAGCACGTCGGGGCGCCGCATGCCGAGTGCCACCGACCGTTCCAGCAGGCGCAGGGCGTCCACGTGGCGGAATCCCTCGATCATGGCGAGGCCCTCGGCGGCGAGGGCCTCGGCGGCTTCGCTGGTCAGCTGGGCGTCGTCAGCCAGGTACTCCGAGGCCCGTTCGAGGTGCCGCAGGCGTCCCTCGGGTCGTCCCACGACCGAGGCGGCGCGGCGGTGCAGCTCGCCGCGCGTGGCGCGGGGAAGCATGTCGTAGGCCACCTCCCCGAGGAGGGGGTCGGCTGGCTCGTAGAGGGTGCTCGGTCCCTGGCGCACGAGGCCCCGCTCGACGAGCCCGGCCAGCGCGGAGGCATCCTCGCTGTCACCGAGCGCCTCGAGCTCGCCCGCCGTGGCCTCGCCCAGCAGGGCCAGATGCTGGAAGGCCGCCTTCTGGTGGCGGTCCAGGGCGTCGAGCCGGGCCGCCAGCAGGGCCTGCAGAGAAGCGGGCACCACGCGTTCGGCGTGCAAACGGTGGACGGCGCTGTCTTCCACCAGCGCGCCCCGCTCTCGGGCCACCGCCACCAGCTCGCGCAGGAAGAGCGGATTGCCCTTGGCCCGGTCGGTGAAGAACGAGCGGGCGTCGTCGTCCAAGGTGCCGCCCACCAACATGGCGGCCAGCTCCTCGGACTGCGTCCCGGTGAGCGGCCGGAGCCGCAAGGTGGTGGCGGCAGCGAAGCGCGCCAGCCATCCCGCCGGCTCGGTGCGGCCGGCCACCACAGTGAGCAGCGGCTGGTCGCGCAGGAACACGGCCAGTTGCCCGATCAGATCGAGGGTCTGGTCGTCGGCGCCATGGAGGTCGTCGATGAGGACCACCAGGGGCTGCTCGGACGTCTTCTCCTTCACGAGCCGCCCCAGCCCCCACACCTGCTCGCGTTCGATGCTGGCGGCGTCCATGGTCCGCAGCGATGGGTCGTGCTCCCCGAGCACCGAGCGAACGCGCCGCTCCACCTCGGGATCGGCCGAGGGCCCGAGCTGGTCGATGAGCTCGGCCGCCACCTGCCGGCCGCCCAGCACCCCGTAGCCGGGGTAGGCGGCAGCGACCACGCGGGCGCCGTGGCCGACCCGCTCGGCCAACTCGTCGAGCAGGCGCGTCTTGCCCGACCCCGCTTCGCCGCACACCACCACCAGAGCCGACTGGGAGTCCTGGCGGACCCGCCGCGCCTGATTGTCGAGGAAGGCGAGCTCCTCCTGGCGCCCGACCATGGGCGTGCGGTCGGCAGCGGGCGCCGTGGCCTCGCTCCCGCGGCGCAGGCGAAGGGCGGCCCACACCTCGACGGGCTGACGCTTGCCCTTGAGCACCACGGCTTGGCGTTCCTCGAACTCCACCCGCCGACGGGCCAGCTCCACGGTGAGGCGCCCGCACAACACCTCGCCGGGGGCGGCCGCCTTCTCCAGGCGGGCGGCCACGTTGACGGCGTCGCCGATCACGGTGGTGTCGCCCCCGCCCGGGGCCCCCACCATCACCTCGCCGGTGTTCACGCCGATGGCGAACACGAGGTCGCCTCCCAGGCGTCGCATGGCCAGCGCTGCCGCCACGGCGCGCTCGGCGTCGTCGTCGTGCGAGAGCGGCACGCCGAACACCGCCATGAGGCTGTCGCCCATGTACTTGTCCACCGTGCCACCGTGCTCGCCCACCACGGCGGCCAGCTCCAAAAAGGCCGAATCCACCATGCGCGACAGCGCCTCGGGGTCGATGCGCTCGGCCAGGGACGTGAAGCCCACCACGTCGGCGAAGAGCACCGTGGCCAGCTTGCGCTCTTCGACGGGTGTGGGTGACGGGTCGGCTCGGTTCGTGGCTGTCCCCAGCCCGGTCCCGCACTGCCCGCAGAAGGGCTGGCCGTAGGGGTTGACCGCCGCGCACGACGGGCACGACGAGGTGGACAGGCCCGCCCCGCACTGCCCGCAGAAGCGGTATCCCTCGGGGTTGTCGCGCCGGCAGCTCGGGCAAAGGGGCACGGGCGCCTGCCTAGGGCTCGGGCACCAGATGGACGATGGGGATGGGACGAGCGGCGCTGGCCCGGTAGCGGGGAAAGGTCTCGCCTGTGGCCCGGTCTGCCAGCGGGAGCAGGCGCTCGTAGTCGACCGTACCCGGCTCGAGGATGCGGGCCCTCACCCGGTGGCGGCGGTGCCCGACGTTCACCTCGGCGAGTGGCTGGAGCCGCAGGTTGGCGAGCCATCCCGGGTCGCGGGGCTCGCCGAAGTTCGATCCCACCACCACGTAACCGCCCTCGGCGTCACCGTAAACGAGTGCCACCGTGCGGATCTGGCCGCTGCGCCTCCCCGTGGTGCGCAGGAGCAGGGAGGTGAGGCGCCCCGTCATGCGGCGGCCGATCCATCCTCGGCTGTGGACGTAGACGAAGCGGTGGAAGCGGGTGAAGGCGCGCAGCACCCCGGTGCCGAAGTGCCGCCACACCCAGGGCGGCTCTGAGTCGGAAGGCGAGGCGCTCGTGCCCGGTGGACTAGCAGGTATCGGAGCGGAAGTCGACCAGTGGGGTGGCCTCGCCCACGGCGATGCCGTGCCACTTGGCCCACACCTCGACCACGCCGTTCACGTGGGACTCGACGTGCTCGCCGCAGCTGCAGGCTCCTTGGGACCACCCCCGGCGGAAGCGCATGGGCCACAGGGCGATCACGTGGTCTGTGTGGCGGGTCCGGTTCACCACCCGGTCGGACTCGAACATCGTCTTTTCCCTCACCCTGTGTCGGTGCCACCTCGTTCAGTGGCCTTCACGGGGGGAACGCCGACCCGGTGCCGGTCTTGCGGCGCCGGAGCGGGCGAGCGCCGCCTCTGGGCCCCGCCGGCCCTTGCTAATATCTACTTAAACCATTGGATTAGTAGGTAATGAGCTCCGGGCGGCGGGTGTGGCGGCGGAGCCCCTGAGGAGGAAGCGGCCCCGTGCACCTCGACGGACTGGTGGTGCTGGCCGGGGCCGTCGTGGGCCTCGCCGTGGGGCTCACCGGCATGGGCGGCGGCGCCCTCATGACGCCGGTGCTCGTGCTGCTCCTGCACGTGCAGCCGGTGGCCGCCGTCTCCAGTGACCTGGTGGCGTCCTTCTTCATGAAGCCGGTGGGAGGGGCCGTGCACCTGCGACGGGGGACCGTGCACCTGCGCCTGGCGGCATGGCTGGTGGCCGGCGCCGTCCCCGCTGCTTTCACGGGGGCCGCCCTGCTCAACTCCTTGGCCTCGGGCCCGACCCTCCGCCACGACGTCGAGGTGGGCCTGGGGGCGGCATTGCTCGTTGCCGTCCTCGGCATCGTGCTGCGCGCCGTCACGGCTCGGCGGCACCAGGAGGACGCCGCCAGCGGCCCGTGGCCTGCCGTGCGTCCCTTGCCCACGCTGGTGGTGGGGATCGTGGGAGGGCTCATCGTGGGCATGACCTCGGTGGGATCGGGGTCGCTCATGATGGTGGCGCTCATGTTCGTGTACCCGTCGCTCGACGGGGCCCAGCTGGTCGGCACCGACCTCGTGCAGTCGGTGCCCCTGGTGGGCGCCGCCGCCGTGGGCCAGGCCCTCTTCGGCCACGTG
>JBJKRZ010000131.1:0-3722 GCA_046704365.1 Acidimicrobiales bacterium | reverse complement strand
GGCTGGGGGCGCCCACGCCGCCACCGCCGCGACCCAGGCCGGCGGAGGCGGGACCGGCGGGGCGGCCCCGGCCGGGAACCCATGGCCGGGAGGTGACACCACCCACTGTGTCGGCGGCAGGGAGTTCAACCCGGCCATCGCCTGGTTCACCCCGCCGTGCGTCCCCGGCACCCCGGGCGGCAAGTACCCCTTCAACAACGGCGGGGCCACGTCCTCGGGCGTCAGCCCCACGACAATCACCATCGTCGACTACGTCTCCAACTACGGCGCCGAGGTGAACCAGATCCTCCAGGCCGAAGGGCTCCTCGTCACGTACACAGACGCCAAGGCGTGGGACGCCGACATGCAGAAGTTCATCGACTCCCACTTCGTCCTCTATGGCCGCCAGGTCAAGATCGTCACCTACCAGGGCACGTGTCAGTCCGTGCCGCCCGACTACCAGTGCCTGATCGGCGAGATGGACAGCATCGTGGCCAAGTACCACCCCTACATGGTCAACTGGGTGACGACCCTCTGCTCTGCCTGTTACGCGGAGCTGGCCAGGGACCACGTCATCGGCGTCGGCGGCGAGGGGTTCAGCGACGCCTTCTCCAACGCCAACGCGCCGTACTTCTACTCGATGGGCGAGAGCTCGACCCGCGTCGAGACGGCGTTTGCCGGGTGGTGGTGTAGCCAGATGTCGAGCGTGAACGATCCGTCACGCACGGTGAAGTGGGCGAACACGACAAATCCGGCCCAGAACTTCAACGGGCAACCGCGCCGCTTGGGGGTGATCTCGACCAACGATCCCGACAACGAGGCGACGGTGAAGAACGTGCTCGAGCCAGCGCTGGCCCACGACTGCGGCGACAAGGTCTGGCACGAGTACTTCTACGCCCAGAACATCAACACCGCCGAGCAGCAGGTGAAGGCAGGCAACCAGGCCCTCGACACCCCGACGAACCCCGCCAATTCCGTGCTCTGCCTGTGCGACCCGGTGGCGCCGCAGTTCCTGTACGGCGGCGAGAAGTCGACAAACTATTTCCCGGAGAACATCCTCGCCACCGACCAGGGCATGGACTTCGACTCGGTGGGCCAGTCCTACGACAGCGGCATCGCCTGCTCGGGCAGCTCGGCCGGTCACTGCCCGTTCGACAACGCCCTGGGCCTCAGCACCGTCGCCGCCCAGGAGCCGGCCAGCAACGACGTCGGCTTGCGGGTGTGGGAGGCGGGCGGCGGCAGCGCCGGCAACATGCCGCTCCCGCCCGCCACCGCCGGCACCTGGGCGCTCGATTACGTCATGATCGCCTCGCTGCTCGAGGCCTCGGGGCCCACGCTCAATCCCGCCACCACCCAGCACGGCGCGCTCACCATCGGTCCCATCGGCGGCGGGACCTCCGGCCACCAGCTGCTCGACTTCCAGGCCAACGACTGGCAGTGGACCCAGGACGCCCGTGTCGTCTACTGGGCGGCCGGCCAGACCTCGCCGTACAACGGCAAGCCGGGCACCTACATCCAGGTCGAGGGCTCGCGTTTCAACATGCAGTACCCCTCGGCGCCCGGCGGGCCGCCCGTCCCCGCCCCGGGGCCACGATGAGCCAGCCGGGGGGCCGGTCGCAGGGGGTGCGGGAGCGATGAGCGAGGTCGGCTCCCTTCCCACCCCACCGCTGGGCACGCCCGAGCTCGAGCCGGACCTCGGCGAGCAGCTGGCGGCCCGCCTGCGCCAGCTGTTCCTCGGCGACAGCCGGTCCGCCCAGCGGGGCCGGCAAGCCGGCCGGTGGGTGGCGGCAGTCGTGCTCTTCGTCGTCGTGGTGCAGCTCCTGTTCCACCTCACCGTCGGCGACTTCATCAACGGGATCGCCCTCGGCTCCCTCTACGGGCTGATCGGCGTGGGCATCGTGGTCATCTACCGGACGTTCCGGGTCATCAACTTCGCCGCCGGGGCGATCGGGGCGGTCCCGGCCCTCGCCGCCCTCATGCTGGTGGTGCTCCACCACGTGGACTTCCTCCTGGCCATGCCGCTGGCGCTGCTGGGCGGGCCGGCCGTGGCCGCCGCCGTCGACGTGCTGGTGCTGCGCCGGTTCGCCAAGGTGCCGCGGCTCATCCTCACCGTGGTGACCATCGCCGTGGCCGAAGGGCTGGCTTCCCTCGGCTTCTTCGTGCCGATCTGGATGGGCCTCAAGGCCAACGAGATCTCCTCGGTGCCGACGCCCTGGCACTCGCTGGCCCTCCACAACGGTCGTGGCCAGCCCGTCCTCACCGGCGACCAGGTGGCGGCCCTGGTGGTGACGGTGGGCCTGACCGCGCTGCTGGCCGCCTTCCTGCGCTACAGCCGGCTCGGCATCGGTCTGCGTGCCTCGGCCGAGAACGGCGACCGTGCCTCGCTGCTCGGCATCCCCGTCCGCCGCATCGGCACCGTCGCCTGGATGTTCGCCGGGGTCTTCTCGGCCATGGCGATCTACATGCAGTCTCCCCTCATCGGAGTGCCCCAGAACGTCGACCTCGGCTTCAACACCCTGCTCTTCGGGCTGGCGGCGGCGGTGGTCGGGGGCATGGAGAGCGTCGGCATCACCCTCGTGGCGGCCATGGGCATCGGCGTGGTGATCTTCGGCGCGGTGGCCTCGACCGGCAACAGCGACGAGGCGGCCGCCCTCATGCTCCCGGCCATCCTGATCGCGTTGCTCGTCCGGGCGGCGATGGCCCGGCGGGCCTCTCGGGCCTTCCACACCGAGGCGTCGTCCTGGGACACCCTCAAGGCGTTCCGGCCGATCCCCACCGAGCTGCGCAAGCTGCCCGAGGTCACCGCCGGGCGGGTCGGCGTGCTGGTGGCGGTGACGGCGATCGCCTGCGTCCTGCCGTTCGTGGTCGGGAGCCCCTACCTCCCCGACCTCCTCCTCCTGCCCATCTGGGGGATCGTGGCCGTCTCCCTCGTGGTCCTGACCGGGTGGGCCGGGCAGATCAGCCTCGGCCAGTTCGGCCTGGTGGGGGCGGGGGCGGCGGCGGCCGGGGGGCTGATCGCCAACCACAACATCGACTTCTTCGCCGCCCTCGCCATCGGGATCGGGGCCGGAGCGGCGGCGGCGGTGGTGATCGGCCTGCCCGCCCTGCGGATCCAGGGTCTCTACCTGGCGGTGACCACGCTCGCCTTCGGCTACTTCATCGACGACTACGTCCTCAACACCAACTACCCGGTCGGCCGGGCCCTGCTGCCGACGGGTTACACGGCCCATCTGCTGCGCCCGGTGCTGTGGCAGCGCTTCGACCTCGAGAGCGACAAGTCCTTCTACTTCGTGTGCGTGGTGGCTCTCGCCCTCACCATGTTCGCCGCTCACGCCTTCCGCCGGTACCGCAGCGGACGGGTGATGATCGCGTGCCGCGACAACCAGCGCGGGGTCTCCGCCTTCTCGGTCGATGGGGTCCGGGCCAAACTGGCGGTCTTCGCCATCTCGGGCGGCATCGCCGGCATGGCCGGGGTGCTCCTCGCCTACGCCCAGCACAACGTGATCCAGGGCGCCTACGCCCCCCAGTACGGGATCCTGGTCTTCCTCGCCGCCGTGATCGGCGGCTTGACCTCGCTGCCGTGGGCGGTGGCCGGGACCGTCCTGTTCGAGGCGATGTCCCTGTTCGGCCCGCGGCTGGCGTCGGTGTTCGGGCAGGACTTCCTCACCATCCTGCCGCTGCTGATCGCCGGGCCCCTCCTGATCCTCGTGCTGTGGTTCTCGCCCGGTGGCTCGGCACAGGGT
>JBJKRZ010000130.1:0-3981 GCA_046704365.1 Acidimicrobiales bacterium | reverse complement strand
GCCGTCGCCGTCGAGGCATCGAGAGCCCAGTGATTCCAAGTGCTGTGCGGCGTCCGCTACCCACGTCGACCCGGCGCGGTAGTGCAGAAGCTGCGCGATGTCGACGTGATCGTGGCCGTGGGGTGTGCGGGAAATGTCTTGCGCGTAACCTGGCGTGCGTGTACCGTGCGAATACCCCCTCCAGGTGTGAGATCCTCTAAGCCGGAGGGGTTTGTCGTGCGGACGCACCTGCGAACCCGTCTCTCCCCTGATGCGCTACGGCAGTGTCGGGGCGAGTCCCTCCCCTTCGGACGTCCGTGCCCCACTGCCCTCCCCGGCTGTGACCAGGGGATGCCGGCATTCTGCCTTTGCGCGGGCTCCTTCCCCCCCGATCGGCGTCGCGAGACTCGACGCAGAACGTTGGTGCGACGGCATGAGTGGCGGCCGCTCGCGTCATCCGTCCTTCAGGTGGCTGCCGAATGAGTTTGCAGACTGAGAGAAGCGGAGGGGAGCGTCCCTAGCATCGAGACCATGTCCCCGCGACTGCTACAACGCGTGAGGTGTGTATGTCAGTGCTCAGAGCCCTTGTCAGGTTGCCACTGCGGATCCTGCTGATCCTGTTGTACATCCTGCTCTTCCGGTGGGTGTTGGATCTCATCGACATCATTCGGCGGCTGATCGCCAAGCGCAGGCGCAAGGAGGATCTCGATGACGACCGGCGAGGTCGCCCGCTCCGGTGCAGGCCGCGTTGCGTGGTGGTCCCTCCGGCCGCCTACAAACGCGCCGACCCGCTCATCTATTCTCAGCAATACCTGGCCGAGCAGGGTCTCGCGGTGACCTGGGACAACCCGGACATTCAGCTCTACGAGAACGGCGTGCCTGTCTCCTCGAACGATCTGAAACCGTCCACGCAATACGAGATCGATGCCAGAATCTGGAACAACTCGCTCGAGGCCCCGGCCGTAGGGATGCCGGTCGAGTTTGCCATGCAGACCTTCGGAGTCGGCGCGGCGCTCACCTCCATCGGCACGCAGGTCGTGGATCTTCCGGTCAAGGGTGCGCCAGGGCACCCGACGCATGCCCGCCAGACGTGGACGACTCCCGACACCCCCGGCCACTACTGCCTCAAAGTGCGTTTGGTGTGGGCGGACGACGCGAACCCCCGGAACAACATCGGGCAGGAAAACACGAACGTGCGGGCGACCGCCTCGCCAGCGGTGGCCAAGTTCCCGGTGCGGAACGAGGACACCATCGAGAAGCGGATCCACATGAAGGCGGATGGATACCAACTCCCGCCGAAAACGCCCTGCGACCGGAAACCGAAGAAGAAGGACAGCGACGCGCGACACGCCACGCACCGACAGCGTGGCACCTATGTGCCACCGAGCGAACGCGATGCCGACTGGACGCTCACACGTGTCCGTCACGACCCCGACGCGTACCCGATTCCGGACGGCTGGTCTGTACGCATCGATCCTGAGGAGTTCCTTCTGGCCCCGGGAGCAACACAGAACGTAACCGTGACGATCGATCCGCCCGCGGACTTCGAGGGTCGACGGCCCGTCAACGTCAATGCGTTCTATGGAGACGACCTCCTTGGCGGCGTGACCCTCATTGTGACCAAAGGGGTGTAGCCATGGCCAACTGCGGGAAGTACTACCACTGCGTCACGAAGGACCACTTCACCGGACTCACCAACGTCATCGCGCTCGGCATTCTGGCGGGGTCGCTCACGATCGGCGCCATCGTTGTCGCGGTGATCAACGGGGCCGCCATTCCGGGCCTCGGCGTGGTGGCCGGAGTGGTCTTCATCGTCGCCATCTTCGAGCTGTGCGCTTTCTTGAGCGGGGGCAAGCTCATTTGCCTGGGGGACAACTCCTGCGCCATCGGGCGCATCATGGAGCTCATTCCCGTCGGTGAGGACAAGTCGGGCTTCGAGAAGATGGATGACGACTTCACGTTCAACATCCTGCTGTCGCCTCACGCGCCGAGCGAGACGAAGAACGAACAGGTCACCGTCGATCCCTATCAGGGCAAGTTCATCACCAAGCAGAGTCAATCGAGCGATCTCGGACTCGGCTACCGCGGCGTCAGCGTCACCGTCGAGGACATCTATAGGGACACCGGCGTCAAGACCGAGTGCCTCCACATCGAAGTGAAGGGATGTCGCGTACATGACGTGTGCGCCGTGCTCAAGGTGATGTCGTTCGGCGCGCCCGTTGTGGCCGCCATCTGCTCCATTCCGCTCATCGGGTGGCTGGCCTGTCTCATCGCGGCGGCAATCTGGCTGGGCATCACTGCTGCGGCCGTCGCCATCGCGTGGAGCGCCACGCACAACGGCGACATCAATGACGTCTACGATCCGGCGGCAGGCCAGTTGAAGGCGGCAGATCCGAAGACGGGCGAAGGTGGCGACGTGGTGCTGTGTCGGGGCGATTGGGTTTACGACGCGGGACACGATGGATGGAACGAGATCCAGCCGGTGCGCAGCGTCCAGAAGCTCACCGACAACATCCCGGAGAAGTTCCGGGGCATGTCCAAGGCAGACACGGCGCTCGTCGAGGAATTCAAGACGACGGTCCTGGACCCGTGGTGCTTCTACGCGGGTCAGGTAGACGATCCCGATGTGAAGAAGGGGCAGAGCATGCCCGAGAACGACTGGCACATCCATCCGGACGTCGACGGGTGCAGGCGAAGCAAAGAGACAGAGCCGGTAGGATAGGGCTGGGGCATGGAGATCTTCGTGGATTTCGGCCTGTTCGAGCTTCTCGGCCTGCTGGTGTTGGCCGGTGTCGTGCGCGAGCCGCGCGCCAAGCAAAGGCTTCGCCGTGTGCTGGCCAGTGCACGGCGAAAGCTCGGACGGTGTTGGCGCTGCATGACCATGGCGGCTTTGGGTACCGTCACGTTCTGGGCCGCCGTGGCGTTTATCGGTCCACGTACCGTTCGGGTCGTACGACTGTTGCTTCTGGGTGCGGCCCTGGCGTTCACGGCGCTGGCTGCGCTCCACCTGCTCGTTGCGCTCTATCGAGCGTTGATCCGGCTGGAGGGGAAGGCCTCAGTGTGGGCTGGCGGTTGCGGGTGTAGCGGCCCGCCACGGCGGGACCCGACCTGATGGTGACTGCGGCCTTGGTCGCGTCGGAAGTCACATGCACGGCATGTCCCGGCAACGTCATCGCCGTGAGCGCGGCGCTCGTCGTTCTCGTGCCCCTTCTTCTTCGCGCGCTCAAGGAGCGTCGGCGACGCTTGTAGGGGGGCAGCCAGGGTGCCTCGCCCCCGAATCACTTGTGGGAATGGACAGCGGGAGCCGGCTCAGGTCCCCCTACGCGAAAGCCCTGCCTGATCGTGAAAGATCAAGCAGGGCCTTCGTTTCCCTCGAGTCGGGACGGCGGAATTGAGCTGCGGTGGGCTTCGCCCCTTCTCGCTCCCCTCGCGAAAGAGCACGATGCTCTTCGAAGACCGCGGCGACGCATCGGGTCGAACCCGCGACCCCCTGAACCCCACGGAATCTCGTGAATCTGCTCGACGGGGTTTCGCGCCGTCTGCATACTCAAGGTGCGTACTCCAGTGCATCGCCGATTCGGATCGAGTACCGCCTCTCGACCTCGACCGAGGTCACCGCCTCCTTGCCGTAATCACCACTCGGTACGTGTTCTCGCTGTTCAAATTGATCAACGCGACGTACGCGCGGCCCCGATACACTCCGATGGTGCCGGACTGCGATACCGACGTGACCTCCCAGCCCTCGGGCAGCAGGATCGTATTGCGAAGTCCGCGGAGCTCCCGGTCGAACGTGAGTACACCGTCCGTTTCGCGGTAACCGGTGTCCGTCAGCACGCCCTCTACCTAGAGGTGGGCGCTCTGCCTGTCATCCACGATCGGCACCGCGAGCCGCACGACGGTTCGACCCTCGCGCTGCCCCGTCGCCAGGCGCTCGGCCGTGTCGAGGTCGACGACCTCCAGTTGATCGAGCGACGCGTAGGCGAGAACGTCGAGGGGCAGGGC
>JBJKRZ010000129.1:0-6314 GCA_046704365.1 Acidimicrobiales bacterium | reverse complement strand
GGAACACCCGCGTCAGCACCCCGATCGAGATGTGGTCGGACAGTCGCTGATCGGTTTCCGGCTTGACCCAGCCTGCCCGGGGCACAGCCCCAGAATAACACCGGTGTGACTTAAGTAAACGGTATTGGGCCTAGGGGGCTGTGTCCGGCCTCGATGCGTGAGGTTCGTGGATGACTGCGTCCTTCGCCGGGTCCCTTGACGCCCGGTACCGCCTGAACGCCACCCGGCGCCCGAGCGCGCCCGCCGCGCCGGTCCCCTCCCGCAGGTGGAGAACGCTGCTGGGCGTCCCCGAGGACCGCCAGCACTTCGCGCTGAAGGTCCTCGCCACGGTGGCCCAGCTGGGCGCCGTGTGGATCCTGCTGCACGCCACCGGAGGCCGACCGCAGGAGCTCTCGGACCTCGTGTACCTCCCGGCCATCTTCGCTGCCAGCTTCGCCGGGGCGCCAGGGGGGGTCGCCTGTGCGCTCGCCGCCATGGCGCTGCTCGGTCCCCTGGGGCCCCCGGGGCTGTCCTCGGACTGGCGAGGGTTCGTGGTGCAGTCCGGCTTCTTGCTCTTCGTCGGTGTGGCGCGGGGAATCGTGGCATCGCTCATGCGCCAGCGCATGAGCGATCAGCGCCGGCTCGTCGTCAGGCTCGAGCGCACCTACGGGCGGACCCTCGCCAGCATTGCCTCAGCCGTGGAATTGCGCGACATCGACACCGCCGGCCATTCCCGCCGCGTCGCTCAGAACGCCGTGGCCCTCGGTGCCGCCCTCGGCTTGCACGACAGGGATCTCAACATGCTCTACTGGGCCGGCCTCCTCCACGACGTGGGCAAGATCGCCGTCCCCGAGTCGATCCTCAGGAAGGACGGACCCCTGAGCGAAGAGGAGTGGGCCGTCATGCGCAGCCACGTGATCGTCGGCCACGAGCTCGTGACCCATGCCTCGGAGGACTTCGTCCCCATCGCCAGCACGATCCTGGCGCATCACGAGCGCTGGGACGGGGCCGGCTATCCCCTGGGGCTCGGGGGCCGGGACATCCCCTTGGAGGGCCGCATCCTGGCCGTCGCCGACGTCTTCGAAGCCCTCACCTGCCCCCGGCCCTATCGGCCCGCCCTGCAGGCCGCCGAGGCCCTCGCCTACCTCGAGGGCAACCGGGGCAGCCAGTTCGATCCCGACCTGGTGGCGCCCTTCGCCGAGCTCGTCGCCGCCTCGGCGATCACCATGGCACCCTCTCCCCACCAGCTGGCGGCAGCAGGGTGAACTTGAACGGCGCGCAGGGGACGGGCCCGGGGCGCAGAGGGCGCACCCGGGGTCCGCAGGGTCTCAGACGGTGCCGCCCCGACGGCTCTCCACGGTGACGCCCACGGCGGCCGACACCACCAGGGCGAGACCCGGTGCCAGGAACCACAGGCCGAACACCGCCGACAGCATCACCAGGAACAGGCCCATGCCGAGGACGAAGGGCCACACGCTCGAGTCCGGGAAGCTGCCGACCACCCCGGCGCCCTCGCCGATGGACGCCTCGGAGCGGTCCTCGGGCCGGGGCTTCATGCGCCGAGACCACCAGTAGTAGTAGGTGCCCGGCACGAACCCCAGCAGCACGGTGCCGATGAGCATCATCGTGCCGCTCGGCTCGTAGCCCCAGAACCAGTACACGATGGCGGTCACGGAGAAGAAGAGCGCCACCCCCAACAAGAACAACGCCTCGATGCGCACGTGGCCCCCTCAGTCCTCGCCGCCGGGGGTACCCGGTTCGGCTCCGGCGCCGCTCGGTGCGCCCACGCCGGCCAACACGCCGTGACCATTGCCCCCGTGGCGGATGGTACGGGCGTCGGGGTGGTGGAAGTCCCACACGGGACGCTCGGAGCGGATGGGCGGGAGCTTGGTGAAGTTGTGGTGGGCGGGTGGCGAGGTGGCGAACCACTCGAGGGCGTGGGCGTCCCAGGGGTTGTCGCCGGCGGGAACGGGCTTGCGCCAGGACACCCACAGGTTCGCGAGGAAGAAGACGAAGGAGAACCCGATCATGAAGGCGCCCACGGTGGAGACGATGTTGAGGTTCTGCCAGCCCAGCCCGGCCGGGTAGCTGGCCACCCGCCTGGGCATGCCCTCGAGCCCCAGCACGTACTGGGGCAGGAAGGTGACCCAGAAGCCGACGAAGAGGATCCAGAAGTGCAGCTTGCCCAGCGTCTCGTTGAACATCCGGCCGAAGAACTTCGGGTACCAGAAGTAGAAGCCGGCGAATCCGGCGAAGACGGCGCTGCCGAACAGGACCTGGTGGAAGTGGGCCACCACGAAGTAGGTGTCGTGTGTCACGAAGTCGATGGGGGGTGAGGCCAGCATCACCCCGGTGAGCCCGCCCATGAGGAAGGCGAGCAGGAAGCCCACCGAGAACAGCATGGCGGTGTTGAAGGTGATGGCGCCCCGCCACATGGTGCCGATCCAGTTGAAGAACTTGATGCCCGTGGGCACGGCGATGAGCAACGACAGGAGCGAGAAGAAGGGCAGGAGCACCGTGCCGGTGGTGAACATGTGGTGGGCCCACACGCCGGTGGACAGCGCCGCTATCGACAAGGTGGCGAAGACCATGCCCTTGTAGCCGAACACCGGCTTGCGGGAGAACACGGGGATGGTCTCGGTGACGATGCCGAAGTAGGGCAGGGCCAGGATGTAGACCTCGGGATGCCCGAAGAACCAGAAGAGGTTCTGGTACAGCACCGGTACCCCTCCGCCCTGCACGGTGTAGATGTGGGTCCCGAAGTGGCGGTCGCACCAGAGCAGCACCACCGCCGCTGTGAGCACGGGGAAGGCGATGAGGATGAGCATGGCCGTCACGAGCATGTTCCAGGTGAAGATGGGCATGCGGAACATGGTCATGCCCGGGGCACGCAGGTAGAAGATGGTGGTGATCAGGTTCACGCCGGTGAAGATGGCCGAGAACCCCGTCAGGGCCAGGGCCAGGATCCACAGGTCGGGCCCCGAGCCCGGGGAGAACGTGGCCTCCGACAACGGGGCGTAGGCCACCCAGCCGAAGGCAGCCGAGCCTCCTGCCACCATGAAGCCGAGCAACATGGTGATGGAGCCGCTCAGGTACAGCCAGTAGGACAGGGCGTTGAGGCGAGGGAAGGCCATGTCGGGGGCGCCCACCTGCATGGGCACGATGTAGTTGGCCAGTCCCCCGAAGGCGAAGGGGCCGGCGAAGAGGTACAGCATCAGGCTGCCGTGCATCGTGAACAGCTCGTTGTACTGCTGGAAGCTCACCACAGCGCCGCTCGGGGAGGTGAGCTGCGCCCGCATCACCAGAGCCATGACCCCGGCGAAGAAGAACATGGTCAGGGACGTGACCATGTAGTTCATGCCGATCACCTTGTGATCGGTGCTGGTCATCCACTTGAGCAGTCCGGTGGGCCCCTCGTGGTGCTCGGGGTGCTCGCCGAGGGTGACGGCGCGTTCGGCCAGGACGGTCATGGCACTGCCTTTTCGGTCGTGGGCGCGGGGCGGGCGGCGTTCATGGCTAGTGGGTGCTCCCCACGCTGGAGCCGGCGGGCTTGGCTGCCGCGTTGGCGGCGGTGGGCACGTTGCTCTGGGACTGCACGCCGCTGGGGGGCGGACCCGTCTTGGAGTTGGTGGCCGACTCTGCGCTCAGCCAGGCCTGGAACTGGGCGGGGGGCATGGCCACCACGTGGAAGAGCATGAGCGAGTGGTACAGGCCGCAGAACTGGGTGCACTGGCCCCGGTACACCCCGGGATGGTTCACGGTGAAGTCGAACTGGTTGAGGACCCCGGGCTGGGCGTAGCGGGAGAAGTTGAACTCGGGCACGAAGAACCCGTGCACCACGTCGCGCGAGCGCAGGTTGATCTGGGTGGTCTGGCCCGAGGGCAGCACCAGGCCCGGGCCCAGGCACCAGGCCGCCGGGCTGCAGGCGGGGCCGCCCGGCCCGGCCGGGCCCACCGGGTCGGGGTCGGTGGTGGTCTCGGCCCGGACGACCACGCCGTTCGGGTAGTCGAACTGCCACCCCCACTGGAAGGCGTAGACGTCGACGGTGAGATTGGGGTGGCGGGGGACGGCGTCCACCTTGTTCTCCACCAGCACGGTGAAGCCGAAGAGCACCAGCACGATGACGATGGGGACGATGGTGTAGGTGATCTCCAGGGGGATGTGGTACTGGAACTGCCTGGGGATGGCGTCGTCGCGCCGCCGGTAGCGGAGCACCGCCCACAAGATGAGGCCCCCCACCAGCACCCCCATCACGATGGCCGCCACGAAGGTGCCGAAGTACAGCATGAACTCGTCGTGTCCCTGCTTGTCCGACCCCCGGTAGCCGTAGAAGTTGGGCACCTGGCAGCCCCCGAGCAAGAGGGCCAGGGCCAGTCCGGCGAGAAGCTGCGGCGAGCGCCGGCGGCGCCCGGCGTCGGCCGGGCGAGGGGGCGAGTCGGTCACAGCGAGCGACCTTAGCCAACAGCACCCGCAGGGTTGTAGTTGGCCCCCGCCCTCAGTCGTGGGTCCTGGTCGGCTCCGGCCCCGATTCCCGGGACGCCCAGTTGAACACCCCTCTTGCCATGGTGGAGCCGGCCCGCCCGGCGCGGGCCGAGAACACCGTCGCCCGCGCTCGCCACAGGGCGGGGTCCCCGGGCGCCGCCAGCGTGGCCATCTCGGCCAGGTGGCCGGCCAGGCGCATGGCGGCCTCGGCGCCCTCGTCGTCATCGGCGCGCTGTGCCTGCTGCGCTTCCGACACGAGCGCCAGGGCGCGCTCGGCCAGGGCGCCGGCGCCTCCGCACAGCGCCGCCAGCTCGGCAGCCAGCGCCCGTTCGGGGGCCGGCTTGAGCGACGCCGGGTTGCCGTCCCACCAGCCGCCGTACAGGCGCCAGATGTTGCGCACCACGAACTCGGGCTCGTCGTAGACCGGGCGCAGGTAGGGCCGCTCCAGGAGGCGGGCCGGTGGGCGCACGCCGTGGAGCACGTCGTCCAGGCGCGCTCCGGCGTTCATGAGCTCGAGTGTCTGGGACAGAAGCGACTCGAGAAGCTCGGCGGTGTCGGCCAGCGCCTGGCGCACCCGGTCCTCGCCGAGGACCGGGAAGCCGTGCCCGGGCAGCAGGGCCACCGGGCCGCCCTCGGGTCGGTCGAACAGCGCCAGCATGCGCCGCAGGGCCTCGGCCCACTCGAGCGGGTAGCGCTGCACCTTCTGGGGGTTGCCGGCGTTGGGCGACGCCCAGATGAACAGGTCGCCGCAGCACAGCACCCGGCGGTCGGCCACCCACGTCCAAGTGTGGTCGTCGGTCTCGCCCCGGGCGTGGTGCAGCTGGAAGCCGACGCCGCCCACCTGCAGGGAGAGCTCGGACCGGTAGGTGGTGTCGGGGTAGCGGTACTGCGTCGGCCACCGCAGGCCGGGCACGCCGAACTGGCGCTGGTTGACCACCTCGTTGTAGCCAGCGGTTGCGATGTAGCGGTCGAAGCGCGCCGGCAGCGCCTCGTGCGCCACCACCACCGGGGCGGGCCAGTGGCGCTCGGCGGCCTCGGCCTCCCAGACGGGGACCCCGAAGACGTGGTCGATGTGGCCGTGGGAGTACACGGCAGTGTGGAGACGCTCGGGCGACCAGCGGCGCAGCTCCTGGTGGACGGCGCCGGCCACGAAGCTCGAGCCGGTGTCCACGAGCACCAGGCCCTCGGCGGTGGAGAAGGCCGAGACGTTGGCGAACGAGGGCACGAAGGCCACCCCCTGCGCCGGCTCGGCCAGGCCGCCCAGGTACCCGCCCACGGGGTGCAGCGAGGCGACGTCGATCTCGCCGAGCCACAGCTTGTCGGCAAGCTCGAGGACGTCGTCGGCCACGCCCCCCGCCCTCTTTCTCCCGGCTGCTCCGCCTAGCCGGGCGCAGGCCCGCCGGGGGTGGCGCTGGTGCCGCCCTCGGCGCCGGGCGTGGTGCCCGTGGCCGGGTTGGCGTCGGAAGCCTTGGCCCCCTCGGAAAGCCCTTTCTTGAACTCGGACTGCGCCGAGCCCAGCGAGCGCGCCAACTTGGGGATCTGGGCGCCGCCGAAGAGGACGACGGCCACCACGATGATCACGATGATGAGGTCGGGCCCGAAGATCTCGGCCAGGATTGGGTGCACGGCACACTTCCCTTCTCGGTCCCCCCGCGGCGGGGACCTGCACCTGGGAACGCCCAGCCTAGACCCGCCCTGGCGGTCCCCCAAAGGCGCGCCGGGCGCCGTCGCCGCTCATCCCGCCAGGAGCACCCCCATGACGAGCGCCGCCACCGACGTGAGGGCGCTGGCCCCGCCCCAGGCCGCCAGGGCCGCCCGGCTCCGGGCACGGGTGTGCAGCCAGGCGGCCAGGC
>JBJKRZ010000128.1:0-3027 GCA_046704365.1 Acidimicrobiales bacterium | reverse complement strand
GTCCGTGACGCTTGGCTCCGAGCGCTCCCCGCCGGGCGCCGGTTGGTCCTGGGCCCACCTGGGGGCTGGCTCGGGTTCCCCGTCCCACCACGAGGCCGACCCGTTGTCCTCCGGGCTCTCCGCGACGGTGGCGAAGAGCCCGGGACCGGAGTCGGCGTCGGCCTCGCCGAAGGGGTCCCCCTCTTCGGAGAGGAAGTCCGTGGGCCGCTTCCCCCAGGGGAGCACCCGCCGCCCCCCGCCCTCCTCGGAGGCCGGGGACGACGACCCGGCACCGGCGGGCTCCGCAGCGGCGGTCGCCTCGAGGCCCACGCTCCCGAGGTCCTGGTCGCCCGCCCCCGACACCAGGTCGTCGAAGTCCCAGGGCCGACGTTCGCCGGGGGCGCTCTCGTCCAGGGCGCCCATGGGTGACTCGTCGTCGGCCAGCATGGCCGGCTCGAAGCCCCCCGACTCCCACTCGTGCTCGTGCTCACGCCATACCGGCCCGCTGTCGCCCACGGAGCTCCACGAGGTGTCCTCGCTGTCCTCTGAGCGCCGGTCGATGACCGCCGGCACCTGACCGGTGGGCGGATCGGTCCAGTGGGGCAGCTCGGGCGCGCCCGGCGCCAGCTCGCCGCCCGGCAGAGGGGGTGGTGGCATCGGGGGAGGCGGTGGCGACGGCTGGTGGACGAAGCCCAGGTAGTGCTCCTCCAGTTGCGTGGGATCGGCGTCCCCCGGTGGGGCCGGCTCGGCGGGCCGCTCAGCCAGCACGGCCGCCGGTTCGGCGCCCACGATGCGCACCCGCTCGGTGGGCCACTCGGCACCCTCCGGTTCTTGGCGCTCTTCTTCGTCCTCGGCCACTTCGCCCTCCCGCGACCGTCGACGTGGCGGCCGCCCCTCGTGAGATCGCTCAGATCTCGAGCAGTTCTTGCTCCTTGTGGGTCAGGAGCTTCTCGACGGCGGCCACCATCTCGTGCGTGAGCTTCTCCAACTCGCGCTCGGAGCGCTCCAGGGAGTCCGAGGAGAGATCTCCGTCGCGCTCCAGACCCTCGAGCTCGTGGCGGGCGCTGCGGCGCAGGTTGCGGAGGGCCACTCGACCCTCCTCCGCCTTGTGGCGCACCACCTTCACCAGCTCCTTGCGCCGTTCTTCGGTGAGCGGCGGGAACGCCAGGCGGATCACGGCGCCGTCGTTGGACGGGGTGATCCCCAAATCGGAGGACTGCACCGCCTTCTCGATGGCCGTGAGCGTCGACTTGTCATAGGGGGATATCACGAGAAGGCGCGCCTCGGGAACGCTCAACCCGGCGATCTGGCGAAGCTCCATCTCCGAGCCGTAGACGTCCACCCGCAGGTGCTCGACGAGGCCGGCGCTAGCGCGGCCCGAACGCACGCCGGCGAATTCGGCCTGGGTGTGGGCCACGGCCTTCTCCATCCGTTCCCTGGCGTCGGCCAGGACCACCCCGGAGAGATCGTCGCCGGTCACTTGATAAGCGTACCGATCTCCTCGCCGGCCAGGGCACGACGAAGGTTCCCCCCCTTGCATCAGGTCGAACACCAGAACGGGCAGGCCGTTGTCCCTGCAGAAAGTGACAGCGGTGAGATCCATCACCCGGAGGTCCCTGCTGATCACGTCCATGAACGTGAGGGCGTCGAAGCGCTCGGCTGAGGCGTCGATCTTGGGATCGGCGCTGTAGACGCCGTCCACTCCGGAGTGGGTGCCCTTCAACAGCAGCTCGGCCTCGATCTCGGCGGCGCGCAGGGCGGCAGAGGTGTCCGTCGTGAAGTAGGGATTGCCCATGCCGGCGGCGAAGATCACGACACGGCCCTTCTCCAGGTGCCGAATGGCGCGGCGGCGGATGTAGGGCTCGGCCACTTCCGCCATCTGCACGGCGGTGAGCACCCTGGTGGGCTGGCCCAGCCGCTCAACGGCGTCCTGCAGGGCCAAAGCGTTGATGACGGTGGCCAGCATCCCCATGGTGTCGGAGGTGGTGCGGTCGAGGCCCTTTCCCTCGCCGGTGGTCCCCCGCCAGATGTTGCCCCCGCCCACCATGATGGCCAGCTCCAGGTCGAGCTCGGCGCGGACGTCCACGATCTCGGTGGCGAGGCGCTCCACCACCGAGGCGTCGATGGTCTCGTCGGAAGCCGAGGAAGCCAGCGCTTCGCCCGACATCTTGAGGACGATGCGACGCCGGCGCTCCGCTGAGTCCCCGGCGGCCCGGGCGTCGGCGGTCAGCACAGCGGGCTCAGCCGCCCACTACGACCTGGGCAAAGCGAACGACCTGAGCCGAACCGAGGAGCTCGGCGATGGAACGCTTCTCGTCGCGGGCATAGGGCTGCTCGAGAAGGACCCGCTCCCTGAACCAGCCGTTCATCCGTCCCTCGACGATCTTGGCCATAGCCGCTTCGGGCTTGCCCTCGTTGCGGGCGATGGCCTCCACCGTGGTGCGCTCGCCCGCTACTTCGTCCTCGGGGATCTCGTCGCGGCGCACGTAGGCCGGACGGGCGAAGGCGATGTGCACGGCGATGTCGTGGGCCAGCTCGGCACTCCCCCCTCGTAGCTCGACCAGCACGCCGTTCACCCCCCGGCCTGCCTGGGAGTGGAGGTAGGTCCCCAACTCGGAACCCTCCTCGAGCACGAGGCGCACCACCTGACCCACCGAGATGTTCTCCTTCAGCGTGACACGCAGGTTCTCGATGGCCTCAGCCCTGTCGCCCACGGCGTCCTCCCCCTTGGCCGCCACGAGCGATGCCAGCTCGTCCACCAGCGAAACGAAGTCGTCGTTCTTGGCCACGAAGTCGGTCTCGCAGCGCAATTCGACGATGGCCGCCGCTCCGGAGTCGGCGGCCAGGGCGACGGCGCCTTCGGTCGCCTGGCGCTCCGAACGCTTGGCGGCACCGGCCAAGCCTTGCTCCCGCAGCCAGCGCTTGGCGGCCTCGATGTCGCCGTCGTTGGCTTCGAGGGCCCGCTTGCTGTCCATCATCCCGGCACCGGTGGCCCGGCGCAGGGCTTGGACGTCCTGGGCGGTGAAGGACGGCATGGGGGCTCAGGCC
>JBJKRZ010000127.1:0-5646 GCA_046704365.1 Acidimicrobiales bacterium | reverse complement strand
GCCGATCCCCGCTGGCAGCGTTGACTCCTGTGGAGAACGCGTGGGCGAACGCCTCTTATTCCGCGCGGATCCCCTTCAGCGGATCGAGTCAGCCCAGCTCAGGGCTAAACGTGAAGACCTCACCAGTCGCCCGCACGCAATACTCTCCCGAGTCAACGGCTATGCGGAAGGTTCTCGCCGAGCATGATCCTCACCTTGTGGTCGGATCAAGGGGCAGCAGCTCGTCACGGGCAAGTGCGGCGGCATAGGCGAGGGCCGCTCGGATCGCACCGTCCGGAAGCGTGGGGTATTGGCGGCGGATCTCCGTCCCGGCCATGCCAGCCGCGAGGCAATCCAGCACGACTGCGACCGGAATCCTCGTCCCACGGATCACGGCCTGACCATGCATGACTGCTGGATCGGTCGAAACCAGCTCTACGAGCTCGGTGGCCATACCGATCATCCTCGCGCTAGCCGGCAACGTCGCCTGATGTCTCGGCGGAACGGTGCCCTCGAGGAGGCGCTCGATGGCGAGGCACGGATCCGCATGCGCTTGCCGATCACGTACGCCGGCACCGGCAGGGCTTCACCTGGGTGCACGGATATCTGGATATACTTTGAATCGTGAGCAAGATCCTCGTGTCTGTGGATGAAAAGCTGCTCGTCAGGATCGACCGAGCTGCGAGGTCAGCCGGGCTGAGCCGGAGCGCCTACCTGACGGACCTCGCCAGGCGCGACCTGGGCGAGGACCGCGGGCCCGGCGCCGAAAGAAGGGCCCGACGCGCCGTCACTCGCCTTGATCGCCTTTTCGACGCCCACCCTGGGGACGAGGATGCGACGGCGGCGATTCGAGGCGACCGGGACGCGCGTTGAGGGAAGCTGTCCTCGACGCGTCGGTGGTGCTCAAGTGGTTCGCGGCCGAACAGCGGGGCTCCCTCGAAGCTCGTGATTTGCGCCGCGAGTACGAAGCCGGCCGTCTCTCGGTCGTCGTGCCGTCCCTGCTCTTCCTGGAGCTTCTGAACGTCGCAGGCAGGCGCTGGCGATGGGACGAAGAAGTCGTCCTCGAGCTCGCCGAAGCCCTGGGTGACCTGTCCTTCGAGGTCGCTGAGCCCGAACTGCAGTCGGTGGCCACCTGGATCTCCCGCGGGCTCACGGCATACGACGCTGCCTATGTGGCTTTGGCTGAGGAGCGCGATCTGGCTGTCGTGACCGACGACGACGTAATCGTCGACATCGCGCCCGAATTCAGTCGTCCACTTGTCGAACGATGACGCTCATCTGCTCGAGTAGGTCGGGCGCCCCGTTCGAATAGCGTGGGAAGTTTGAATAGGAGATCGTCTTCTCCACTAAAGCGTCATCACATTTCTGCTCCCTCCTCCTCCATGGCCCCGGTAGATCAGCAGGTGACGGGCGGGGCGCAACTCCGGGCCGATCGGACCTGACGACGCTCCGGATGCGGCCAGCGCTTCGTGAGGGAGTGACAAAGAGCCACAGGGGGGGTTAACCCCACTGTTCAGGGGGGGATCGCCTGACTGAAAAGACGCCCACTGGCAGCATTCCCTTCGACAGGACGCGCCCTTAGATTCACAGTGATGATCACGGCACATTCTCTGACCAAGCACTACGGCCCGACGTCGGCGGTCGACAACCTGACTTTCGAGGTCCCTCCCGGCATGGTCACCGGGTTCCTGGGTCCCAACGGATCGGGCAAGTCGACGACGATGCGCATGATCATGGGGCTCGATGCCCCCGATTCGGGGGCAGCCCTGATCGGGGGCAAGCCCTATCGCGACCTGGCCTGGCCCATGCGGGAGGTGGGCGGCCTGCTGGACGCAAAGGCGTTCCACTCGGCCCGCACCGCCCGCAACCACCTCATCTGGCTGGCCCTCTCCAACGACATCCCCCTGCGCAGGGTCGACGAAGTAATGGACCAGGTGGGGCTCACGTCGGTCGCCGGGCGGCGGGCGGGGAAATTCTCGCTCGGCATGAGCCAGCGCCTGGGTATCGCCGCCACCTTGCTGGGCGACCCGGGCGTGCTGCTGTTCGACGAGCCTGTCAACGGCCTGGACCCCGAAGGCATCCGCTGGGTCCGTCACTTCCTTCGGGCTCTGGCGGCCGAAGGCCGGACCGTGTTCGTGTCCAGCCACCTGATAAGCGAGATGTCGCTGACCGCTGACCGCCTCGTCGTGATCGGCCGGGGCCGGCTCATCGCCGAGACGTCAGTGAGCGACTTCGTCACGAGGAGCGGGCGGGCGGCCGTCAGGCTCGAGACCCCCGATCCAGCTTCGTTCAGCGCGGCGCTACTCGCTGCTGGGGCCACGGTCAGCACCGGCGAAAGGGGCTCGCTCACGATCGAGGGGATGACCACCCAGCAGATCGGCGACCTCGCCGCCAGCGAGGGCCTGCGGATCTACGAGCTGGCGCCCGTCGCCGTCTCCTTGGAGGACGCCTTCATGGAGCTCACCCAGGACGAGGTGGAGTTCCGCCCGTCGACGATGGCCGGCAGGGCGACTGCCGGCAAGGAGGAATGACGGAGATGTCCCTGGCCAGCCAAGCCACCGTCGCGCCCGGTCACTACCGCCTCAAGCACGTGGTCAAGTCCGAGGTCGTGAAAATGCTGACCCTGCCGTCGACCGCCATCACTTTCGGCCTCACCGTCGTCGTCGGACTGCTCGTGACCGGGCTCGTGACCAACCACGCCGCGTCCCACGGCGGCTTCGGCTTCGACCCCACCCAGCAGTCCCTGACCGGGCTCATCGTTGCCGGACTGACCGGTGGCGTCTTTGGAGCCTTGCTCATCACCGGCGAGTACTCGAGCGGCACCATCCGGGCGACACTGGCCGCCACTCCCAAACGACCCGTCCTCCTCACGGCCAAGATCAGCGTCACGGCGGCGGCCACAGTGGTCTTCTGCGAGCTGCTGAGCTTCGTCTCGTTCTTCCTCGGCCAGGCCATCCTGTCCGGACGCGGGGTCCCGACGGCGAGCCTGGCGTCCTCCACCTCGCTCAGGGCGGTGACGATGACCGGCATCTTCATCGCCCTGTTGGCCCTGATGTCGTTCGGTTTCGGACTGATCTGCCGGAGCACGCCGGGAGCGATCGCCGCGTTCGCAGGCGTCGTGTTCGTGCTCCCGCTCGTGATGCACGGCATTTCCGAACCGGCCGTTCGCTACCTGCCGACGAACATCCTCACCAACTCGATCACGTCGACGGTCAACCAAGGGCCTGGCGGGCCGCTCCAGCCGCTCTCCCCGACCCTAGGATTGGTATTGATGGCTCTCTATGCCGCCATTTCCCTGGCCGCCGGCGCCGTTCTGTTCGTGAAACGGGACGCTTGACCCAGGCCAGCGCCGACAAGGGCTGGGGGCAGGTTCGCGACCCACAGGACTGGGCCGGACGGGTCAAGCACGTCGCCGGGCTGATCGCCTGGGGCCCGTTCCAAAAGCGCAGCTGGGCGGAGCTCGGCTTCTTCATCGCCAGCTCCGTCCTCACCTGCGCCGGGGCGGTGGCGATCCTGGCCCTGGGCATCGTCGGGTTCGCGCTCAGCGTTGGGTTCGTGGGCGTCGTAGTCCTGGCAGGCGCCCTGCGGGGCGCCCGGGGCATCGGACGCTGGGAGCGGACGCTCGCCAGGCGGACCCTGGGCGAGGAGGTCGCCGATCCCGAACCGCCGCGCCCCCGGTCCGGGCTCTTCGGGTGGCTGAGATCCTCCCTCGGCGACGCCGCTGCCTGGCGGGCAGTCGGGTACCTGCTCGCCAAGGTGCCGCTCACCATTGCCGGCGTGTGGTTCGCTCTGAGCGTCTGGTTCGAAGCCCTCTTCGGACTTGCCTCGCCGCTGACCGGCGAAACCGGGCCCCCCAGCTTCGGGCTCTTCGGCCGGTTGGCCGCCCCCTCCTACGTCGGGGGACCACACCCATACCCATCGGGGGCTGGGACACACCTCGGTGTCTTTCTGGCCGGGGCGGTGTTGCTCTTCGTCGCCCCGTGGACGATGCGCCTGGTCGTCTACCTCGACCGCCAGATGATGCAGCTCCTGCTCGGGCCCGGAGCCGCCGCCTCGCGGGTGAGGAGCCTGGAGGAGTCCAGGACGAAGACCCTCGACGTGGCCGCAGAGACCCTTCGGCGCATCGAGCGCAACCTCCATGACGGCACCCAGGCCCAGCTGGTGGCCCTGGCCATGCGGCTCGGCCAGGCCAACGAGAAGCTGGCCCGCCTCGCCTCGGACCAGGGGAACCCGGACCTCGCCGCCATCCAACTCCTGGTCGAAGAAGCCCACCGAGGAGCGAAAGAGGCCATCACCGACCTGCGTGACCTGGCCCGGGGCATCCATCCGCCGGCGCTCGACACGGGCCTGGAAAATGCCCTCGCCACCCTGGCCGCCCGCAGCACGGTGCCGACCGAGCTGACGGTGTCGATCGAGAGCCGACCCACTCCCGCCATGGAGGCCATCTGCTACTTCTCCGCTGCTGAACTTCTCGCCAACGTCGCCCAGCACGCCCACGCCTCGCGTGCCTCGCTGACCTGCGCCCAGCACGGGCCGTGGTTGCGCATCGTCGTGCGCGACAACGGGCGAGGCGGCGCTGTGGTGAACCGCCAAGGGTCGTCGTCGAGTGGCCTCGCCGGCCTCTCCGACCGGATCGGCGCCGTCGACGGCCACCTCAGCATCGCCAGCCCGCCGGGGGGACCGACCGCCGTCACCATCGACCTGCCCAGTCGCTACTGAGCATGGCGCGCTCCGACACCGTCACCGTCGTGATCGCCGAGGACAGCGCCATTCTGCGCGATGGGTTGGTTCAGCTCCTCTCCGACAGGGGTTTCGCCGTGGCCGCCGCCGTCGGCGATGCCGCCGGTCTCGAGCAGGCGGTGACGGACGATACTCCCGATGTGGCCGTGGTCGACGTCCGCATGCCGCCGAGCTTCACCGACGAAGGCTTGAGAGCCGCTCTCGCCCTGCGCCGGAACCACCCCGACATGGGAATCCTGGTGTTCTCCCAATATGTCGAGACGCGCTATGCCGCCGAACTGCTCGCCGGTGGGGCCACCGGGATCGGCTATCTGCTCAAGGACAGGGTGGCAGACGTCTCGGACTTCGTGGAAGCTCTCGTGCGGGTCGCCTCGGGAGGAACCGCCCTCGACCCGGAGGTCGTCACCCAACTGATGGGCGCCTCGCGCCGCACAGACACGCTGGCAGCACTGACCGGACGCGAGCGCCAGGTGCTGGCGCTCATGGCGGAGGGCCGGTCCAACTCGGCCATCGCCACCAACCTCGTGATCTCCGAAGGGGCTGTGGAGAAGCACGTCGCCAACATCTTCTCCAAGCTCGACCTGCCCGCCTCCTCCACCGACCACCGCCGGGTGCTGGCGGTGCTGCGCTACCTCGAGGGATGACAGGCCGTCGGGCACCCGCTCGACCAGGGAAAACGAAGCTGGCGCGGAGGTATCGGTTGCCCCGTGCGTTCTACCGACGTGGTCGACGGCATCCTGCCGCCACCGCCGCCGTCGCTGCCGGCCCCTCCCGAGGGGCCCGATGGAGCCACCGAGCAGGCCCGGGCACCAGCGACGGTCGGGGGGAGATCCGACCGTCCCCGCAACGGGGGACGGTGGCCTCGACCTGCCCACCGGCGCCGGGTCCGCCCCCATCTCGCCCGCCGCGGCGGCGCCAGCGCCGCCG
>JBJKRZ010000126.1:0-14787 GCA_046704365.1 Acidimicrobiales bacterium | reverse complement strand
ACATCACCTTCCGGGCTGCGAAGGACCTCGGGTCCTCGACGGTCGCCGGGCGGAGCGTCCTCGGCCTCGAGGGCTCCATGGCCGCCGTGGACGGGCAAGCCGCTCACGGGACCGCCACCTTGTACGTGGCGTCCGCCGGGCGGCACCTGCCGGTCCGCTACGTGGAGAAGGGCACGGTCGGCACTGGGTCGAGCAGGGCCACCTTGGATTTCACCATCACCTTCTCGCGATGGGGTGAGCCCGTGGCCCTGGCCCCGCCGTCGGGCGCGACGCCGTTCTCGTCGCTCGGCGTGGGCGGTGGGTCGGGGCCGTCGGGGCCGTCGGGGCCGTCGGGGCCGTCGGGGCCGTCGGGGCCCACCGTGGTCACCTGACAGGGCCACCTGACGGCCACCCGACGGGCGTCGTCTCCAACGAGGTGACCCGGCTATGCCTCGATGTGCACGTTGAAGCGCAAGAGGATCGTCGAGTGGGCAGTGAGGTTGACCGTGGGCAACTTCACGAGACGGCGCCCTGGGTGGGCGGTGTTGAGCAGCTCCTCCCACGCTCCGGGCCGCTCGGCGCGCGGCAACGTGTACAAGCGCGATCGGGCGCCGCCGTTGAGCAGCAACAGCACGGTCTCTCCGAAGATGGTCCTCCCCCGCTCGTCGACGTCGTCGGTCGCCCGTCCCTGCAGCAGCATTCCGAGCGTCCTGTTCTCGCGCTCCGCCCAGTCGGCCTCGGTCATCTCGGCGCCGTCGGGACGGACCCAGGTCACGTCCGCCGTGCCCCCCGGGCCCACCGGGCGTCCGGTGAAGAAGTCCCGGCGTCTCAAGATGGGGTTGCTCTTGAAGATGGCGATGATCTCTTTGGTGAACTCCATGAGCGAGATGGCGGCGTCGTCGAAGTCCCAATCGAACCAACTGACCTCGTTGTCCTGGCAGTAGGCGTTGTTGTTGCCTTGCTGGCTGCGCCCGAACTCGTCGCCCCCGAGGAGCATGCGCACGCCCTGGGAGAAGAACAGCGTGGCCAGGAAGTTCCGCTTCATGCGCTGGCGCATGCGCTGGATGCGAACCGAATCGGTCGGACCCTCGGCTCCCCAGTTGCGGCTGAAGTTGTCGTCGGCGCCGTCGCGGTCGTCCTCGCCGTTGGCCAGATTGTGCTTGTGGTCGTATCCCACCAGGTCGCTCAAGGTGAACCCGTCGTGGCACGTCACGAAGTTGACGCTGGCGTAGGTACGCCGGCCACCGGGGGCGAAGATGTCGCTCGAGCCCGTGAGCCGAGACGCCATCTCCGGCACTTGCCCGGGATCGCCTCTCCAGAAGCGCCGCACACAGTCCCGAAAGGCGCCGTTCCACTCGGCCCATCCGGGCGGGAAGCGGCCCAGCCGGTAGCCGTCGGGCCCGACGTCCCACGGTTCGGCGATGAGCTTCACCTGCGAAAGCACCGGGTCCTGCTGGATCACCTCGAAGAAGGCACTGCGCCGGTTCTCGAGCCCCCGCACGAGCACCGGCGCCAGGTCGAATCGGAAACCGTCCACGTGCATGTCGGTGACCCAGTACCGGAGGCTGTCCATGATGAGCGCCATGGCCCGCGGATGGACGATGTTGAGCGTGTTGCCCGTGCCCGTGAAGTCGACGTGCCACCTCATGTTCTCGGGGTCGAGGCGGTAGTACACCGAGTTGTCGATGCCCCGGAGCGAGAGCGTGGGTCCCCATTCGTTGCCCTCGCCGGTGTGGTTGAAGACGACGTCGAGGATCACCTCCAGCCCGGCACGGTGCAGGGACTTCACCATCGACTTGAACTCGCTCACTTGCTGGCCCATACCGCCGGTGGCGTAGGCCACGTGCGGTGCGAAGAAGCCGATGGAGTTGTAGCCCCAGTAGTCGGTGAGCCCTCGCTCCAGCAGCGGCCGCTCGGGCACGAACTGGTGGACGGGCATGAGCTCGACGGCGGTCACCCCCAGCGAGAGCAGGTGGTCGATCATGGCGTCGGAGGACATCCCCAAAAAAGTCCCCCGGAGGTGCTCGGGCACCCCCGGATGGCGGATCGTCGTCCCTCGGACGTGACACTCGTAGACAACGGTCCTGTTGGACGGGGTGCGAGGGGGGCGGTCGTCGCCCCAGGTGAAGGCCGGGTCGACCACCAGGCAGCGTGGCATCGAGGGCGCCGAGTCGCGCTCGTCCTTGGACAGGTCGCCCTCGGGGTCGCCGACCCGGTAGCCGAACACCTCGTCGGTCACCTGCACCGTGCCCGTCAGCGCTTTGGCGTAGGGGTCGATGAGCAGTTTGGCCGGATTGAAGCGGTGTCCCTGCTCGGGGGCGTAGGGGCCGTCGACCCGGTACCCGTAGAGGGTGCCGGGCCGGGCGTCGGGCAGGTAGGCGTGCCACACCCGGTCGGTGGCCGCCGGCATGGAGATGGTCCACGACGGCTTGGGATCCTCGGGGTGGTCGAACACGCACAGCTCGACCCCCGAGGCGTGCTCGGAGAAGAGGGCGAAGTTGACCCCTTCGCCGTCCCAGGTTGCCCCCAGCGGGTGAGGGCTGCCGGGCCAAACCCGCATCAGTCGGTCACCGGGCGGATCGGTCCAGCAGGAGTCGCTCGGGCCTGCTCATCCCCTCGAGCTCGTGCACGAAGACCACGCAGGACAAGGGCGGGGCGGTGAGCCTCAAGGTCCGTGGCTGCCCGTGCCAGGGCGCGGGCTCGGTGTCGACCCCGCCCATGTTCCCCACGCCACTGCCCCCGTAGACCTCGGCATCGGTGTTGAGCGCCTCCCGCCAGCGCCCGGGCTCGGGCACGCCCACCAGCAGGTCGTGGCGGGCTACAGGCGTGAAGTTGCACACCACCAGCGCCGGCGGGTCGTGGCGGGCCAAGCGCAGGAAGGCCAGCACGCTGTCCTCGGCGTTCTGGGCGATCACCCACTGGAAGCCCTCGGGGTCGCTGTCCATCTCGTGCAGGGCCGGCGTCTCCCGGTACAGGCGGTTGAGGTCACCCACGAGGCGGAACACGCCGGCGTGCGGTGCGTGGTCGAGTAGGTGCCAGTCGAGGGACCGGTCGTGGTCCCACTCCTGCCACTGTGCGAGCTCCGACCCCATGAACAGCAGCTTCTTCCCCGGGACGGCGAACTGATAGGCCAGCAGCGACCGCAGGTTGGCGAATTTCTGCCAGTCGTCACCGGGCATCTTGGCCAGCAGCGACCCCTTGCCGTGCACGACCTCGTCGTGCGACAGGGGCAGCATGAAGTTCTCGGTGAAGGCGTAGACGCCTCGGAAAGTGATGCTGTTGTGGTGCCAGCGGCGGTGCACGGGATCGTGCTGGAAGTATTCCAGGGTGTCGTGCATCCATCCCATGTCCCACTTGTAGCCGAAGCCCAGGCCGCCGGCGTCCACGGGCCGCGACACGCCGGGCCAGGCGGTGGACTCCTCGGCCATGGTGTGCACGTCAGGATGGTCCAGGTAGACGCCGGAATTGAACGCCTGGAGGAAGGAGATGGCCTCCAGGTTCTCCCGCCCTCCGTACTGGTTCGGTATCCACTCACCTGGGCGCCGCGAGTAGTCCCGGTAGAGCATGGAGGCCACGGCGTCCACCCGCAGACCGTCGGCGTGGTAGGTGGAGAGCCAGTGGTCGGCCGACGAGGCCAAGAAGCTCCGCACCTCGTGGCGGCCGTAGTTGAACACCAGGCTGTTCCAATCGGGGTGCACGCCGAGGCGAGGATCGGCGTGCTCGTAGAGGTGGGTGCCGTCGAATTCCGCCAGGGCGAAGGCGTCGCCCGGGAAGTGCGAGGGGACCCAGTCGAGGATCACCCCGATCCCGGCTTGGTGCAGGGCGTCCACCAGCCCCATGAAGTCCTCCGGGGCGCCGTAACGGGCGCTGGGAGCGAAGTACCCGGTGGTCTGGTACCCCCAGGACCCGTAGAAGGGGTGCTCCATGACGGGCATCAGCTCGACGTGGGTGAAGCCCAGCTCCAGGACGTAGTCGACCAGCATGGGCGAGATCTCTCGGTACGACAGCAGGCGGGTCGGCTCGGCCGGGTCCCGCCGCCAAGAGCCCAGGTGCACCTCGTACACCGACACCGGCGCGTCGAGGGCGATGCGGGCTGAGCGCTCCTCCATCCATCGGCCGTCACCCCACTCGTAGTCCATTCTCCAGACGACGGACCCGGTCTTGGGTGGCTCCTCGGTGCGCCAGGCGAAGGGGTCGGCCTTCTCCAGGCGCCGGCCGTCGGCAGCCGTGACGGCGTACTTGTAGACGTGCCCCGGCCTCGCCTCCGCCACGAGCCCCTGCCAGATGCCGGAGCTCCCCGTCGGCTCCAGGGGGTGAGCGCCGGCATCCCAGCCGTTGAAATCGCCCACCACCGACAGGGCCTGGGCGCTCGGAGCCCACACGGCGAAGGCCACAGCCCCGGGCGTGTCGTCGAGGACGTGGGCGCCCAGGTGCTCGCCCATGGCGCGGTGGGTCCCCTCGTTGAAGAGATAGCAGTCGGTCGACCCCACGATCTCCGCCGTCCCCGTTCCCCCCAGGGGGGTCCGAGGAGCTCCAGCCGCCCCGGTGGCGTCGGCCCTGGTCATGGTGCTCCCTCCCACGGCTCGGTTCCCCACGAGCCCGGTGCTCGACGCGGGCGCGACGGGTGGTCGGGATGACTGGGATGACTGGGATGACCAGGATGACCGGGATGACCGGGCCGCTCCTCGGCCCGACGGGCGGGCCCCTCGGTACCGAGCTCGGGGCGCCGCAGGGTGTCGACCTGGCGCAAGAGGGCGGCCATCGCCGCATCGGCGGTGACCTCCTCCAGGGTGTGGCGGGCCCGCCGGCGGAAGTTGCCGGCTTCGGGGCCCGTGCCGGGACGGTTCTGGGGCTCGGTCTCGAGCTGCAGGTCCTCGAGGTCCACCATCACGACCTCAGCGGCGCCGGCGGCCAAGTGGCGCAGGCACCCGTGCAGCGCCCGGCGCTCCTCGACGGCGGCACCATCGGCCGGAAGGGCGGACAGGCCAGGGCTGGGCAGGGCGCCGAGCAACGCCGAGCGCCAGCGAGCTCGCTGGCGGCGCTCGGAGCCAGCGTGCTCGGCGTCGAGGAGGTCGCGCCGGCGCCGGTCGCCGATGTCGAGGCCCCGCCAGAAGGCGGCGAAAGGCGGGAGGTCGTGGGTGGCGAAGGACGCCACGGACCGGCGCGGTGCTGAGGGCAGAGGGTCCTCCACCGTGGACTCGAACTCCAGCACGTGCGACGACAGCATGCGGTCCCGGGCCATGGCCCGTTCCACCGTGGTGGGCACCGTGCCCAGGTCCTCGCCCGCCACCACCGTGCCCGAGCGCTGTGCCTCCAGCACCACCAGGGCGTGCAACTCGTCGCCGTGGTAGTTGACATAGACCCCGTCTCGGGGCTCGGCGCCTTCGGGGACCCAGTACATCCGGTGCAGACCCATGACGTGGTCGATGCGCAGGGCCGTGGCATGGCGCATCACGGTGCGCAGGGCCCCGACCAGGTAGCGGTACTCCTGGGCCCGCAGCGCCTCGGGATGCAGCGGAGGGAAGCCCCACGTCTGGCCACCCGGATAGAAGTCGTCGGGCGGGGCACCGCCCGTCGCGCCCGCTACGAACACCTCGGGCTCGTAGCACGGGTCGAAGCCCTGCGGGTGGACGCCGACGGGCAGGTCGAGATAGAGGCCGGCGGGAGCGCCCGGGCCGTTGGCAGCATCGGCCAGCTGTGTGTCGGCGGCCCACTGCACGTAGAGGTGGTAGGCGACCAGGGGATCGTCCGCCATACGCCGCGTCGCGCTCGTCTCGTTGCGCACCGCTCGCAGCTCGGCTGTGGGCCACTTCGACCATCGCTCGCCCATGCGCTGGCGAGCCGCCCGGAACCGGGCGTAGGCCCGGACCTCGGGGTGGGCGTCGACGAAGGCATCGAGGGCGGCGCGCCGTGGCGAGCACCTCGGGTCGGCCCTGGACAGCTGTCGGGCCATCGGCTCGAGCAGACGCCGCTTCAGGGCCAGGGCAGCCGCCGGGTGCGCCAGCGGGGAGCGACGCAGGCGCACCAGCTGCTCGCGCAGGGCCGGGGAGGCCAGCTGGGCGGCGGCCTCGGGCACCTCGGCCAGCTCCGGCAACGCCTCCACGTCGAGGAACAGCTCGTTCCAGGCCAGGCGGCTGGCGGGAAGATAGGGGCTCGGGTCGGCGCCGGGGGCGTCCAAAAAGGAGGCGAACAGCGGCAGGGTGCCCACCAACCCGGCTCCCAGCCCCCCCGCCCACCGGGCCAAGGTGGCGAGGTCCCCGTAGGACCCCACGCCCCAGTCGCCGCGAGTGCGAAGGGCGTAGAGAGGCAGGCCGATCCCCCACTGGCGCAGCGGCGCGGGCAGGCGCGCCGGCGCCGAGATCACGAGCGACGAGGCCTCGAGGCCAGGGCCCTCCACCGCCAGGCGGTGATAGCCGGGCGGCAGGCCCCCTCGGCGCAGGCGCAGCGGGTAGCGCCTCACACCCGCTGCTTCGTCGGCGGCACAAGCATCGGGGGAGGCGCTGGCGCGTCCGGCGCGCAGCGCGCCGCCGCCCACCCGGCGCCGGTCGACTGCGCCGTCCTCGTGGTGCAGCGACACCCACACACGCTCGGGGTCCAAGCCGGCGGGAAGCGAGAGCGAAGCCGTCACCGATCCTCCCGAGCGATGGGCGATCACCGGCTCGAGGGGACGCCGCCTGCGCTCCTCCTGGGCGCGGCGCAGCGCCTCGGTGGCCTCGCCCACCCCCGACAACTCCACGCCCATGGCGCCCAGCACGGCCATGAGCGCCTCGTCGCCGGCCCGGTGCCGCCGTCCGTCGGTGCCCTGGTATCCGCTCTGCACGCCGTGCAGGCGCGCCAGCTGGACCAGGGCACGGTCGGGAGCACGGCGGCTCACGAGGGCAGCTCCAGCAGCTCCAGCACGCCGGCGGCGGGGACCGAGACCCACTCCGGGCGGCTCTCGGCCTCGTAGCCGATCTCGTACACGGCCTTCTCGAGCAACAAGAAGTCCAGCAGCGCCGACAGTTGGCGCTCGTCGCCGGGCAGGTAGGACGCCCCGGCGGCGGCCGTCAGATAGGCGTGCAGGTACGTCCCGGTCACGCCCCGGTACCACAAGGTCAACCACGGCTCGAGGACGGTGGGATCTTCGGCCCCGCGCAGGGAGCGGCCCAACTGCAAGGCGGCGGCGCGCGAGGCGTAGTGGAAGGAGCGGATCATGCCGGCCACGTCCACGAGCGCCGGGCGCTTGATGCGCCGTTGGCTGAGCGAACGAGCCGGCTCGCCCTCGAAGTCGACCACCACGAAGTCCTTGCCCGTCCACAGGACCTGCCCGAGGTGGAAGTCGCCGTGGCAGCGGATGCGTTGGGTGCGCACCTGCACGGCGAGCAGCCGCCGCATCCGCTCCAGCACCTCGTCTTCTCTGGCCAACACCTCGCTGAGCTCGGGCGACTGCGACGACAGGCGACGCGCCTGGCGGAACGCCGTCTTGGCCAGCGCGCGGGCCCCGTGCGCCATGGCCTGGCGATCGGCGGTGGTGAGCGGTTCGGGGACGAAGTCGGGGTCGTCCTTCTCGCCGGCGAGCGCCGAGTGGAGCTCGGCGGTGCGCTGACCGAGCAACGCCGCCCACTCGAGATGCGGCCCCACGAGATGGGCGGCCCCCTCACCCATGGAGGGCGGCGGCCCGGCGGTCCACTCCTGTGCCATGTCGGCGGGCTCGACCGAGGACTGCCTCGGGGGGTCGTTGTCGGCGGCCGGTCCGGCCAGGAGCTCCTCGAGGCCGTGGGTGAGCAGGTCCACCACGTAGCTGAACCCGTCGCCCTCGTTGGCGGAGAACTCCTCCAGCGAGACGATGGTGATGGCCTCGCCCCTGGCGGCCGGCCGGTACTCGAGCGAGCCCCCCACCAGCGGAGTGGCCGAGAAGCGCGCCCGCTCGCCGAGGAAACGTCCCATCTCGACTGCGGGGTTCACGCCCGGCTCCACCCGTCGGAGGATCTTCACGATGACAGCACTCCCGAGCACCACCGAGGTGTTCGACTGGTCGGCCGACATGGGCGTGGCCTCCGCCTCGTCGGGCAGGGCGCGCAGCATCCTGCGCAGCGGGGGCGCCGGGACGCCGTGGATGCGGCCGCGTCGCCCCGGCAGCTGCCGGCGCCGCACGGTGGCGTCCACCAGGGCGGGCGCCAGAGCGGGGTTCCAGACGGCGTCGTAGAGGACCCCGCTCGTGGCATCCTCGCCGGGGGCGATCAGGCGGAGGGAGGCCACCACTGCCTCGGGGCGCCAGCGGACCAGGTCTTCCGCCCAGCTCTCGGTGGCGAAGGAGACGGGCAGCACGTAGGTGGCGGCGGGTCCGTCCACCGCCTCCACGTTGAGCAGGAGCACCACGGCGGCCGGCTGGTCGGGACTGCTCTCGTTCACGCCCACGGGGACGACGTCGACGACCTCCACCGCCTTTATGCGCCGCGACTTGCCGGCGAACCAGCGGCGTTGGGAGAGATAGGCGGGCAGGGCGTCCTGCAGCTGGCCGAGCGCTCGGCCCGAGAACACGCTCTGCCAGGAACCCTGGACGACCACCTCGGGCCGCCTGTCCACGTCGTCGCGTCCCTGGGGCTCGAGGAGGAACCAGTAGAAGCCGTGGCCCCCCAGTGTCACGAAATAGGGGAGCTCGCCGACAGGTGGGAACTCGGCCCCCCCGAAGAGCTCCACGGGAACGGAGCCTCGGAAGTCCGACAAGTCGAGCTCGACGCTCTGGGGATAGCGCGACAGGTTGGCCACGACGAGGATGCGCTCTTCCCCGTACGTGCGCAAGAAGGCCAGGACCTTGCGGTTGTCGGGCAGAAGCAGGTGCAGCGAGCCGCGGGCGAAGGCCCGGTAACGGGTGCGCAGCGACACGATGCGGCGCATCCACCACAACAGCGACCCCGGGTTCTCCCTGGCCGCCTCCACGTTCACGGCCTGGTAGTGGTAGCCGGGGTCGATGATGACGGGCAGGTAGAGGCGCTGGGGATTGGCCGGGGAGAACCCGGCGTTGCGGTCGCTCCCCCACTGCATGGGGGTGCGCACGGCGTTGCGGTCCCCGAGGTAGATGTTGTCGCCCATCCCGATCTCGTCGCCGTAGTAGACGATGGGCGTACCGGGGAGCGACAGCAGCAACCCGTTCATCATCTCGATGAGGGAACGGTCGTTGCCCAGCAGCGGGGCCAGGCGCCTGCGGATGCCCACGTTGACCCGGGCCTGGGGGTCCTGGGCATAGGCCCGGTACATGTAGTCGCGCTCCTCGTCGGTCACCATCTCCAACGTGAGCTCGTCGTGGTTGCGAAGGAACAGCGCCCACTGGCAGTCGGCCGGGACCTGAGGGGTGTCGGAGAGGATGTCCACGATGGGGAAGCGGTCCTCCTGGCGGGCGGCCATGAACATGCGGGGCATGAGGGGGAAGTGGAATGCCATGTGGCAGGCGTCACCCGTGCCCGAGCCCATGTAGGCCACGGCGTCCTCGGGCCACTGATTGGCTTCGGCGAGCAGCATGCGGTGCTCGAAGCCCTCGTCGACGTGACGCCGCAGCTCGCGCAGGAATTGGAACGTCTCGGGCAGGTTCTCACCCGTGGTGCCTTCGCGCACGTACAGGTAGGGCACGGCGTCGAGGCGGAGGCCGTCCACGCCCATCTCCAACCAGTAGTCCACCACGGCGGTGATCTCGTCCCGGACGGCGGGGTTGTCGAAGTTCAGGCTGGGCTGGTGCGAGTAGAAGCGATGCCAGAAGTAGGCGTGCGCCACCGGGTCCCATGTCCAGTTGGAGGTCTCGAAGTCTTTGAAGATGACCCGGGCGTCGGTGAAGCGCTCCGGCGTGTCGCTCCACACGTAGTAGTCGCGGCTCACCGATCCTGGCGGAGAGCGCCGGGCCCGCTGGAACCAGGGGTGCTGGTCGGAAGTGTGGGCCAGGACCAGCTCGGTGATGACACGCAGCCCGCGGCGATGGGCCTCGCGCAGGAAGGTACGGAAGTCTCGCAGCGTCCCGTAGGCGGGGTGGATGCGCCGGTAGTCGGCGATGTCGTAGCCGTCGTCCTTGAGCGGCGAGGGGTAGAAGGGCAACAGCCACAGGGCCGTCACCCCCAATTCCTGGAGATAGTCCAGGCGGCTGACCAAGCCCTTGAAATCGCCGTTCCCGTCCCCGTCGGAGTCCTTGAAGGCGCGCACGTGCAGCTCGTAGATGACGGCGTCCTTGTACCAGTGGGCCAGGTCCGGCCCTGCCACCTCGGGCGCCGGGGTTTCCACCAGGCTCATCGCTCGGCCCCCTCGATGCGAAAGACGTGGGCCGGCAACACGGCTGGGTCCAGCATCACGAAGTTGCGCCTGCCCTGCCAGCGGTAGCGGGATCCCGTGAGCAGGTCGTGTGCGACGTAGGGGTCGTCAGGACCGAGCCGGAGGTGCTCGGTATCGAGCTCCAGCCAGCCACTGTGGCGGTAGTGGGGGTCGAGGTTCACGACCACGACGATCCGGTTCGTCCCCCACCGCCGCACATAGGCCACCAGGGCGTCGTTGTCCAGGGTGCACAGCCGGAGGTTGCGATCGTGCTGAAGGGCGGGGTTGGCACGGCGCACGGCGTTCACCTTTGCCACGAGGTCAGCCAGGCTGTGGCGGGCACCGAGGTCCCAGTGCCGGACCTCGTACTTCTCCGAGTGCAGGTACTCCTCGGACCCCGGGTGCCGGGGATCGTGCTCCTGGAGCTCGAAGGCCGGTCCGTAGATCCCATAGCTGGCCGCCATGGTGGCGGCCAGGACGAGGCGCGACACGAACGTGGCCCGCCCGCCTCTCTGCAGCGCCTCGGTCAGGATGTCGGGTGTGTTGGGCCACAGGTTGGGCCGGAAGAAGTCGGCGGCCTGACCCTGGTGGAGCTCGAGGGCGTACTGCTCGAGCTCCCACTTGCTGTTGCGCCAGGCGAAGTAGGTGTAGGACTGGCTGAAGCCGATCTTGGCCAGCCGGTGCATGAGCGCCGGGCGGGTGAAGGCCTCGGACAGGAACAGGACGTCGGGCTGCTCGGCACGCACCTGGGCGATCAGCCATTCCCAGAAGCCGAGCGGCTTGGTATGGGGGTTGTCGACACGGAAGATGCGCACACCGCGAGCCACCCAGAACCGGACCACGCCGAGCAGCTCGCTCCACAGCGCCCGCCAGTCGGCGGTGTCGAAATCGATGGGATAGATGTCCTCGTAGCGCTTGGGCGGGTTCTCGGCGGGGCGGATGGTCCCGTCGGGCAGACGGCGGAACCACTCCGGGTGCTCCTTCACCCAGGGGTGGTCGGGCGAGCACTGGAAGGCCAGGTCCAAGGCGACCTCGATCCCCCGCCCGGCGGCGTCGGCGAGGAGGCGGTCGAAGTCCTCGAGCGTGCCCAGCTGCGGGTGCACGGCGGTGTGCCCGCCCTCTTCGGCCCCGATGGCCCACGGGCTCCCCGGGTCCCCCTCCGACGCACTGGTGGCGCCGTCAGGCCCTTTGCGGTTGGTGCGGCCGATGGGGTGGATGGGAGGGAGATAGAGCACGTCGAAGCCCATGGCCGCCTCGTAGTCCAGTCGCTCCCCCACGTCCGCCAGGGTCCCGTGGCGGCCGGGCACGCCCGCAGCCGACCGAGGGAACATCTCGTACCAGGCCCCGAAGCGGGCCCGGGCCCGGTCCGCCACCACGGGACAGCTGGCCGTGGTCAGGACCTGCTCGGCGTCGACGTGGCGGCGGGCCAGCTCACGGCGCTCCACGGTGCCGGCACGCGTGAGCGCCTCGACGCCGTCGCCGCCTGCTGCTGCCGCCCGCAGCTCCTCGGCCGCCTCTTCGAGGCCTGCCCGGTCGCCGGCACGTGACTTGCCGGCGCGTCCGGCGGCGGCGTCGAGCAACTCGGCGCCCACCAGCAGCTCCACAGAGACGTCCTGGCCGGCGGCAGCCTTCACGAGCCCGTCGCGCAGCCAGGTGGCGTAGGGGTCGACGGCGGCTCGGATGCAGAAGCGGTAGGCGCCCGGCGAGGGCAGCTCGAAGACGCCGCGCCACAGGTCGTTGCCCATGGGCACCATGGGCAACTGCGACCACGTCGCGCCCACCTCGGGCCGCCAGCGCAGGTCACAAGCGAGCTCGTCGTGCCCGTCAGCGAAGATGTCCGCCTCGACCTCCACGACGTCGCCCACCTCGCGCTTGACCGGGAAACGGCCACCGTCGACCTGGGGCCGGACGTTCTCCACCACGACGCGGGCGTGACGCTTCGCCGCATGCACGTCTGCAGGCGCGCCGGCGCCGGCTCGTCTGGCGGAGGTCGTGGCGTCGGCGTCGACGCCGCTGTCGCTCATGGGCGTCGCCCACCTCCTCGTACCCCTGACGGGAACGCACGCACCCTCAGAGCCGTACTACCCCCCGGAAGAGCCGCATACACAACCCTAAACGCCTCGTCGAAAGCCTGGGGACGCGCTGGGCGTGGCAGCGTCACCGCCCTGAGAGCCTGGCTCGCACGGGGAAGTGGTCGGAGCGGCCCACGCGGAGCACCTCGGCGTCGGACACCTCGACGGCGGGCGTCACCAGGATGTGGTCGATCTGGAACACGGGCCGCCACGAGGGCCAGCTCGGCCCGCACAGGGCGCGCGACCACCCGGGCAGCAGCAAGCTGAGAGGAGGTCCCCACATGTTCATGTCACCGGCCAGCACCGCCGGCACATCGGGATCGGGCAGCATGCCCCGCAGCCGTCGCACCTGCAGCGGCGAGCCCTGGCGGATGTGCGCCAGGTGGGTGCCCACCACGACCAGGGGTGACTGGACGGTCCCGACGCTGCTGCGCAGCGCCAAGCGCCGAGAGGGATCGTTGCCCATGCGGCCCAGATCGAGGATCTCGGGCTCCGAGCGCGGGAGCCGCTCGAGAAGAGCGATGCCCACCGAGCCGCGCTGGGCGCCAGAGGGCCGCCGCCAGGATCTCCTGGCCACGTCGATGCGCAGCCCCACACCGCGTCGGCGACGGTCGAGCGGACCCCAGCCGGGGCGAGGACCCGGCGGTGGCGGGTAGCGCAGGGCCGGCGCCATGGGGGCCGTCGTGACCCGATACCCGAGGGTGGCGCCCACCTCTTCCGCCAGTCCTCCGCCTCGGGCGGGCGTCCAGGTCTCCTGGAGCACGAGCACGTCGGCGTCGAGCCGGCGGCAGGCCTCCACCACGTCGAACGGCCTTCCCCACCCGTCCACGCCGCCGTGCAGGTTGAAGCTGGCCACCGACACCTCGAACACGGGGCCGGAGGCTAGCGGCGCCTCAACTGCTGCCCCTGGCCTGCCGATATCTCAGGCAATGCATGAAGCGAGCGGCCTCGCCCACGTCCTTCGCCTGGCGGACGTGGCGCCGCCTGCCCCGTCCTCGAGGCGGGCCGCGCCCCACCTGCGCTTCCGCCGTCCCGACGCCGTCCCTGACGGCGCCTTCTCCGCCAACGCCGTGCCCAACGCCGGGTTGCGCTCCGTCACGGTGCCGGGCCGCGACGCCTCCTGGGAGGACGTCGAGGCCTTCGCCCTCTCCTACGACGGCTACGCCTACTGGAGCGACGTGGCCGAATTGGGCCGGCGCACTTTGCAGCGCTGGACGCGCGAGCGCCGGCTCCCGGGAAGTCTCGACGAGCTCCGGGGGTGCCTGTTCACCGAGGCGCGTCGCTGGCACGGTCTGGGCCGCGAGCCGCAGGGCAGGGCGCGGGTGTACGTGGGCGCCCTGGTCGAGGCCATCGCCCGGGTCGTCCACGACGAAGAGCGCGGTCGGTCCCTTCAGGCGCACGCCGGCTGAGCTCCCGCCGGGCGGGTAGGGACAGGGCGAGATCGCCCGGGTGGAGGGCTGCTAGACCGGCGGGGTGAGCAGCACCACGGGTCACCATCTCGACGACCTGGGCCTGCCCCCGCCCAGGACCGAGGAACTGCACCCCGGGGTCTACTGCTACATCCAGCCCGACGGCACGTGGTGGATCAACAACACGGGCTTCGTGGTGGGAGACGAGCTCGTCGTCACCATCGACACCTGCGCCACCGAGCGCCGGACGCGCGCCTACCTCGAGGCCGTCACCGCCCGTGCAGGGCGGGCCCCGACGATGGTGGTCAGCACCCATCACCACGGAGACCACACCAACGGCAACAGCCTCGTCCCCGGAGCCGTCATCGTGGGGCACCGTCGCTGCCGCGAGGAGATGCTCGCCAGTGGGATCGTGGCACCGGAGGGGCTCTTCGATCCTGTCGAGTGGGGAGCCATCACCCTGGCACCACCCTTTCTCACCTTCGAGGAGCGCCTCGACGTCCACGTCGGCGACGTAGCGGTGGAGCTCCACCACTGGGGAAGCGCCGCCCATACCACCAACGACGTCGTCGCCTGGTTGCCCCGACAGCGCGTGCTGTTCAGCGGGGACCTCGTCTTCAACGGCGGCACGCCGTTCTTCCTCATGGGGTCCGCCGCCGGCATGCTCGTGGCCCTCGACCGCCTCGTCGAGCTGGGGGCGGAGACCGTGGTGCCCGGCCACGGAGAGCCTTGCGGCCCCGAGGTCTTCGACGTCGTGGGCGAGTACGTGCGCTTCGTGCAGGACCTGGCGGCCGAGGCGCACGCCCGGGGGCTGTCGCCGCTGGAGGCGGCCCGGGCGGCCGATCTGGGGCCGTGGGCGGCGCTCACCGATCCCGAGCGCCTGGCCGGCAACCTCCACCGCGCCTATGCCGAGCTGCAGGGTGCCCGGCCGGGGGACGCCATCGACCTGGTGGCCGCCTTCTCGGACATGCTGGCGCTCAACGGCGGGCGCCCGCTCCGCTGCCTGGCGTGACGGGCCGGCGCCGGCGCCGGCGCCGGCACCCGACGCCGTCACC
>JBJKRZ010000125.1:0-3125 GCA_046704365.1 Acidimicrobiales bacterium | reverse complement strand
GAACCACCACTACAAAGAGGACTTCGCCACCTCGGGCGTCACCTCGCTCTCCGAGCTGGCCCGGGTCTGTGCCCGGCATCACGACATGATCAGCTACAGCGGCTTCCACCTCGACGGCGGCCCCGGCCACTGGCGCCTTCGCGCTCCACCGGGCTCAGCCGCCGCCCACGAGCCGATACTCGCCGCCACCGGGTGACGGCGGGCTCCGGCGCGCCCCCAGGCACCTTCCTGCGCTGCACTGCCGGCCGGCGCTTCGTCCCGACACGATCGCTGCGGTCCGCCCAGGCGACGCCGGGCTCGGCGCGCACGCATGAGGATCACGGTCTCCCAGACCCAGGCACACAGGCGAGCCACGGCAGGAGGCGGGGGTCAAGGGCAGCCGGAGGCTGACGCCAGTGCACCCTTGATGCCCGCCGTGGCACCCTCCCCGTCAGCGACCATGCGCACCGCCCGGCCCCTCGGGCCGGGCCTGTTCGCCAAGAGCACACCCACCGGATTCCCCCCGTCCTCCAGCTCTTCGTGTCGCCGGGCTCTTCGTAGCGCCCTGTGCTCCGGACGCGCCCTCTCGGAACCCCCGCCGTCCGTGACACGGAACCCGACAGAGGCGGCGGCGCCGGGAGGCGCTCGTGAGCCGGTCGACGCCGGCATCTTGGTCATCCCTGGCCTCGTGCCGGCACCCCCTTACCCTGGCGACTGCCCGCCACGGCGGGGCCGGGGTCGCAACGCCGGCGGAAGGCGGTCGTCTTCGACTGCCATGGGTGGAGTCGTCAGGATCTCGTGCAGACGCCGATAGTGCGGATGGTCTTGACCGAGCATGTCGGCCGTCCAGTGCAGCGCCTCGCCGGGGTCCAGCGATCTGGCGTCGCGCATGGCCTCGATGTCGACCCAGTCCTTTCCCCGCCCGTACATCGCCTTGCAGACCGCCAGGTCGGTGGCGGACAGGATGGGGATGCTGCCCCGCTCGAAGGGAACCGTCCGGGTACGCGTGGCCGCCGTGTCGTGGAAGGCGACGGTCGAGAAGAAGAGATCCACCGGGTTGTCATCCCACCACAGCCGGACCTGACCGTCACGACGCACCGTCTCGAGATCCTGGGGCCTCACCCGGACGCCGTCCGGGAGCGCCCCGAGAACCTCGTCGGCGCGCGCGGTCGGCAGAAAGACGTTGATGTCGACGTCGTGGGTCGCCCGAGCCTCGTCGACGGCGTAGGCGAGGGCGATGGCCCCGCCCACGGCGTGCGGAACCCCTTGCCGGGCGAGCGCCTGGTGCAGCGCCATGACCTTCTCGCCGAGGTGCGTCATGTCCGCTGTGTCACGCGCTGGGCGCCGCGCCTGCTGGGTCGCGCCCGCTTCGCCGTGTCCGTTGCACCGGGCCCGGCGTGCGCCAGGACGGGGTAGCGCAGGGGACGGGCCTTTCGGTGCAGGTGCATGGCCTCGGCCAGGCTGAGCACGTCCTCGAGCTGCCGTGCCATCACCGAGGGGTCGGGCCCAGCCGGCGCCGGCGCCGGTACGAGGACCACCTCGAGGTCCATGGCCCGGGCCAGTCGGCGCAGAGCGGTCACCGAGGGTTCCCGGGCGCCCGCCTCGTAGGCGGAGATCACTGGCTGCGGGATGCCGCTCGAGTGACCTAGCTGCGACTGCGACCAGCGGCGGCGCCGGCGCGCCTCTCGGAGCATCCGACCGGTCTCTCCCATGGTTCCAGGATATAGCGGATCAGCTATGGATGGGGGCCCGGGGACAGCGGCTGTCACGCCTGGGGTCGGTCCACCAGACTCCGGAGCTTCGCCAAGTTGGCACTGTCGCCACCCTCCAGGCGTTCCACCCACCTGAGCACCTCGGGGACGTCGGGGGTCCCGGCCTCGAACATGAGCCTCAAGTCCGTCCAGTCTCGCTCTTGGCCCGCCACGTCCCTCCCGCGCTCCAAGGTGGCCTTCAAGATGGCGAGGTCGGTGGCGCTCACGAAGGGAAGCTCGGCGTCGGCGAAGGGATGGACCTCCGCCCTGGCCTGGACCACCCGGTCGTAGTGGCGAGTGGGGAAGAAGAGGTCGAGCGTGATCCCCTCGAGCCACGGCAGCTTGACGGCGCCCTGCACCTCCGCCAGCCGCAGGAGCCGGCTCCCCCATGTGACACCGGCGGGCAGGGCTCGCATCACGCGCTGGGCCTCTTCTTTGGCCACGGCCACGTTGAGGTCGACGTCGTCGGTTGCCGCCTGAACTTCTCATATTTGGTAAGGTAGCGATGTGGGGTCGGCTGCCGCCCTCCTGCGAGAGGCCCTGAAGCGCTCGGGCATGACGGCGCGTGCCCTGGCCCTGCGGACGGGGGTGGGCGAGGGGCGCATGAGCGACTACCTGAGCGGGCGACACGTGCCCGGCTCCGACCGGCTGCTGGCCATGGTGGCGGCCACGGGGCAGCGCCTGTGCCTCGAGGCGGTGCCCAACTTCGACCGCAACGGCCTCGTGCTCCCCGAGCTCCTGGACCTGGCCGACGCCGTGGCCGTCGACCGGGGGCGTCCCCGGCGGGAGGACCGTCTGCCGTTGTTCGGAGAGCTCGTGGCCGGCCGTGGTTGAACCGCCCACGCCGCCATCGCCGGCCACGCCAGCGCCGCTCACGCTGGTCGAGTTGGTCGTGGCCGTGAACGACCGCTTCAGCGAAGCCGGTGTGGGCCACGGCTTCGGAGGAGCCCTCGCCCTCGCCTACTACGTGGCCGAGCCCCGGGCCACGCGGGACATGGACGTGAACGTCTCGGTCCCCGTGGAGGAGGCGGCGCGCATCTTCGCCCTGCTCCCGCCCTCGGTCCCCTGGAGCGACGCCGACGTGGAGCGCTGTATGGCCGACGGCCAGATCCGCCTGTGGCAGGGCCCGCCCCGCGAGGGCATCGCCGTCGACCTCTTCTTCCCCCAGCACCGCTTCCACGACGCCGTGGCGGCAGCCACCTCGCCGCGACCCTTCGCCCGGCCCGACTACTTCCTCCCCGTCATCGCCGCCGCCCACCTGGCGGTGTTCAAGGTGCTCTTCGACCGGCCCAAGGACTGGGTGGACATCGCCGCCATGTTGGGGGCGGGGACGGTCGAGGTGGAGGAGGCGCGGTACTGGCTCGAGGTCCTTCTTGGTGGTGGGCACCCGAACAC
>JBJKRZ010000124.1:0-23519 GCA_046704365.1 Acidimicrobiales bacterium | reverse complement strand
GCCCGCCACCGTGACCCGCTGGCGGTCGGCGCCGAGCTCTTCGCCACTGGCGGGATGGCGTCCCTCGAGGAGCAGCCCGAGAGCCCGCGCCTCCACCTCCCCGTCGAGCGCCAGGCGCCCGGTGCCTGCCAGCCAGTAGCCGGGCGCCTCCACCCCCGGTCCGTTACGGGGATCGGCCGCATCCAGGTAGTAGCGCTGTCCGCCGGCACGCACCTTGGAGAGCACCAGCACCCGGTGACGGTGCCGGCCGGCCCTCACCGCTTCCTCGCCGGCGAGCTTGCTCGGGCTCAGCCGCTCCCCTCGTAGCGCTCCAGCAGCCGCCGCGCCGCGCCGCGCCCGGCACCCGTGAGCTCGGGGGGACCGAGGACCTCTGCATGCGGCCCGAGACGCAGCAGCAGCCGTTCGAACCACACACGACTGGCCACCGCCAGCTTCACCTCGCTGCGCCCGGGGCGCCCTGGCTCAACCGACAGGGCGGGGACGGCCTCCACCACCCACATGCCCTCGGGGTCGACGGCCAAGGTGGCGACCGTGGCGTCGGGCCCGGGGACGAAGGCCGCCGGGGCCGCCGGGGCCTCGCCGTCATCGGCTGCGTCAGGGGCAGCGGACGGGGCGAGCCCGTGGTCCACCGCCTCGCCCGTCTCGGCCAGCGAGACGAGGCGGTCCACCCGGAAGCGCCGCATGCCCGAGGCCTTGTGGCAGTAGGCGTCGAGGTACCAGCGCCCGTCCACCGCCACCAGCCCCAGCGGATCGATCACCCGCTGGGACTCCTCGTCGCTCGACAATGAGTAGTAGCGAACCTCGAGCTGGCGGCCCTGGTCCAGCGCCCGGCGGACCTCGCCCAGGTGGGCACTTTCACCGAGCTCGACGCGCAGGGCCCCGCCATCCTCTGGCCCCCCGGCGTCGCGGTCGGCCTCCTCGTCGCCGGAGAGCCCGGGAGCGGCCTCCAAGGCGGCCTCCAGCTTGCCCAGCGCCCTGGCCAACGCCCCGCCCGAGCCGCTGTCGTCACCCGGGGTCCCGGCACTGTCCAAGATGGCCCGGCCTGCCGCCACCAGCGCGAAGCCCTCGGCCGCCGTGAGACGCCGGGGCCGGGCCAGCTCCTCGCCCAGGTTGGCCACCACCTCGTTCTCGTCGACCACGATCTCCATGAGCTGGTCGGGGGTGTAGGGCGGCAACCCACAGCAGGCGGCGAGCTCGAGGTCGGCCACGAGCTCCTCGGGGGTCATGGAGAAACGCCGGGCGAGCTCGGCTACCGGTGCCTGCTTCACCCGCGCCAGCCAGGTGAGGACGGCCAGCAGGCGGCGCAGGCGCTTGCCCGCTTCGAGGCGCGTGCTCATGGCGCCACCATGGAGCGGAGCCAGCCGACGACGGCTCGGCGCACTTCGGGCGGACCGAGGACGACCACGTGATCGCCCAGCTCGAACACCCACGATCGCAGGGCGTCGACGTTGGTCACCTCCAGACGCAGCACCACCGAGCCGTCGGAACGGCGCTCCACCACGGTGGCGGAAGGCAGCTGCTGCTCGAGCAGCGCCGCCACCTCAGCGCCCGCCAACAAGTCGACGGGAACGGGATCGCCGTCGCCCATGCGCCAGGGCTCGTCGGCCAGTGCCGCACCCGGGTCGAAGTCCGGCGGGAGCTCGCCACTGCCCGATGCTCCTGCTTGGGGAAGGTCGTCCATCCGGTCGACGCGGAAGGTACGCGGCGCCTCCTTGTCGAGGTCGAAGCCCACCAGGTACCACCACCCGCCGCGGAAGCGCAGCATGGCGGGAGCCACGCTGCGCCTTTCGCCCCGGTAGGAGAACGTCACCGCGGCGCGTCGCCGTCGCGCCTCCCACAGCACGGGCAGCGCCGGCAAGGCCGGCACGTCGGCAAGCGGACGGGCGCCTGTCGGCGCCGGGAGCCCCAGGCGCCACAGGGCATCGCGGCCACTAGGATCGCCGAGGTGGACCGCGGCGACAGCCAGGTTCAGCGCCGCTTGCTCCTCGGCGTCGAGATCGAGGTCGGGCAGGTAGAAGCCCTGGGGGCGGACGAGGTACCCGACCTGGTCGGGAGGGGGCAGTGCCACGGTGGTCACCTCGATGCCTTCTCGGCGCAGGGTGCGCTTGTCGCGCTCGAAGGCCTGCCGTCGCGCCTCGCCCTCGGGGGGGTAACCGGGCACCTGGTCGGCGATCTCCCGCAGCGAACGTGGCGGGCCGTCACCGAGCAGCACCAGGACCAGGTTGGTGAGGCGCTCGAGGCGGTCGACCACGGCGGCCAGCGTATGCGCCGGCGATGACCGCACCGTGGGCCTTCCACCCCCATCCCGCCGCGTGGGCGGCAGTGGCACTGATGGGCCTTCTCTACGTCGCCCTGGTGCGCCGCCCACTTGCTCGGCGCCGCTCCGGAACCGGCGCGCCGGCAGCGGTCACCGTCACGTCGCGCCAGTGGTGGCAGCTGGCAGGAGCGCTCCTGGCGCTGGCGGTGGCGCTCACCTGGCCGGTCGCCGACCTTGCCGCCCACTGGTCGCTCACCGCCCTGTTGTTCCAACGCATGCTGCTGTTGCTGGTGGCGGCCCCGTTGTTGTTGCTGGCGGTGCCCGTCCCCGTGCTGGCCCGCCTCACCCGGCCGGCGGGGGTGGACGCCCTCGTCGAGTTCCTGAGCCGTCCCCCCGTAGCGGTCGTCGTGTTCAGCGTGGTCGTGGTGGGCACCTTGGCCGTGCCCGCCGTCTCCGCCCAGGCCTCCTCAGTCGGGTGGCGGGGGTTCTTCGACGCCTTGCTGCTCTTCGCCGGCATCGTGTTGTGGGTGCCCGCCCTGGGCCGGGTCCCCGGTGCCCGGCGAACGTCGCCGGTGGGGCGGGCCGTCTACCTCGTCGTGCAGTCGGTGCTGCCCAACTTCCCGGCCATCGTGTTCATCTTCTCCCGCCATGTGCTCTACGCCGCCTTTCTGCACGCCCACCGGGCCATCGGGCTGGCGGCGTTGAACGACCAGCAGCTGGCCGGCATCGTGGCCAAGGTCGGCACTCTGCCGGTGCTGTGGACGGCGGCCTGGCGGGCGCTGGCCCGCGCCGAGCGCGCCGAGCGCCGGGGGGTGGAGGAGCCCCTCACGTGGGCGGAGGTCGAGCGGGCTCTCGAACGCGAGGAGCGCGCCGAGCGGCGATCAGGCCGGGCCCGGGCCGGCTGAGGCCGCCAAGTAGGGGGCCGAGCCTGGAGGTCGGGCCCGGACGGGTGGCCGTCGGAGCACCTCGTGGCGCAAGGGCAGCGGGACCCGCGAGAGCACGATGGTGCCGATGAGCTTGTTCTGGGGGTAGGACACCATCACGAGGGCGATGGGCCCCGTGCCGCTCGCCGGCGGGATGCCGTAGGGCTCCTTCACCTGGTCGTGGCGATAGGTGCCGTGGTAGGCGGCGACGCAGGCCGCCTTCACCCCCTGAGCCCTGGCGTCGAGCAGGGCGTCCAGGTGGTGATACCCCGAGACCTGGCGGGCGCTGAACAGTCGGATGCCGACGAGCGTGCCCCGGTCGTGGACGGCGTCGGCCGCCACCGGTACGGCCTTGTAGCACGGGCTCGAACTCGTCCCGAGCGTGTTGCGCGCCGACGTGCATCCCGCCAGCACCCCCACGAGGCCCAGCGCCGCCATGGCGGCCCCCCAACGTCGGCGGAGCACATGTCGCTGCAGATGGCGCCGGTCACGGCCCGTCATGCCATCACCTCGGCGACGTCGCTCTCGGTGGCGTCGGCCCCCACCGAGGCCGCCTCTCGCCTGCCCTGCCAGCTGAGCAAGGCCCACGTCCCCCATCCCACGGGCAGCTCCCCCCAGAAGCTCATGATGCGATACAGAAGGACGGCGGCCACCGTCGAGGTCTCGGCACCGCCGAAGGCGACGAGGGCGATGGTCAGGCTGCCCTCGACCACGCCCAGGCCTCCCGGGGTGATGGGCAGGTTGACCGCCAGCTGGCCGGCGCCGTAGGCGAGGAGCAGACCGTGCCAGGGCACAGCCACACCCACGGCGAGGAAGCACACCGCCAGGCACCCGCAGTCGAGCAACCAGTTGACGAGCGCCCAGGCCATCACCCGCAGCACCTGCAGCGGCCCGAGACGGACGGCCTCGACGCGGGCCACGATCCGGTCCACGTGGTCACCGAGATCGCCTCTGGGCCAGTGCGCCAGCCGGCGGGTGGCGCGCAACGTGGCCTCGATCAACCAGTTGAGGGACCGGTGGTTCACGAAGACGACACCGAGGACCACGGCGACGGCGAGGACGACGACCGTGACCCCCACCAGGTCGAGGCTGGCGCCCTCGGCCCCGGCGATGCCCACGCCGGCGGCAGCCACCACGGCCAGGCTCACCGAGGCAGCCACGAACACGGCTGCCAGGGTCCAGCCGGCCAGGGCCTCGTCGGCTCCCCGCCGCCGGTACTGGCGGTAGGCGAAGACCGACGACACGATCGGCCCGGCCGGCATCGAATTGGCGATGGCGGTGGCCGCCAGGGTCACCCCGGTGATCCACCGGGGGGTGACCTTCACCTCACCGGCGCCGAGGAGGTCCTGTTGCACGAGGGCGAAGGCCACGATCGAGGCCAGCTCGAGGACGGCCGCCAGCAGCGCCCAGGCCCACCGGGTGCTGGCCAGATAGGACGAGGCCCCCGACAGCTCGCCCCGACGGCCGAGCAGCGCCCACACCGCCAGGGCGCCCAGTCCCAGGCCCACGACATATCGCAGCCAGGGCCAGGCTCGCCGCAGGGACACGACCACCGGGCCGGCCGTCATCAGGCGCCGGTGGGCTCCACCAGGATCTTCACGTGCTCGTCGGGGCGCCCGAGCGCCTCGAAGGCGCCCGGGACACCCGGAAGCTCCACGGTGCCGGTCACCATGGGCGCCACGTCCACGCGCTCGCTGGCGATGGCCGCCAATGCCTGGGCGAACTCAGCCGGCGTGTAGGCCAGGACGAACTGCAGGGCCAGCTCCTTGGCGATGGCGAAGAACGGGGAGATGGTGTCGGGTTCCATGCACACCCCCACCACGATGACCCGGCTGGCCGGCGGCAGGCCCTCGAGCAGCTGCCCCAGCGTCCCCGGCACTCCCACGGCCTCGAAGGCCACCACGCTCTTGCGCCCCTCCACCCGCCTCCAGGCCTCCACGACGGGCTCCTGGCGGGGATCGACAACTTCCGTGGCCCCAAGCTGCCGGGCGAGCGCCCGGCGAGCCGGCGAGAGGTCGGCTGCCACCACGGTCTCCACCCCGGCCAGGCCCAGGGCGGCGATCACCGCCAGGCCCACCGGCCCGCAGCCCACCACCAGCGCCGCCTGGGCGGGCGTGACGCCCGACTTGGCCACGGCGTGGATGCCGACGGCGAGCGGCTCGGTGAGCGCCGCCTGCCGGGTCCCCAGCTGTTCAGGGACCTCCAGTACCAGTGGCGCCGAGAGCAGCATCTGCTCGGCGTAGCCACCCGGGTAGGCGTTGTTGTAGGCGAGCTGGTGCACGCCCGAGGAGCTCACGAGGGCGGGCACCGACACCACCCGGGTGCCCGGAGCGGGGGTCACGGTGTCCGGTCCGGCTTCGAGGACCTCGCCGCAGAATTCGTGGCCCATCACGATGTCGCGTGACAAGTCGATGCGGGGCACGGCCAGCTCGCCCAGGACACCCATGGAGGGAAGGAGCGCCTCGGACATGGCCACCATGCGCTCGGCGTGGCGCAGGAAGTGGAGATCGGACCCGCAGATCCCACACGCCAGGGTGCGCACCAGCACCTGGCCCGCCTCCGGGTGGGGATCAGGGACCTCGTCCACCACCAGCTCCCCGCCCCGCATCACGCACGCCAGCATCGTCGCCCTCCTCCGGCCTCGCGATGCTGGCACACACAAGGCCCCTTGGCCGTGCCCAGCCGCCGACTCGACGGGACCACCACGCGAGAGGGCCCCCGCCGAAGCGGGGGCCCTCTCCACTCCTTCGAAGTGGACCGGCGGGCGGCCCACCCCTCAGCTACCGGATCAGGTGGCCGTGGCGTCCGGAGCGCTCGAGTAGCTCGAGGCCCAGGAGGTGCTGGCGAAGCTGAGGGCGTTGGAGGCGTCGCAGGTCGTCGCCTTGGTCTGCTTGGCGTAGTAGGTCCCAGCGGTGGACTCCGACAGGGTGGTGGCGCCCGGGTCGAAGCCCGTGGCCGCTGCGCCCCCGCTAGACGCTGGCGTGGTCTGCAGGTTCATGGCGTACCAGCACGTGTTGCTGTTGCCCGAGAGCACGGCGATGACGACGCCTTGCCCGTCGTTGGCGGCTGCTACGTCCACCGGCAGCACGCTCACGCAGTTACCCACGCCCTTGGGGCACGTGGAGCTGCTGGCGCCGACGATGTTGGTGGTACCCGGGAGCCAGGTGAACGCCGGCTCCTGGGCCGCCATGGCCTGGTCGAGGCTCTGGCCCCCCGTCACGGCTGCGGTGCAGTTGCCGCCGGTGGTGTTGACCTGGGAACAGCCGGTGTTGCCGCTGATCGAGTCGTAGGTCTGGCCGTTCTGGTAATAGGCGGCGGCGTCGGTCACGCCGTTGGTCAGGTTGGACTGAGCAGCGCGGTCACGAGCCGACCCCGACACTCCGAGGAAGGTCGGAATGGCGATGGCCAGCAAGATGGCGATGATCAGCAAGACCACCATTAGCTCGATCAGGGTGAAGCCGGCTTCAAGGCCGCTCTCGCCCTCGAGCTCCCCAGCACGGGCCTCGCGGACACGTGCGAGCAGGTACTTGAACATGGACTTCCTCCTTGATGAGCAATAGCTATCGGGGGTTGCATCGGCCTCCGCCCAACGGGGCTTTAGAGGTTTTATGGGTCACAAGTCCTGCGATGGTGCAGGTGGCGACCACCTCGGCGCCCTGCCCACCCTGGAACCGGACGCGCTGCTACCCAGCCGGCCTGGATCAGGCTGGCTGGGTGCAGGCACGGGTTACAGGGCCGGGATCAGGCCTTGGTCGTCTGGCAGACGTTCTGGCGGCTCGTGCTGTAGTAGATGGCTCCGGTGAGGCTCAGGTTGTAGCCAGCCGTGGCCGGGTCGATGGCGCCGCCCCCTGCCGCGATCGGTCCCCCGGCAACCGAGATCTGGGTCACGGTGAACAGCCTCGGGAACGAGTCGAGGCCCTTGATGAAGGTGGCCATCTGCCCGTAGGTACCCTGGAGGGTGAGCGATACCTGCACCGGGGTTGCCCCGGCGGAGGCGCTCGAACTCCTCGCCTGCAAGACGCTGATGGTCGGCGTGTTGGCGTTGCCGGTCGCCACTGCCAGGTTGGTCACCTGCTGCAGGAACTGCGACACGTCGGGCGTCCCGGGGATCTCGTTGAGGGCAGTGCCCAGCTTGGAGCAGTTGGCGGCGAAGTCCGCCTTGTCGTGCTTGAGGGTCACGATCTCGTTCTGGAGCTGTGCCTGCTGGGCCTGGAGCTGTTGCTCCTTGGCTTGCAGCGACGTGAGCTTGTGGCTCTGCGGGGACACCAGGGCGGCGTACACCGCCACGACGAACACGATGACGCCAGCGCCGATGATGAGGGGCACGCGGAATCGCTGGAGGGCTTCCATCAGTAGCTCCCGTTCTTCTGCATGCTGGCGCCGGTGAGGATCGACAGCACGGACTGGAAGGTGACGTTCGTGGCCCCGCCGGCGGCGGCGTTGGCCACCGAGCTCACGCTGGGTGGCGCGAACATGGGGCTGCTCGAGATGCCGTCGATCCACTCGGCCACCGGCGAGAAGTGAGCGGTGTTGGGGAACGACCCGGCCACCGACACCGTCACCGATCCGATGCCGCCCGTGACCGTCGCCCCCGGCGTCGTGCCCGACGGGCTGGGCGCCGCCGCTCCTGGCGTGCTCGACCCGGCGACCGTCGGGCCTCCATCGGCCGTGAAGCTGCTGATGCCGAGTCCCGACGGCGTGACGGAGTCGAGCTGAGTCAGCACCGCCGACCAGTCCACGGCGCTCGAGGTGAGGCTCGTCACCTGGCTCTGGGCGGAGTGCAGTTCTGTCACCGCTGAAGCTGCCTTGTTGTAGGTGGGGATCTCCGACTGCAGCTGGGCCGCGCTGGCGGTCAATGACGCCACTTGCTGCTCGGCGCTGTGCACCGACCACACTTTCCACCCGCCAAAAGCCAACAGCCCCGCCGCCACCACGACCGCACCGGTGATGGTGTACCGGGTCACCTTGCGATCAAAGGCGCGTCGGAGGACTTCGGGTGGGACGAGGTTGAACTTCCGGACACCGGAGTTGGGCTCGGGCAGGACGAGGCCGATGGCCGTCGCCATGACGGGCGCCAGAGCCGCTTCGCGGGCGGCGTTCAGGTCCATTCCCGACGTGTCGACGCGCTCGAGCGGCGACACCAAGAGCACGGGGATGTGCACCTGGCCGTGCAGCTCCTCCACGAGCCCCTGCAGTTGCGAACCGCCACCGGTGATGATGACTCGGGCCAGCGGTTCACGGCCCGGCATCGACGAGAAGTACTGGATCGAATTACGGATGTCGGCCGCCAGGTCGTCGATCACCGGAGCAGTGGCGCGTTGGGCGGACTTGAGTTGGGGAGTCGACCCGTCCAGCCTGCGCTTGAGCTGCTCGGCGTCGGCCATGGGCAAGTCCAATGAGTGGGCGATGGCCTCGGTGGCGGCATTGCCGCCCACGCCGAGGGTGCGCACGAACTGCGGGCGACCACCTTGATGGACCACGATCACCGTCAAGCCGGCGCCCACGCTCACAACGGCCTCGGGTTGCTCAGAGGGACGGGCGGGGTCGACGAGGGCGCGCACGAGGGCCGAGGACACGAGGTCCACTCCCGTCACCTGGAGCCCCGCCTCCTCAACAGCCTGCACGACGCCGTCCACCAGATCGTGGTGGGCGGCTGCTACCAGCACCCGTCGGGTCCGTGAGCCGTCCGGCGCCGAGGCTTCGCCCAGCACCTGGGTGGACAGCAGCGTCTTGTCCGGGCTGAAGGGGATGACCTCCTCGGACTGGAAGCGCACGGCACTGTCGACCTCGTCGTCGGCCACCCAGGGAATGTCGAGCTCCCGGGTGATGACGCGCAGCCCGGCGATCCCCACCACCACGGCGTGCCCGCTGAACTTCCCGTTCTGCCACAGGCGGCGAAGAGCGGCCGACAGGGCGGCCTTGTCCTGCACCTCGCCGTCCACGATGGTGCCGGGCGGCAGGCCGACCTGGCTGAAAGCGGTGAGGGTTGGCCGGCCACCGGTCTCCACCTGAGCGGCACGCACGGCGCTGGTGCCGATATCGAGCCCTATGACCTCAGACATTGTGGTTCCTTTTCCCTTTCCCCACGCTCAGCTCTGGGGGATGTGCTTGATGTAGTCGAACATAGGCAGGTACATGCTCACGACCATGACCCCCACCCCGGCTCCCATGAAAACGGTCAGCATGGGCTCGAGCATCGAGGTGAGGTTGTTGACAGTCGTCTCGACCTCGCCGTCGTAGAATTGGGCCACCTTGGCCAACATGGCATCGAGGGCACCGGTCTGCTCTCCGACTTCGATCATCTGGACCACGAGTGGCGGTATGACGGCTTCGTTGTCCTTGAGGGAGTCGGCCAGGGACCGACCGTCGCGCACGCCGAGCTTGGCCTTCTGCAGCATCCCTCCCACCACCACGTTGCCCGCCGTGTCCGACACGATGTCGAGCGCCTCGAGGATGGGGACACCCGATTGGACGAGCGAGGAGAAGGTGGCCGAGAAGCGGGCCAGCGAGACCTTGTGCATGAGCGGGCCGAAGATGGGAGGACGAAGCTTGAAGGCGTCCCACTTGGCCCGGCCCTCAGGCGTCTTTATCCACTTTCGGAAGCCGATGATCCCGGCCACGATGGCGGCCACGATCACTACCGACCAGGGACTGAGGACGATGGACGAGATGTGGATGACGATGAGCGTCGGAGTCGGAAGCTTGGCGTGCAGCGATGTGAAGAGGTTCTTGAAGACCGGAACGATGAAGATCAGCAGAGCGAGGAAGATCACCACCATCACGCTGACCACGATGGCCGGATAGGTCATCGCCGAGCGGACCTTGCGGATGAGCACCGCCTGCTTCTCCATGGTGGCGGCCAGGTCGGTGAGGACCTTCTCCAGGGTGCCCCCGGCCTCTCCTGCCTGCACCATCGTCACGAACAGCCGGCTGAAGACCTTGGGGTGCTTCTCGCAGGCGCCTGACAGGGAGGAGCCGCGCTCCACGTCGAGTCGGACCTCGCCCAGGACACGGGCGAGCTCCTTGTTCTCCACCTGCCCCGCCAGAATGGCGAGGGCGCGCACCACCGACAGCCCCGAGTCCACCATGGTTGCCAGCTGGCGGGTAGCCACGGCGATCTCGGCCAGCTTCACGCGCTTCGACAGCCAGGGGATGTTGATCTCCCTGCGCATGTCCACCTTGGACTTGGGCGTCACGGCGATAGGCAGGTATCCCATCTCGCGCAGCTTCGAGACGACCAGGCTCAAGCTGTCGCCTTCGAGCTGGCCCTCGACGAGGTTCCCGCCGCGGTCGCGTACCTTGTAGTCGAACGTGAGTGCCACTGGTGCTCCTAGGACGCCAGGTGGTTTCGGAGGTCTTCCTCGTTGCGGCTGCGATCGAACGCCACCGCCTCGGTGATGCGCTGCTCGCGGACCATCTTGGCCAGCGCCTGGTCCATGGTCTGCATGCCGTACTGACCGCCGGTCTGCATGAGCGAGTAGATCTGGTGGGTCTTGTTGCTGCGGATGAGGTTCCGCACGGCGGAGGTGCAGATCATGACCTCACAGGCAGCCACCCGCCCCGAACCGTCGGCGTTGGGGATGAGCTGCTGGGTCACGACACCCTCGAGGGCGGCGGCCAGCATGGTGCGCACCTGTTCCTGCTGGTTGGTGGGGAACACGTCGACGATACGGTCGATGGTCTGGGGTGCGTCCTGGGTGTGGAGGGTGGCGAACACCAGGTGACCCGTCTCGGCAGCCGTCAGGGCCATGGCGATGGTCTCGAGGTCGCGCATCTCGCCCACCAGGATCACGTCGGGGTCCTCACGCAGCACACGGCGCAGCGCCTCGGAGAAGGACACGGTGTCCTGGCCGATCTCACGCTGGTTGACGATCGAGCGCTTGTGGGTGTGGAGGAACTCGATGGGGTCCTCGATGGTGACGATGTGCAGCGGCTTGCTGCGGTTCACGATGTCGACCAGTGACGCCAGGGTCGTCGACTTCCCCGACCCTGTGGGCCCCGTGACCAGAACGAGGCCCCGGCGCATCTCGGCGAAGGTGCGGATCGACTCCGGCACGTCCAGGGATTCGAAGGACGGGATCTCGTGGGGGATGGCACGCAGGACGGCGGCCACCGTTCCCCTCTGCATGAAGACGTTCAGCCGGAAGCGTCCCACGCCTGCCACCGAGTGGGAGGTGTCGAGCTCCTTGTCGGCCTCGAAACGCTCACGAAGGGTCCCCGGCAGGACCCCGAAGACCATCTCCCGGATCGACTCGTTGTCGAGCGTGGGGCAGCCCTCGATCACGCGGATGGCGCCGTTGAGCCGTATGCACGCCGGCATGGTGGCGGTGAGGTGGAGGTCAGAGGCCCCCACGCCCACGGCGTAGCGGAGGAGATCGTCGAGGTGCAGGGGGCCGGTGCTCCCCTCCGTGCTCCCGCCGGCAGCGCCGTTGGCTGCCACAGCCGTCGCAGCCACGGGGGCGGCAACGCCCGACAAGAGGCCGGCGCCCGTCTCGCCCAGCTCCACGTCGAGCGGCCCCCCCGGCGAGGTGGCGGGGCCATGGGGCGAGGCCTGAGGTGGACTAGTGGCGTCGGCGGCCGACTGGTCCTTCCACAAGCGCTCCACGGCACTGGGATCGGCCAGCACAGGAATGATCTCGTGGCCGACCAGCACCGCCAGGGTACGAAGATCCTCGGCGTCGGGTGGGTCGGTGAAGGCCATCACCAGCCTCTCGCCCTGAAGCTCGAAGCCGATGGCCCCGAACTCGCGCACGACGGCGACGGGTGCCACCGACACGGCATAGGAAGCGGGCCGATGCGTGTTGAGGTCCACCACCGGCAACTGGGTGAGCTGGGACTGCACGCCGAGCGCCACCTGTGCGGGCACGGCCCCGCGGGCGATGAGCAGGCCGGTGAAGGAGCGGCCGGTGCTCGAGGCTTCGGCAAGCAGGCCGGCCAGGGTCTCGTGCTGGGCATAGCCGCCGGCCACCAGGGCATCGGCGAGGCGGCGGGCGGACTCGCCGCGGGTTATCGAGGACGGGCTCATGCGACCACCCGGAGCACTTCCTCGAGGGTCGTCTCACCCTCGAGGGCCTTTCGCAGGCCGCTCTTGCGCAGGGTCACCATGCCCTGCCCCACGGCGAGGTTGTGGATGTCATCGGCCGAACCTCCCTCGATGATGAGTCGCTCGACTTCATCGGTCACCACGAGCAATTCCAAAAGGGCCTTTCGGCCCCGATAGCCGGTGTTCGAGCACACCGAGCATCCGCTGGCCCGGTAGAGGACCGGATTCTGGGCGTGACCGAAGACCTCCTCGGGCGACCAGCCGGCGGCCACGATGTCGGCTTCGGTGGCCTCGAAGGGTTCCCGGCAGTGCGCGCACAGGCGGCGGGCCAGGCGCTGGGCCACGGCGGCGCTCAAGGCGGAAGTGACCAGGTAGGGCTCGATCCCCATCTCGACGAGCCGCATGGGCGTGGCGGCGGCGCTGTTGGTGTGCAGGGTGGCCAGCACCAGGTGACCGGTCAGGGCCGCCTCCACGGAGATGAGGGCGGTCTCCTTGTCCCTGATCTCCCCCACCAGCAGGGTGTCGGGGTCAGCGCGCAGGATCGAACGCAACGCAGAGGCGAAGGTGAGCCCGGCCTTGATGTTGAGCTGCACCTGGTTGATGCCCTTGATGCGAAGCTCGACGGGGTCCTCGACCGTGATGATGTTGCGTTCCGGTGAGTTGAGGGCGGACAGAGTGGCGTAGAGAGTGGTGGTCTTTCCGCTGCCCGTCGGACCGGTCACGAGGATCGTGCCGTAGGGCTTGGTGTAGACGCTCTTGTATTCCTCGAGCAGATCGGCGTCGAATCCCAGGTCCTCGAAGCCGAGAACGACGTTGGACTTGTCCAGGACCCGCATGACCACCTTCTCGCCGTAGATCGTCGGCAACGTGGCGATGCGAAGGTCGATCTGCCGGCTGCCGACGGTGAGCGAGATGCGGCCGTCCTGGGGAACGCGGTGCTCGGCGATGTTGATGTCGGCCATGACCTTGAGCCGGGTGGTCACCGCCCCACAGATGTTGCGGGGCGCCGTCGAGACGTCGTGGAGCACACCGTCGATGCGGTAGCGGATGCGAAGATTGTCTGCCGTGGGCTCCACGTGGATGTCGGATGCCCGCTCGTTGAGGGCCTGGAGGATGAGCAGGTTCACGTAGCGGACGATGGGAGCGTCGTCCACCACGTACTGGAGGCTGGCCAGGTCCTCGTCGGCCTCCGAGAAGTCGGATGCAGCGGTGGCCGCCACCTCGCTGGCGTTCCCGCCCTGGTTGTAGGCCCGATCGATGAAGGCGTTGAGCTGGGACCGAGTGGCCACCACGGTGACGAAGTTGCGCCCCAGGATCGTGCGCAGGTCGTCCATGGCGAACACGTCGGTGGGGTTGGACGCTGCCACGATCGGTGAGTTGTCCTCGGAGTAGCCGATGAGCAGCACGTTGTGGTGGCGGGCCGTGGCCTCGGGCAGGGCGTACACGCTGGTGTAGTCGACCGCCTGCAGGTCGAGGTCCACGAACTCGAGGCCCATCTCCTGGGCCATGCCCCACATGAGGTCGGCCTCTGTGACCAGTCCCCGGTTGCTCAGGATGCGGGTGATGTTCAGTCCGCTCCGCTCCCGCTCTTCGAGCACTTCGCGCATCACCGCCAAGGGGACCCGCTCGCCCTCTACGAGGACGCGGGCCAGTGGTGGCAGCTCGTCGTCGTCCATGTCGAGGGCTTCGGCCAACGCGGAGATGGGCTCGTGTTCACCGTGCACGACCGGTGGCTCGACGACCATCTCATCGTGATGGGCAGGCTCGTCGTGATGGGCAGGCTCGTCGTGATGGGCAGGCTGGGCCGGCTCGTCCGCCGCAACTTGGGCGTCGACGTCCTCGCCGTGGGCGACACCAGAGGGGCCTGAAGGACCGTTGCTGACTGTTGCAACGGCGCCGAAGGGGGGAAGAGGCCCGGAGGCCGGAGCACCGAACGCGGGCGCCGCTTCCTGCGGTGTCGGTGAACGGTCGGACGAAAAGGTCTTCTGGGGTATCGACGGCGCCACGCCGAAGGAGAACGCCTCTTCGGGAATGGTGGGTACCTCGCCAGCCGAGGGTGTCGGATCGAAAGCCGGGGCGACAAAGCCGGGGACTGCCGCCTCCTGCCGTCCCGCCGGTGCTTGTGTCGGTGCTTGTGTCGGTGCCGGGGCGGGGGCCGCAGTCGGCGCCGGGGTGTGCGTCGGTGTGGGCGTCGACAAGGATTGGCCAGCGCCCGACGCGGTGGCGTACACCCGGTCCAGGCAGTGGTCGATCTGCCCGGGATCGCTCACCACGGCGATGAAGTCGCGTCCGAGAGTGGCGCGCAGCGTGTCCACGGCCACCAGATCGTTGGGATCGGCCATGGCCACGACAGGGGTACCGAAGCGGCGGCCGATGGGGACCACATGGTGCCGCCTGGCGATGGCGGCAGGCAGCACGGACGCCGCGCTAGTGTCTACGGTGACCTGCTCGAGGTCCACGCGCTGAAGGTTCTTGACGGTCGCCGCGGGGGGCACGGCGTCGACCTCGGCCATGCGTTTTGCATCGGCATGTAGCGACCGCACATTGAACGAGGACCTGGCACTTTCTGCCAAAGGTCCCTATGCGCTCGGTGAGCCGAATGCCATGGTACCGTCAGCGGGCCATGGGTCCGGGCCGCCGACTCGGTGTCGTCCCAGGTCAAAAGGCGTGACGTGGGTCACCTGGGGGGCGGCCGTGGCCGTCCCCCGTTGGGCCACCTGTGGGTTGGCCGGTGTCGTAGGACTCATGGTCGGCTCCTTCGCCAACGTGGTCGTCTTCCGCACGCCTCGGCGACTGTCAGTGGTGAGACCACCTTCGTTCTGTCCAGGTTGCAGCACGCCGATCCGGCCCCTCGACAACATCCCGGTCGTGTCGTGGCTGATGCTCCGGGGACGGTGCCGAACCTGTGGCCAGCACATCTCGGTGCGCTATCCGCTGCTGGAGGCGGGCACGGGCATCCTGTTCGGCCTCGTGGCCCTGGCTTCAGGCCCGCACTGGTCGGTGTTCGGCCTGTGCGCTCTCGCCGCCACTCTCGGTGTCGCGGCGGTCATCGAGATCGACGCGCAGGTGCCACCTCGAGCAGTGTCGTGGGTCGGTGCCGCCCTGGGGCTCGCCGGGTTGGCGGGCGCCGCCGGCGTCGAACACCACTGGATACGGTTCCTCGGTGCCGGAATCGGTGCGGCTCTGGCTTTCGTTCTCAGCCCCTTGCTGGAGCGGTGGTCGGAGACGGCAGGACGCCTCGGCTCCGAAGCGTGGTGGTCGCTGGTCCCAGCTGGTGCCGTGCTCGGATGGTCCGGCCCGATCGGGGCCGCCACCGGGGCGGGGGTGCTGTGCATCGCCGTTCTCGTCGTCCCCGGGGTCAGGCCTGCTGCCGGCGTGGGGCCCCGAACTCGGTCCGCTGGCCAACCGAGCGCGGCGCGACGCCCGGGAAAACGGATGGCAGGCCCCGCGGTGGCGTCAGCCCTGGCGGCGACGGCAGCGGTGATCGCTGCCCTGGGCGCAGGCTCGCCGCTCGGCTAACAAGCAGCGCTCAAGCGCCGGCGGCGGCAGCGAACGACCCGGTGCGCACCACACCCATGCGCTCCAGCATGACCTTCAGGTCGTGCGGGTTGGACGCCGCTTGCATGGCGTCGCGGATGCTGATCGTCCCCTGGCTGATGAGCGCGGCCAGCGCCTGGTCGAAGGTCTGCATCCCGTAGTAGTCCCCCTCGGCCATGATCTGGGCGATGTCGGAGGTCTGAAGCGGGTTCAGGATGGCTTGCTGCACACGGCCGTTGGCCACCAGGACCTCCACGGCAGGAGTCCGTCCGTGGCCGTCGGCGCGACCGATGAGGCGCTGGCAGACCGTGCCCTTCAGGGCCGCCGCCAGGCTGACGCGGATCTGGCCTTGCTGGTGCGGCGGGAACAAATCGACGATGCGGTTCACCGTCTCGGTGGCGGTGGTGGTGTGCAGCGTCGAGAACACGAGATGGCCCGTCTCGGCCGCCGTCAGGGCTGTGTAGACGGTCTCCTGGTCGCGCATCTCGCCGATGAGGATGACATCAGGATCCTGGCGGAGCACCACGCGCATGGCGCTGGCGAACGTTGCCGTGTCGAAGCCGACTTCGCGCTGCTCGATGGCAGCAAGGTCGTCGGCGTGGAGATACTCGACGGGGTCTTCGATGGTGATGATGTGGCAGGAGCGTGTGTGGTTGATGTGGTCGATCATGGCCGCCAGCGTCGTGGTCTTCCCTGACCCTGTCGGGCCGGTCACCAGCACGAGGCCCCGGTGCTCCTCAGACAAACGGCGGACGACGTCAGGGAGGCCGAGGTCGGCGATGGAGGACGACTGGCTGCGCACCCTGCGCATGGCAAAGGCCACCGAACCGCGCTGCAGGAAAGCGTTGACTCGGAAGCGACCCAGACCTGAGACGCTGTAGGCGAAGTCCACCTCGTGAGCCGTCTCGAACGTCTGGCGCAGCGCCTCGGGGATGATGGCCTTCACCAGCGCTTCGGTGTCCTCGGGGGTGAACTTCGGTTCTTCGAGCAGTGGAGCGAGGTTGCCGTCCACCCGCATGCGCGGCGGCGAACCCGCCTTGATATGGAGGTCGGACCCATCCAACTCGTTCAGGACGTGGAGCAGCCGGTCGAGGTCTTCCCTCCGCATGGCGAGAGGTGTCGGCCCATGAAGCGCTCCCCTCCAATGTTTTGTGGTGATTTGCGCGCGATTTGTGGCTGCTTCTCGACGAGCAGTGACGCCCCATCTGCCGATGCGATCTGCGCCCACCCGGCCCGAAACCCCAGCCGGCCTGGGCCTCCGAGCTCGCTGCTGGCGCGACCCGGCAGCGGCGACCGGCTGGTCAGCGTCCCTGGCCCCGCAAGGCCAAATGGGAAGAATTGTGGCCGTGTCGTCACAGCAGGTCAGCGGTACAATCGTCACCGAATCGCAACGCAAGGGGTGGGTAACGGATCGCCGATTCGGGCAATGATTTGGGCCATGGATCCCTTCGTCCTCGAGTCCTGTCACAGCACTTGGCTTTTCGACACGGAGCGCATGCGCTTCCGCCGAGTGCTCAAGGGCCTCGACCTCGACAGCCGCCCGGCGTCGACCGGGTGGCGGCCGTACTTCGGGCTCGACGTCGACCCCGTCTCGGAGTCCTTCGTCGTGCTCCTCAACCCCGAAGGCACACGGCTGCTCCGCTCCTGGAGGCACGTCGAGCACTGCGCCCAGTGCGGCGGAGAGGCCACCGCCGAACTCTCGCTGGACGACCTGCGGAGCGCCGCCCGAGCCTGAGCGGGAGGCACCAGAGGCACCGTTCCCCTCGGAGGGTCCCCACTAGGGGTCTCCTCCATCGTTGTGTGCTTCGTTGGCCAGGGGTTCCTTCAGGTCGGCCCCGGCTGCGCCGATACCTCCTGTGTTGCGTCGGACGGGCAGCCCCGGTCCTCCGGATCGTTTGGGCAGCCCCGGACACAGAGTGGGGGCTTTGCCGTGCCCGGAGAGCTGGTCCAGGAACAAAGGGAGCGCCACGTCCAGGCGGACGGCGAGGATTCGTCTCCCACCGACCTCATCAGGTCGATGGCGCTTTCCTCGGCCGAGCTGTGGCACGACGTGCTCAAGCGGCTGAGCGAGGTCCAGGAGGGTCAGCGGGTCCTGGCCCGGGCCGTGGCGGAGCTGGGCGCACTGGTGCAGACAACCCTCCTCGAGCCGGGTGCGGCTCGGGTCCTGGCTGCCGCCCCCACTGCCGAGCTGGCCAGCGGCGCTACGCCGGTGACCGACTCGAACGAGACTGCGGCGGAAACCGGGTCCAACGAGACAGTTGCGGCTGAGCCGGAGGCCGAACCCGTCACCGCTCCCGAGCGTCGGCGGGGACGGCGGTGGCGTCGCCGCCACCAAAGCGACGTCGCGGAGTCCTCGGCGTCCGAGATCGTCGACGCCGAGACCGAGCTAGCCGCCGAGGTGGAGCTCGCCGCCGAGGCACTGGCCGAGGTGGAGCTCGCCGTCGAGCACCTGGCCGAGGTGGAGCCCACCACCGAGCCACTGGCCGAGGTGGAGCTCGCCGTCGAGCCACTGGCCGAGGTGGAGCTCGCCGCCGAGGACGCGGCAGGAGAGGCCGCTACACCCGAGGAAGAGCCCCGTCGGGGACGCCGCTGGCGTCGTCGTCACCGCCGGGCCGAGGGCGCAGAGTCCTCGGCGTCCGAGATCGTCGACACCGAGACCGCGCTCGCCGCCGATGGGCAGAGCGGAGAGCAGGGGGTTGCCGCTGTAGTCGAGGTCGCTCAGGTTGCCGACATCGAGAGCGACGACGCTGCCGAGGCTGCCCCCGAGCCCAAGCGTCGTCGGGGACGGCGCTGGCGCCGTCGCCACCAGGCCGAGACGGACGAGAACCCGACGGCCGATGCGTTCGATGGTGCGACCGCCGACGACAGCGCCGTCGAATACGACGACTACGACGAGCCGACGGGCGAGGTGCCCGTGTTCGAGTTCGCCGAGGCCCCGCCGCCGCCGCCTCCCCTACCGGCGCCGCCATGGGTGGGGGCAGAAGGAGTCGACGCGTCCCCGGACGCCGAGGTCCCGGTGAGCCCAGTGGGAGAGATTCCCGGCAGCGCCGACCCATCGGCTCCGCAGCCCTTCGTCTACGAGCCGGCCCGGCCACAACCAGCCGCGGCGGCCGAAGTCGCACCCCAGCCGATCGCCTATGTTCCCGCCGAGTCGGCGGACGCCCCCTTTGAGCTCGACCCTCCACAACCGGCGGGGCTCCACGTGCCGGCCGGCGAGACGCCGGCGTCGCCCGGTGCCACGCAGGGAGTGCCCCAGCCCATCGTCTACATCCCGAGCACCGCCGAGACGGTGGTCCTCCGTGGCGAGCCGGCTGTCCAGTTCCAGGCGGTTCCCGCTCCCCCCTTCGGGCAGGCAACCCCGCTTCCCGTGGTCGAGCAAGAAACCCCGCTTCCCGCGGTCGAGCAGGTGGCACCTGCCTTCGAGGCAGCCCCGCATCGGGCGGTCGAGGAGGCGCAGCTGCAGCCGGCTCCGCTCGAGAGCTCAGACGACAAGCAGTTCCTCCGTCCGGCGCGCCCCGCCAGCGAGGTCGTGGAACTGGCGACCGAGGTGCTCGGGACCTCGCTCCCCCCTGCAGCAGTCGACGACCAGGTGGGCCAGCCGCTCGAGCTCGTCATCAGTGAGGACGTCACCCTCTTGAGCAAGCGGCGCCGTCGCCGGCGCCGGCACTGAGGCCCGACCCCCACCCGGGTACGCCCGCCTCGAAGGGCTCGGGCGCCAGCCTCCCCGAAGGGTCAGCGGATGGCGGCCTGGCGTCGCCAGGTGCCCATGCTGCCGCCGGTCTTCTCCCACAAGGCCAGCTCCCCGACGCTCATGGAGCGGTCCGAGGACTTGCACATGTCGTAGATGGTGAGGGCCGCCACGGCGCACGCCGTCAGCGCCTCCATCTCCACGCCCGTCCGGTCCACGGTCTCCACCTGGGCCTCGACTTCCACGTAGTCGTCCCCGATGTTGAAATTCACGTGGACTGCGCCCACCAACAATGGGTGGCACATGGGGATGAGGTCGGCAGTGCGCTTGGCGGCCTGGATCCCGGCGATCCTGGCCGTGCCCAGCACGTCGCCCTTGTTGATGGCGTTGCTCGCCACCTTGGCGGTGGTCTCGGGAGCCATGAGCACCCGGCACCGTGCCAGCGCCCGTCGGTGGGTTGGCTCCTTGGGTGCGACGTCGACCACACGGGCCCCGCCCAGCGGGTCGAGATGGGCCAGGCCGCGTTCAGGCACGAGGAGAGTCTACGGCAACACCGCCGACGCGGGCCCGTGAAGGACGCCGGGCGGCGTTGCCGGCCGTCGCCGGGTAGACTTGGCACTCAAAGGGCGCGACTGCCAATGCCGCCTCTGAGTGAGCGGCGACCCGGGACCGAGAGGAGCCGATGGCGGATGCCGACCTACGAGTACGCCTGTACATCCTGCGACGAGCACCTCGAGGTGGCGCAGTCCTTCCGCGACGAGGCGCTGAGCGTGTGCCCCGCCTGTGGCGGGCGTCTTCGCAAGGTTTTCGGTTCGATCGGCGTGGTCTTCAAGGGCAGCGGCTTCTACAAGACCGACAGCCGGCCAGCGGCCAAGGCCTCGCGCGGCACCGACACCGGGTCGAGCGCGTCGAGCCCGGAGGGAACCGCCAAAGGGGCAAAGGAGGCCACGGGCGGCCAGGAGTCCAAGGCCGGCCAGGAGTCCAAGGGCACCCAGGACAAGGGCACCCAGGACAAGGGCGGCGGGGGCGGCGACAGCGCCTCAGGGTCTTCGACCCCCTCCAAGGCGGGCTCCACGGGGGCATCGACCGCCGCAGCCGCCGCCTCCTGAGCTCTGCTGCCGACGGCCCGGACCGGCGCCTCCGGGAGCCGCCCGCGCCGGTGATGCCGGCAGAGCTAGATACCGCTGAGGGACATGCCGTCGATGGCCAGCGTCTGGCCGGCGGCCACCCCGGGCAGCCACTCCACGTCGGAACCGACGAAGAGCACCGACTGGAGCATCCGCTGGAGGGTGGAGGCGACGGTGACCTCGCGCACGGGTTCTGCCAGCTCCCCTCCGCGCACCATGAGGCCCTCGGCGCCCACCGAGAAGTCCCCGCTCACGGCGTTCACCCCCGAGTGCACGCCGGTGACCGACTGCACGTAGAACGCTTCGCCCACCTGGGCCAGGATCTGGTCCCGGCCCAGGGCCCCGGGGACGAGCTGCAGGGCACGGCAGCCGGCGCCGGGCGTGGAGCCATATCCCCCCCGCACCGCCGAGCCGGTGGACACCGTGCCGGCCCGCCGGGCGGAGGTGGTGTCGTAGACGAGGCCGTGCAGCACGCCGGCGGACACGAGCAGGTTGCGCCGGCAGGCCAAGCCCTCGGCGTCGTAGGCCGACGCTCCGAAGGCCCGGACGTCGGTGGGATCGTCCACCAAGGTGACGGCGCCGGCAGCCACCTGTTCCCCCAGGCGCCCGGCGAACATGGAGCGACCTTTCACCACCGCCTCGCCCGACAAGGCTGAGCTCACCACGCCGACAAGGGTGGAGGCCACCCTCGGGTCGAGCACCACCACGCAGCGGCCGCTGCGGGCCTTGGTGGCCCCGATAAGGCGAACAGCCCGCTCGACTGCGTCGGTCGCCGCCCGCTCGAGGTCGAGCTCCGCCGGGCTCCTGGCGGCCGAGAAGCCGTGACCCGACTGGCTCTCGTCCCCCTGGCCGGCGATGGCCTCGGTGGAGACGCTGCACACCGTACGCCTGGCTCCGGCCACGATTCCGGTGGAGGTGGCCACCGCCCACTGCACGGCCAGGTCGCCGTAGTCGGCGGAGGACACCTGGCGCACGCGGGGGTCGGCGGCGCGGGTTATGCGCTCGAGCTCCAGGGCCAGCTCCACCTTGCGCTCGGTGGAGGTTGAGAGCACGGCGTCGTCCCACACCGACAGCTCGGCAGCGGCGACGCCGTCAGGCACGGCCAGCGCCACATGGGGGTCCGCCGTGGCGAATCCCAGGTTGTCGCGGGCCTCGGCCAGCGTGTCCGACACCACGGTCTCGTCCAGGCTCCCGGCGTAGGCGAATCCCTGGCGACCACCGGATATCACCCGGATGCCCACGCCCGCCGACGCCGCCGACGACAGCTCCTCCACCTCGCCCTCGTAGGCACGCACGTCGGTCTCCACGCCACGCGACACGTAGACCTCGAGCTCCTCGCCGGGCCGGGCCGCCCCGGCCAGGCGCGTCGCCAGCTCCACCAGCTCTCCCTCGGGGGCCGCCGGCCCGGCGCCGGACAGCACGGCGACCTCAGGCACCGGCCGTCCCTCCCACCGTCACGGCGCTCACCCGCAGCGTGGGCTGGCCGCAGCCCACGGGCACGCTCTGGCCGTCCTTGCCACACGTGCCGGGCACGATCCCGAAGTCGCTGCCCACGGCGTCGATGCGCCGCAGCACCTCGGGTCCGTTGCCGATCAGGTTGGCGTCCCGCAACGGCTCGGTGATGCGCCCGTCCTCGATCAGGTAGGCCTCGCTCGTACCGAACACGAAGTCCCCCGTGGTGGTGTTCACCTGGCCCCCGCCCAGGTGGGCCACATACACCCCCGAAGGGGTCTGAGCCACGATCTCGTCGGGGTCCTCCGTGCCGGGGAGCAGGAACGTGTTGGTCATCCGGACCATGGGGAGGTGTCGGTAGCTCTGGCGCCGCCCGTTGCCAGAGGAGACCCGATTCTCCTTGCGGGCGCGCAGGAAGTCCCACATGTAGTCGGTCAGCTCGCCGTTGGCGATGAGCACGTTGCGGGCGGTGGGCCGGCCTTCGTCGTCCACGGCCGTGGTGCCCCACTGGCGGGTCACGGTCCCGTCGTCCACCAAGGTGACGAGGGGGCTGGCCACCTCTGTCCCCACCTTGCCCACGTACACCGAGGCGTCCTTGACGATGTGGTCCGCCTCCAGCCCGTGCCCGCAGGCCTCGTGGAACAGGATCCCCCCTCCCCCGGCCTTGAGGACCACCGCCATCTCCCCCGAGGGCGCCGGGCGAGCCGAGAGCTTGACCAGGGCGCGCCTGGCGGCGGTACGGGCCACCTCGTCCACGTCGACGTCGTCGAACATCTCGAAACCGCAGGTGAAGGCCTGGGCGTCGTAACCGGTCTGCATGCCGGTGTCGCCCATGGCCACGCACATGACGGCGAAACGGGAACGCACCTGGTCGTCGAGCACCAGCACCCCGTCGCTGTTGGCCACCAGCATCCGCCGCCTGCTGTCGGCGTAGCCGGCCGACACCTGCGTCACCGCCGCCCCGGCCGACCGTGCCGCTTCGTCGGCTCTGGCCAGCAGCTCGATCTTGCGGGCCTTGGCCACGTCCTCGGGAAGGACGCGCACCTCGTGGGGATGCACGCCACGCTCCTCGAGCGCCACCACCCTGGAGCCCCCGCCGCCCTGGCGGGCCACGGCAGCAGCCGCCTCGGCGGCCGCCAGCAAGCCGCTTTCCGACAGATCCGCCGTGTGGGCGTAGCCCGTGGTCTCCCCCACCACCACCCGGACGCCTGCCCCGCGATCGCGCCCGGAGGACAGCTCCTCGACCTTGCCGTCGTCCAAAGAGGCGGCGATGCCCCGGCGGTCCTCGGCGAAGACCTCGGCGAACTCGGCCCCCCGGGCCATGGCCTCGCCCAGCACGCGCTCGACGACCGGGGTCTCGACCAGGGCCGATCCCTCCGCTGCAGCCTCCACGTCCTGTCCCTCCCCGACCCGGGCGCACCCTGGCCCGGCCCTTCCCCGCCACACTACGGGGGCGGCGCCGGCCCGGGCGCCGGGCCGGCCCCCCTGCCCC
>JBJKRZ010000123.1:0-8756 GCA_046704365.1 Acidimicrobiales bacterium | reverse complement strand
GCCACCAGTAGGGCGAGTGCAGGGCATGGGCGTGGTGGCTGGCGAAGGGGCGCAGGCCCGCCCGGCGCAACCTGCGGACCAGGGCCGATCTCCGATAGATGCGCACGTGGCCGCCGGGGACGTTGTGGTACTGCTCCGAGAGTGCCCAGTTGAGCGCCTCGGGCCCGAGGCGGGGCACGGTGACCGCCATGGTGCCCCCCGGGCGCAGCACCCGGGCCAGCTCGGCCATGGCCGAGGGGTCGTCGGGGATGTGCTCGAGGACCTCGGCGGCGATGACGCGGTCGAAGGCGCCGTCGGCGAAGGGCAAGGCGAGTGCGTTGCCCTGCACCGCCCCCGCACCCAGGTCGGCCGGGACCTGGTCGGCGTCGACCATGGCTCCCAGGGTGTCGCGCACCTGGGCGACCTCCCCGGCGTCGGCGTCCACGGCCACCACCTGCGCGCCGCGCCGAGCCGCCTCAAAGGCGTGTCGCCCGCCGCCGCAACCCAGGTCGAGCAGCCGCTCGCCGGCCGACAGCCCCAGACGGTCGTAGTCGACGGTCAGCACGAGGCCGCCGGCGCCGGCTCGGGCGCCTTCCGCCGGGCGCCGTGCTCCTCGAGCACGGCCCGGTACTGCTCGGCTGTCCCCCGGGCCGTGGCCGCCCACGTGTATCGGCCCAACACCCTGGCCCTTCCGCCCTGGCCCAGGCGGGTGGCCAGCTCCGGGTCGTCGAGGACGCGCCGGATGCCGACAGCGAGCGCCTCGGGGTCGTCGGGCTCCACGAGCAGGCCGGTCTCGCCGTCGGCCCCGACGACCTCGGGCAGCGCCCCGCCGGTGGTGGCCACGAGCGGCACGCCACAGGCCATGGCCTCGATGGCGGGTAGCGAGAAGCCTTCGTAGAGCGAGGGCACCACCGCCACCTGCGCCTCGGCGTAGGCCCGGGCCAGCTCCTCGTCGCTGATCCCCGACACGCAGCGCACGGCCGAGGAGAGCCCCAGGCGCTCGATGGTACGGGCCACGCGCCCGCCCTCGGCCGGCCGTCCCACCACCATGAGCTCCACCTGGCGCTCGGTACGCAGCTTGGCCAGCGCCTCGAGCAAAGGAACGAGCCCTTTCATGGGCACGTCGCTCGAGGACGTGACCATGAGCCGTCCCGGGACGCGCGCCACATCGGGCACCGGCCGGAACACGGTGTGGTCGACCCCGACGGGCACCACCGTCATGCGGGCGGCGGGCACGCCCATCTGCCGGGCGATGTCGGCCCTGGAGGACTCCGACACCGTGATCACCCGGGGAAGGCGACGGGCCACGCGCTTTTGCATGCGGAGGAACCCGAACCAGCGGCGTTGGGTGAAGCGGCGGTAGGCGTTCTCGGCCTTGGCCAGCGCCAGCTCCCGGTCGACGGTGATGGGATGGTGCAGCGTGGCGACGAGCGGCCAGCCGTCGTCGAGCATGCCGAGCAGGCCCGAGCCGAGGCACTGGTTGTCGTGCACGAGGTCGTAACGCCCTCGGCGCTCGGCCAGCAGGCGCCGGGCCCGCATGGAGAAGGTGAGCGGCTCGGGGAAGCCGGCGCCGCACATGACGGCGAACTCGAGCAGGTCGATCCCCGAGTGGAACTCGCGAGGGTGCGGCACCCGGAACGGGTCGGGGTCGCGGTACAGGTCGAGCCCGGGCACGGGGGTGAAGCCGACGCCCTCCTCCAGGTCGAGCACGGGCCAGGGCTGGCCGGAGAAGACCTCGACGCTGTGGCCCAGGGCCAGCAGCTCTCGGGCCAGATGGCGGGTGTAGACACCCTGGCCCCCGCAGCGGGGATTTCCCCGGTACACGAGATAGGCCACTCGCAGGCCACCCGGCTGGGGCGGGGCGGGGGGCACCGACGGGGGGACCTGGATCCGGGTGCTCAGCTCCCAGGAGGCCCGCAGCTCGGCAATTCGCCGGCGCGGGCCCTTAACCACCCGCGTCCCCCTGGTCGGCCGCCATGGCCGGTCAGCCTCCCCCGGATCCGCAGCGGGGCGCAAACGGCCCGGCCCGACGAGACCCTTTCGGCTCACGGCGACGGCTCGGCGGTGGCGGCGGTACTGCCCGCCGGCGCCGACTCCCGGCGATAGCGTGTTCGGGCGGCACGAGCGCCGCTCGAGGAGCGGGCAGACATGGCCATCGAGATCCTGCACCTCTCCAGCATCGTGAAGAGCGCGGTCGTGGACCGCAGCGGCGACCGGCTGGGGCGGGTGTCCGACGTCATCGTCCGCCTGGGCGACGCGCCCCATCCCCCCCTGGCGGGGATGGTCGTGCGCATCGGGGGACGCGACCTCTTCGTCCCCATCACCCGGGTGGTGGGCCTGCAGCCCGGACGGGTCGAGCTGGCCGGTGACGAGGTCAGCCTCCAGCGCTTCGAGCGCCGCCCCGGCGAGCTGCTCCTGGCGCGTGACCTCCAGGCGCGCCACCTGATCAACCTGCACGGGGCGCGACTCATCCGGGCCAACGAGATCGAGCTGGCACGGGTGGACGGCCGCTGGGAGGTGGTGGGAGTCGACACGAGCCCCCGGGTGTCGCTGCGACGCCTGCTCCCGCGTGCCTGGCGGGCCCGCATCCCGCCGGGGAGCCTGGTCGACTGGGCCAGCATCGAGCCCTTCGTGGCCCACGTGCCCAGCGCCCGGCTGCGCATCCCCTATCGCAAGCTGGCCAGGCTGCACCCGGCGCAGATCGCCGACCTGGTGGAGGCCGCCTCCCACGAGGAAGGCGAGGAGATCATCGAGGCGGTGGGCCAGGACCGGGAGCTCGAGGCCGACGTCTTCGAGGAGCTCGACGACGAGCACCGCCTGGAGTTCATCGCCTCCCGCTCGGACGCCGAGGTGGCCAGGCTGCTCGCCACCATGGCGCCCGACGACGCCGCCGACCTGATCGTGGAGCTCGCCCAGGGCCGGCGCCTGCCCGTGCTGGCGCTGTTGCCCGCCCCCCAGCAACGCAAGGTGCGGGCTCTGCTCAATTACAACCCCGACACGGCGGGCGGCCTCATGAGCCCCGACTTCCTCGCCCTCCCCGAATCGGCCCCCGTGGCCCAGGCCCTCGACGAGGTGCGGGAGTCCAAGGCCCCGCCCGAGGCGCTGGCCGTGGTGTTCGCCACCGACGGCCAGGGAAGGGTCTCGGGGACCGCATCGGTGGTGGGCCTGGTCCAGGCGGCCGAAGGGACCGCTTTGGGCCAGGTGATCCGCCGGGACCCTCCGCACGTCCACGCCGACTGGGACCTGCACGGCGTGTTGCGCAAGATGTCGGACTTCAACCTCACGGTGGCTCCCGTGCTCGACGAGGCCCACGACCACATCATCGGGGTGGTCACCGTGGACGACCTGCTGGAGCTTCTCCTACCCCAAGGCTGGCGCCGCGACTTCGGCATGACGCAGCCGGAAGAGTAGGATCGGCTTCGGCGCCGGGCTGGTTCCGGGCGCCGATTCCCGAGCAACGACCGAGGAGCACCGCTGCACGCTGACGGGTCGCCACGACCATCCCGGCGCGCACTCCCATGACTGGACCGGCTGCCGAGCACACCGGCGCCTGACCGTCGGGGGCGTGCGCGCCTGAGCACGCCCACGACGCCCGAAACGTCGGAGGTCCAGTCATGGCCGAAGAGGCCTTCGAGGACGAGAACCAGGCCGTCGCCCTCGAGGGGCGAGGCACGGCCGTCCTCGACGAGGCGCACCTGGGCGACATCACCGGCGCCTTCGGCACCATCCGGCAGCACGACGTAGGTGCGCGGCGCTCATGGCGCGCCCGGCTGCTCACCCTGCTCGCCATCATCGGCCCGGGTCTCATCGTCATGGTGGGCGACAACGACGCCGGCGGGGTCGCCACCTACGCGCAGGCAGGGCAGAACTACGGCCTCTCGTTGCTGTGGACCCTGCCTCTGCTCATCCCCGTGCTGGTGGTCAACCAGGAGATGGTGGTCCGGCTGGGGGCGGTCAGCCGCGTCGGCCACGCCCGGCTCATCGCCGAGCGCTTCGGCCGCTTCTGGGCCTGGTTCTCGGTGGCGGACCTCTTCGTCCTCAACTTCGCCACCATCGTCACCGAGTTCATCGGTGTCAGCCTCGCCTTGGGCTTCTTCGGGGTCTCGGAGTACCTCTCGGTGCCCCTGGCCGCCCTGGGGCTCGTAGCCATGACCGCCAGCGGGAGCTTCCGCCGCTGGGAGCGGTTCATGTTCCTCTTCATCGTGGCCAACCTGCTCGTGATCCCCTTGGCGGTCTTCGCCCACCCGAGGGGCGGAGCGGTGCTCTCCCACCAGGTCCTCCCCGCGGAGGCGGGAGGCTTCAATTCGACCTCGATCCTGCTCGTCATCGCCATCGTTGGCACGACGGTGGCACCGTGGCAGCTGTTCTTCCAGCAGTCCAACATCGTCGACAAGCGCATCACGCCACGGTGGATCAATTACGAGCGGGTCGACACCGTGCTCGGGTCCTTCGTCACGGTCGTGGCCGCCAGCCTCCTGCTCGTCACCGCCGCCTACGCCTTCGGGGGGACGTCGTTGGCGGGGCACTTCACCAACGCCGCGGAGGTGGCGCGCGGGCTGGGGAGGCACCTGGGCCATGCCACCGGGACGCTGTTCGCCGTCATCCTTCTCAACGCCTCGGTGATCGGTGCCGCATCGGTCACCTTGGCCACGTCGTACGCCTTCGGCGACATGTTCGGCATCCGCCATTCACTGCACCGGCGGCTGCGGGACGCCAAGACCTTCTATCTCTCCTTTTCGGGCATCATCGCCGTGGCTGCCGGCATCGTGCTCATCCCCCACGCACCGCTGGGCCTCATCACGACCGCCGTCCAGGCCCTGGCCGGCATCCTGCTCCCCAGCGCCACGGTCTTCCTGCTCCTGCTGTGCAACGACCGAGCCGTGCTGGGCCCGTGGGTGAACCGCCCCTGGCTCAACGCCGTGGCCACCGTGATCGTGTCCTTCTTACTCGTGCTGTCGCTGATCCTCATGACCACCACGGTCTTCCCCCACATCGACGTGGCGGCGCTGTTCGAGGTGCTGGTCGGCCTGCTCGCGCTGGTGCTGGCCGTGGCAGGGGTGCTCTACATGCAGTCGCTCAAGCGCAATCCCCGCGTCCCGAGCGAACCCCGTGAGCGGCGCGAGACGTGGATGATGCCCCCCAGCACCCTCCTCCAGCGGCCTCAGCCCTCCCGGGCCCGCACCATCACGCTGTACGTGATGTACGGGTACCTGGCGCTGTCGGTGGCGATGCTCGGCGTGAAGGCCATACAGCTGGGCCTGCACGGATGACCGATCTGCTCACGAGGGGCGCGGTGGCGGGGCGCTTTGGTCGACGAGGGCGTCGAGCGTCACGCTGCGCAGGCGGCGCTCGGCCATGACGGGGGCGAGGAGCTCGAGGACCCGCCACGTGCGGGCCGCCGTGCCCGGCGGGCACAGGGTGTCGCTGTCGTGCAGCAGGACCACGGCGCCTGGCTCGATGCCGCGCTCGAGGCGGGAGACCACCGAGGCGGGATCGTGGTCCACCCATTCCCGGCCCCAGGCCGACCACAGCACCACCTCCATGTCGTGTCGCCGAGCTTCGAGGACGGTGCGGGCGGTCAACTGGCCGTAGGGCGGCCGGTACCAGCGGGGCCGGATCCCGGTTCGGGCCAGCGCCGCCAGCCCCGCCTCGGTGTCGCGGCGGATCCACGCCGGCCCGCGCAGGAGGTGGTGACGGTGCTCCTGGCCGTGCAGCCCCACGGCGTGCCCGCGCTGGCGGATCTCGGTCACGAGCTCGGCATGGGCTTCGGCCAGCGACCCCAGCACGAAGAACGTGCCTTGCAGGCCCAGGTCGTCGAGCAGATCGAGGGTGCGCGGCGTGGTGTCGGGCGACGGGCCGTCGTCGAAGGTGAGCGCCAGGACCTGGGCCGAGGCCGGCCCCCGCCATCGGCACAGCCCGGCGGGCAATCTCTCCAGACGCGTCGGCGCCCACTGCCCGAGCACGCAGACGCTGGGCAGGTAGTGCACGAGGGCAGCCGTCGCCGCCACGACGCCGGAGCCGCTCAAAGCCCGGTGCCCTCTGTCCTCCTCGTCGCCAGCGGCGTCGTCGTGCCCCATGTCGCCTCCCCACCCGGCTCCACCCACGGTAACGAGCCTCAGGCCACGCCCATGGCCGTGCCCGGCTCCGCCTCCTCCAGGGGGGTGGGCGCCGGCAGGGGGCGGCGGCGCTGGTGGACGGCCCGGGTCACCACCGAGGCCGCCACCGTCGCCAGGGCACCAACGGCCAGGGCCGTCCGGGGGCTCGACGCCTGGGAGATCCACCCCACGAGGGGGCTGCCGATGGGGGTGGTGCCCAGAAAGGCGATGGCGTAGAGGGCCATGACCCTGCCCCGCATGGAGGGCTCGGCTCGCAGCTGCAGCGTGGCATTGGCAGTGGCGATGAAGGCGATGGACAGCGCCCCCATGGGGACGATGACGGCCAGGGCGACGGGCAGGGTGGGGCTGAGGGCCACAGCCATCATGAGGATGCCGAACCCGACGCCGACGGCGGTGAGGCGGTGGATGTCGGGGCGGCTGCGCGAGGCCACCACGAGACCACCCACGACGGCGCCGGCGGCCATGAGCGCCGTGAGCGCCGAATAGGTCCCTGCCCCACCGTGGAAGGTGAGCTTGGCGAACAGGGCCAGCACCACCTGGAAGTTGTAGGCCAGCATGCCCACCACGGCCACGAGCACGAGCGGCTGGCGCAGACCGGGCGTCTGCCACACGTAGCGCAGGCCCTGGCGCAGCTGGCCCCGGGCGCGGACCACCGACGCCGAACGGTGCAGCTGGCTGCGGTGCATGAGCGACAAGCCGATGATGACCGACAGGTACGAAGCGGCGTTGGCCTCGAAGCACACGGCCAAGCCCACCAAGGCGATCAGGGCGCCGGCGATGGCCGGACCGATCACTCGGGCCGAGTTCATGACCACGCTGTTCAAACTGACGGCGTTGGGCAGGTCTTCACGCCCCACCATCTCGAGCACGAAGGTCTGGCGGGCAGGGTTGTCCACCATGTTGACGAACCCGAGAAGGGTGGCCAGGACCAACACCTCCCACAGCTCCACCACGCCTGCTTGGGTGAGCACGCCCAGCACCAGGGCCAGGAGGCCGGCCGAGCTCTGGGTGAAATAGAGCAAGCGGCGCTTGTCCACCCGGTCGACGACGAGGCCGCCGTAGGTGCCGAAGAGCAGCATGGGAAGGAACTGCAGGGCGGTGACCACGCCGAGGTCCACCCCCTGCTGGCTGGGGGGTGCCAGGTGCAGCACGAGCCAGGCCTGGGCCACCGTCTGCATCCAGGTGCCGCTCACCGAGATGATCTGGGCGATGAAGTAGATGCGGTAGTTGCGCACCGCCAGCGACTTGAACGTGGAGGCGCGCACGGCGCGCATGCGGTCCCTCACGGTTGCACCAACCGTTCGAGCAGCGGGACGAGCTCGGCCAGCTGTCGCAGCTCCTCGGCAGACAACCGCCGCAGGCGCCGCGCCAGCAGGGCGTTGCGCAGCGATCGGGTGCGCTGGAGGGTGCGACGGCCCTCGGCGCTCACCTGGACGCGCACCACCCGTCCGTCGGCGGGATCCACCAGGCGCTCGAGCATGCCCGAAGCCTCGAGGGCGCCCACCGTGCGGGTCATGCTGGGCGGCTGGACCTGCTCGGCGCCGGCCAGCTCGCCCAGAGTTGGACAGCCCAGGCGGTCGGCGGTAGCCAGCGTGGAGATCTGCGACGGCGTGAGGCCGGCGGCCACCTGCTGGCGCAGGGGCCGGTACAGACGGGTCACCACCAGCCGCAGGCGGGCGGCCATGCCGGCCACGTCATCAGGTGGCGGTGCAGGAGTTGGAGCCGTCCGGGACGAGGCGAGAGTCATCGTTCACCATTCTAATTAGCTTTGCTAAGAAAGCGGGCCGGCGGGGGCACCGGACGGCGGGCCGGCGAGGGGACCAGCTTCAGGGAGCCGGGGCCGGCTCAGGCCGGCGGGGGGACCAGCTTCAGGGGAGCCGGGGCCGGCTCAGGGGAGGCGGGGGACGTAGGCCCCCTGGCCGAGGGCCACGCTCTCGGCCAGGTCGAACTCCTCGTCCACGCCGCCGGTGACCTCGCTCACCCAGGGCAGGCGGCCCTTCAGGATCCGCTCGACCCCTCCCTGCAAGGTGGCCGAGGAGATGGCGCACGAGCTGCAGGCGCCGCGCAGCTGGACCTCGATCGCCCCCGACTCCAGGTCGAAGGAGACGAGCTCCAAGTCGCCGCCATCGGCCTGGACGGCCGGGCGCATGAGCTCGATGAGGTTGCGCAGCTCCGCCTCGCGCTCAGCGCGGACCTCTTCGGTGATACCGGTCACCGCTCCATTGTGCCGTGGACAGCCCGCCACGGTGCCACCGAGGTGGCCGCCTCCGGGACCGGCCCGGTCACGTAACACGGAATTCATCAAAATAAAGAGGCAGCGATATTGGCAAAAGCGGCCGTGGATTCCCCCGGACCCCCATCGGCAAACCTCATCCAGGCCACCCGGACACATGGCCTCTGAACAGCACCGTTACCACAACGGCCACACGCCGGAGGAACACACGGCGCATCTTGCGCCGCCTGGCCGCCACTGGTACCTATTTGACTGATTTAGTTCGCCGAAGTTCACGGTATTGATCTCGCCGCCCGGTGTTCATGGGAGCTCGGCCCCCGCCGGACGGCCCCACCACCCCCCCACCCCCAGGAGCCGTCGCTGCCTGCGCGTCCCATCTCCCCTCGCCTCCTCATACCCCACCTCGACGCGTTCCTGGCCCGAGCGGG
>JBJKRZ010000122.1:0-7102 GCA_046704365.1 Acidimicrobiales bacterium | reverse complement strand
CCCATGAGCAAGAGCGGTCGGACCCGGGGCGGTGGGCCGTGCGGGCGCGGCGGCGAGGCTGAGGACGCCGTTCACCACCGGGGCGACCACCGCTTTCCGATCGCTCGCTCCCCCACGGCCCTGGCCGACAGCCGGGCAATTCGGGCTGAGGCGTGGCCTCATGCTCAAGCCGTCACGACGATGGATACGGTGGTGCCGGCCGGGGCACTCACCTCGAGCCACCCACCGTCGACGCTGCCCGTCAGGGCATCCTCGGTGGGCAGCACGCTCGTTGCGGTGACCGTGCCCTTCAGGACGCGAACGGTGGGGTCGACGCCGGCCGGGAGCGACACGAGGGTGGTACCCGCCGTGGCGCGCCACTCGAGAGTCATGGTGTGCCCTCCTGTGGAGAGCGACAGCGGTACACCGGCCACCGCATAGGGCGTCATGCGGGTGAGGTCAGCCGCCGGCCACCAGCCTTGAGCGGCGGTGGAGGTATAGCTCCAGTACGCCGAGCCCACCATGGCGCGGTCCATGGCGGCCACCATGTCCGGCACGTAGGCGGCGCTGTCGTAACTCAAGCTGCTCGCCGGGTTGACCGCCCCCCATTCGCCGATCCACAGGGCGGCGCCCATCTCCTGGGCCTGGGCGACGGTGACGGCCAGGTCCGGTGCGAACTGGTCCGGCCCGGCGACGTCGGCCACGTCACCGGCGGCGTCGTTCAGGCTGGTGCCGTACTCGTGGGGTGCGTACACCACCCGGGGCAGACCGACAGGCACCGGCAGCGTGGAGGCCGCCGTGACCGCCGAGTGCACCAATGCCGGCTCGACGAAGAGCAGCGCTCCCGGGTCCACCGCCCGCAAGGCGCTTCCCACCTGGCGGTAGAAGCGGGGCAGCACCACGGATTCGAAGACAGCAGGAGGGACGAGCCCGTTGGGTGGCTCGTTCAGGATGTCGAAGCCGAGCAGGTACGCCGGGTGGCCCACCGCCTCGGCCACCGCCTCCCAGGCCCGGGCGAATTGCTCTTGGAGGGCCGAGCTCTCCCAGAACGCCGTCTCCGCCGGCGCCGTCTCGGTCGTGACGGCACCCTCGCCGCTGACCAGACCCGCGCCCGGGAGCGAGGACAGGGGCGTGGCGGTCAGCGTCCCAGACACATCCGGACAGGGATCCGTAGCCCATGCCGGCATGCCGTTGCCGCCGAAGCACGGTGACCACTCCCACTGGTGCATGTCCAGCACCACCTCGAGGCCGGCTGCCCCGGCCCATCCCACGATGTCGACGACGCGCTGGATGGCGGCCTTGTCGAAGTGTCCCGGGGCGGGTTCGACGTTGGCCCAGGAGATGGGGATGCGCACCACGGTGGCACCGGTGGCGCGCACGGCGGCGAAGTCCGACGGACCGTAGGGAAGGGGTCGGTCCGTGGGGGTGTACTCGTCGCCGGAGACGTCTGCCCCGCGCAGTAACAGGACGCGCCCCGAGGCGTCGGTCACCCACAGTCCCCGGGTGCCGTAGCGCGCCATGCCCTGCGCAGTGGCGGCCACCACGCCGGTGGTGGCCAGTGTCGCCACGAGCGACAGGGCCGCCGCGGCCGCCATCGCCGCCCGTCGTAGCCCTCGCCACGTACCCCGCCCGCGCATCGGTCCGCCTCCGACTGCCGTCTCCCGCCCCACATGACTCTAACCACGACTCGGACCGGCCCGTCTACGGCCCCGCCCGCTTGCCCGGGGGCCCGGGGCCGGGGGCCGGATCAGCCAATCCCCGGGCGATCTCAGGTCCGTCGCACGAGCACCCGCCGCCACGAGGACCCCGACACCGCCGCCAGGCGCTCGGCGCGCAGCGCCTGTTCCTCGGCGTCGTCGAGGGGGACCGGCACGTCCCCGGTGGCCCGAGCCAGCAACAGGTCGGCCAAGCCGGGATTGCGTGCCAGTGCCGGCCCGTGCATGTAGGTGCCGAACACGTTCCCGGCCCACGCCCCCTCGCTGCCCTCCCCGTTGCCGACGCCGTGGCGGACCACGGCCAGCGGGGTGGCGCCGGGCCCCAGTCTCGTGTGGCCGCTGTGGTTCTCGAAGCCCGTGAGCGGACCGGCTGGCGGGCCGAGCAGGTCGTGGCCGACCGGGTCGGCCAGGAGCTCCCCCACCGCACGGCGGCCCGGGCCCTTCACCGTGCTCACGTCGAGCAACCCCAGCCCGGGACGCGCCACCCCCGACGCGTCGGGGAAGCTCGTGCCCAGGAGCTGGTAACCGGCGCACACGGCCAGCACCACCGCCCCTGCCTCCACCGCCCGGGGCAGCGGGCCGGCGGCCAGGTTTGCCGCCGCCTGCAGCTCGGGACCGTCCTCCCCTCCGCCCAGGCAGTAGATGTCGCCCGAGCCGGGAAGTGGGCGACCCGAGGTAGCGAGCACCAGCTCCACCGCCGTCCCTCGCCAGGCGGCGCGCGCGGCGAGCACCGTGCCGTTGCCGGCGTCGCCGTAGGTGCCGAGCAGATCGGGGTGCACCACGACCACGCGCAGGGCCGAGAGGCCCTGTCGGCGACCGGCGCCGGGCGGCGGCGAGGACGGCTCCTCGCCTCCGGCCGACACCGGACGGCCAGCGGGGACAGGGGCGGCGGGGACGAAGGGTCGCAGGTGGTGCCCGACGCCGTCGTGCAGGCGGCGCAGGTCCCGGCGCAGGTCCTGGAAGGCCGTGTAGTTGCCGACGTACTCGACGCCGGGCGCTCCGCTCGCCCCCAGGGCGTCGAGCTGGTCGGGCACCGTCACATGGGACACGCCGGCGTAGCGCAGGCGCACGGCCAGGTCTCGGGCGCGCTCTCCGGTGGCGACCACCTTTCGACCGGCGAGGCTCTCGAAGGGGACGTCCCACAACCACGAGGGGTCGTGACCGTCGGCCACTCGGGCGTTGATGCCCACGACGACGGGCTCGTCGCCCCCGTGCAAGAGCTCGAGCAGCTCGGTCCAACCGGCGGGGTTCTTGGCCAGGAGCAGCCGCGCTTTGAGCGTCCCCACCTCGACGGTGGCGAAACGGCCCTCCACGGCCTCCACCCTGGCCATGGCCTCGAGCGCCTCGTCGAGCGGCGCTCCCAGCTCCCTGGCGGCGGCGAGGGCCATGACGGCGTTGGCCCGGTTGAAGCGGCCCGGCAGGGCGAGGTGCACCAAGCGCTCCCCTCCGTCGGCCAGCACCAGGCGCTCTCCCGCCAGCCACAGAGCCGGGTCGGGTCGCCCGAGCCCGCAGGTGCTCGACCAGCCCACGCCCGAGGAGTCGAAGGCGACAGGCCCGTCGCAGGCCGGGCAACCCACGGCGTCGGAGCGCCACAGCGCGCCGGCGCCCACCCACGTGACGCGCGGCGCCGCGGACGCCGCCCATGCCACGAGGGGATCGTCGGCGTTGGCCACCACGGTGCCGTCGAAGCCCGACAAGGCAGAGCGGAAGCGGGCGGCCACCATGCGCACCTCGCTCACCCGGTCGAGCTGGTCGCGCGAGAGGTTGAGCAGCACCACCACCTCGGGGGCGAGGGACACGAGGGCAGCTCCCAGGTACCCCTCGTCCACCTCCAGCACCGCTTTGCCCCGAGGCTCTGCCGCCAGGGCCGAAGCCAGCCCGGCGAGAAGGTTGGAGCCGGCGGCGTTGGTGGCCACCGCCGGGCGGCCGCCCAAGGCGGAGACGAGCAGGCGGGTGGTGGTGGTCTTGCCGTTGGTACCGGTGACGAGGGCGGCGGTGCGGCCCAGGCCGAGGCGGGCGAGCAACCCCGGGTCGAGCGCAAGCCCCACGCGACCTCCCACCACCGATCCCGACCCCAAACCGAGACGGCGCGACAGCCCGTCCACGGCGACCGTCGCCCAGGCGGCGGCGCGCCCCCGGGACCTCGGCGGCGCGTTTCGCGCCGTCGGGCTCACGCCCCGTCGTGCCCGGGTGGGAAGGTGCGGGCCAGTTCCTCGGCCGTGGGCTCGTGCCTCCGACGGGCCTCGGCCGGCAGCAGGGCGGTGATGGCCTTCATGATGAGGGCGGTATCGGCGGCGGCCTCGGTGAGGCCCAGCGCCACCGGCGGCCCCACGCGCACCTCGACCAGTGGCGGGTGCACGACAGCGCTCACGTCGGGAAGTCGCGCCGAGCGCGGCCACACCCGTTCGCTCCCCCAGATGCCCACCGGCACCACCGGCGCTCCCGTCATGGCCGCCAGGCGGGCCGTCCCCGTCCTGCCCTCGAGCACGGGCTGGAAGAAGGCGCGGCCCCGGGGGATGGTGCCCTGGGGCAGGATCACGACCACCTCGCCCGCTTCGAGAGCCCGGCGCGCTTCGCGCAGCGGAGCGTCGGAACCCGAGCCGCGGTCGACGCAGATGCCGCCCAGGGCGCGGGCGACCTGGCCCACCACCGGAGCGTCGAACAGCTCGCGCTTGGCCAGGAACCGAACGGGCCGCCCCAGGCGGGCGGCCACCAGGGCCAGGGCCACCACGTCGAAGTAGCTGCGGTGGTTGGAAGCGACGAGCGCCGGCCCGCGGCGGGGCACCAGCTCTGTGCCGGAGACGTCGAAGCGGGCGTAAGGGATGAGCTCGGGCCGGACGAAGGGGCGCAGCAGGTGGTAGGGCTCGAGCCCGAGCACCTTGGGGACACCACGGGGTCGGTCCCAGTGCTCGAAGGGCCAGCGGCGCACGGTGGCCACCAGGCGCAGGCGCCGGTCGGGATTGACCACGTGCGGATGGCCCACGGCGTTGAGCAGGGGCACGTCGAAGAAGCTGTCGGAGTAGGCGTGCGAGAGCGACAGCTCGACCCCGCCCTCCGACGCGTAGCGGCGCACGGCCTCGAGCTTGCCCGTCGACCACACGAAGGGCCCTTCGATGCCCCCGGTGTAGCGACCCTGGCGCCGCGCGTATCGGGTGGCCACCACGTCGTCGAAACCGAGGAGCTCGGCGAAGGGGGCGATGAGGTCGACCGGCGTGGTGGTGGCCAGCACCAGCCGCCGCCCCTCGGCGCGGTGCTCGGCCAGCACGGCCGGGGCGTAGGGCTGGACGAGGGCCGCCAGCTCGGGGGCGGCCACCTGTCCCGCCCGGCGCACGGCCTCCACCGCCCACCCCCGCACGAAGCGCGGAGCGGCGCGCCCCATGGCCATGAAGGGCAACGACTCCCCCATGAGGTCGTAGGCGGCGTACAACAGCCGCTCGCCGGGCAGCGACCGGCGGTCCTCGAAGAGGCCCTCGGCGTGCATGGCGGAACTCAGCACCAGGCCGCTGGCCCCGCGCAGCAGCGTACGGTCGAGGTCGACGAAGACGGCACCAGCGCGAGACCCCGTGCACACGAGCCGAGACGATACCGGCCTCGGCGGGCGGGGCCGGGGCGAAGTGTCCCCGGACGCGACGAAGGGACCGGTGGGGGAAACCGGTCCCTTCGCACCGACTCGACAGGAGGCGGAGGGGGGGTATCCGTCCTGTGGTCTGCAGCCATTCTGCAGAGGCGCCTCTGATCTGTCAAACAGCTATGAGTGATTTGTGGTATCTCTATAAGCGATGGAGCTGCGGCATCTCCAGGTCCTGGTGGCCGTGGCCGAGCACGGCTCGTTCTCGGCCGCCGCCGACGACCTCGGGACGGTGCAGTCCAACGTCTCGGCCCTGGTGGCCCGCCTCGAGCGCGAGCTGGGCGCCGTGCTGGTGGACCGCTCGGCGGGGACGCTCACCCCCGAGGGGGAGGTGGTGGTGGCGCGTGCCTACCGCGTGGTGGGCGAGCTCGAGGCCCTGACAGCCGACCTGGGGGCTCTGCGCCAGGAAGTGGCCGGTTTCGTGCGGGCGGGGATGATCGGCACCACCGCCCGGTGGTTGCTGCCGCAGCTCCTGGCCGAGCTGGTGCTCCGGCACCCCAAGCTGCGCCTCACGGTGGCTGAGGGCACCAATACCCTGCTCGAGCCCCAGCTCGCTGCCGGCCGTCTCGACATGGCCGTGCTCACCTTGCCGGTGGGCGGCCGCGACCTCAGCTTCGAGCCGCTGTTCGAAGAGGACCTCGTGCTCGTGGTGGCCGTCGACGACGCCACCCTGGCCGGCGCCAGCCGCATCGAGCTGGCCGACCTGGGGGAGGTCGAACTGCTGCTCCCGGCGCCGGGCACGTCTTTTCGCTCGGAGATCGACGCCGCCACCAAGCCCCTCGGCGTGCGCTTGCGGGGGCGAGCCGAGGTCGACGGCGTCCAGCTCATCGCCACTTTGACCTTCGAGGGGTTCGGCCCCGCCGTCCTGCCCGCCACTGCCGTCTCGCCCATGTTGCGGTCGCGCTTCCGGCTGTTGCCCATCGACGGCCTCCCGGCGCGTCAGGTGGGACTGGCCCTGCGCAGCCGGGGCATGCCTGCCGCTCCCACCCGCGCCGTGCTCGACACCCTCCGGCGCTTGGTGGTGGGTCCCGAGCGCCTGCCCGAGGGGCTTCGAGCCGTGATCCCGGCGGCCGTGTCGCGCGCCGAGGGCTCGTGGCGCCCGGTGGGCGTGCCCAACGGCTAGCGGGGCGCCCGCCACATGAACCACAGCCGGGGGGCGTGCGGGGACAGCTGCAGCTCCCCGGTCACCTCGAAGCCGTGGCGATGGTAGAAGGCCAGGTTGCGCTCCTTGGAGGACTCGAGATAGGCGGGCAGCCCCTTGCGGTCGCAACGGGCCAGCACGGGGGAAAGGAGCGCCGAGCCCACCCCCTGGCCCTGGCGCGACGGCTCGGTGCCGAGGGTGGCCAGGTACCAGTGCGCCTCCCGGGGCCGTCGCCGCGTGACCTCGGCGAGCAACCGTCCCGCCAGGGGGAGGTCGCCGCCCAGCGCCAGCAGGTCGGGGACGAGCGGCGACAGGAACCACAGCTCCCGCAGGCCCGGTTCGGGCTTGCCGGGCGGCGCCCACAGGGCGGCGCCGGCATGGTCGTCGGTCGTCCACACGTCGCCGTCCGCCATGTACACGCGCCGCAATTGGATGGAGAAGAACCCCCGCAGCCCCCGCCGGCGACGGCGCTCGCCTCGGAACATGAAGCACGCCACCGGGTCGTCGTCGAAGGCGCGCGCCAGAGCCTCCACCATGGGGGCCACGTCGTCGACGGTGGCCACCCGTGGTTCCACGGAGGTGCCGGCCCGGCGTCCGGCAGGCGGGTCGGGAGGCCCTGTCACCGTCGCGCATGCTACG
>JBJKRZ010000121.1:0-3656 GCA_046704365.1 Acidimicrobiales bacterium | reverse complement strand
GGCCCAGGCCTCGGCCTCGGCCAGGTCGGCGCTCTCGGTCACCACCCTCTTGGAGCAGCGCACGGCCAGCGGCGCGTTGGCGGCGATCCGCTCGGCCAGCGCCAGGGCCTCCTCGAGGAGGCGCTCGGCGGGCACCACGCGGTTGACGAGCCCCACCTGCTCGGCGCGCCGGGCGTCGATGGGCGCGCCGGTGAGGGCCAGCTCCAGGGCCACGGCACGGGGGATGCGCCTCGGTAGGCGGATGAGGCCGCCGGCCCCGGCGATGAGTCCGCGTGTCACCTCGGGGATGCCGAAGGTGGCGTGCTCGGCGGCCACTACGAGGTCGCAGGAGAGCATGATCTCGCAGCCGCCGGCCAGCGCCGCTCCGTTGACGGCGGCGATGAGCGGCTTGGGGAAGTGCCGCTTGGTGATGCTGGCGAAGCCGTTGGCGTCGATGATCCCCCCCAACTGCCCGGCGGCGAAGGCCTTCAGGTCCATGCCCGCCGAGAAGGACTTGTCGCCGGCCCCGGTCAGGACCACCACCCAGCACTCGTCGTCGCGCCCGATGTCGTCGAGGGCCTCGCCCATGGCCGTGGTGACGTCGGGGTTGATGGCGTTGCGGGCCTCGGGCCGGTTGATGGTGAGGACCTCGACCCGGCCTCGGCGCTCTCGCTCCACTGCCGCCATGGCTGGCTCCTTTCTCTGCGCGTCTGTGCGCCGTCAGGTACCGGCGCGCGCTGCGCCGTGTCCCGGCGAGTCTGGCCCCGCAGACCCTCAGCCCGCCATATGGAAGCGCGGAAGCGGGCCGGACACCACGATGTTGGCGCCCACCAGGTTTACCCCGGCCAGCGAGGCCAGCTCGTCGTCCTCGGCGGCGGCCGCCACCTGGCGCCCGTCGGGGAGCCGTGCCACGACGGGCGCCGCCTGGACGCTCCCGCTGCGTCCCATCACCACCGTGGAGGCGATCACCGTGGCCGGGCCCACGGCGTCGACGGCCAGTTCCACGGCTCCGGCGTCGATGGCCGCCTGAGTGGCCGACGTGTCGCCCTGGCGCCAACCCGCCGCCGGCGGGTCGGCGCCGTAGAGGCCCACGGCGTGCTTGGTGGCGTACCAGCCCAGGCCCGTGACCAGGCCCGTGCCGCCGCCATGGCGCAGACGCTCGGCCATGGTGACGATGGCGTGCAGCGTGTAGTTGTTGCCGGGGCCGCCGAAGTAGGGCAGGCCGCCTGTCGCCGTGAGGCGCCGCCGGTCGTCGAGGGCGAGGCCCATGGCCGTCGCCGCCATCTGCACGGCGCAGGGAAAGCACGAGTAGATGTCGAAGTGCGCCACCTCGTCGATGCTCGTCCCCGCCGCCTCCAGGGCGCCCTTCGTGGCGGCGGCGATGGCCGGGGAGGAGCCGGGGTCGGGCCGAGCCGACGGGAACCACAGGTCGCTGGCCTCGGCTCCTGCCAGGACGAACACCGCCCTGTCGGCGAGCCCCGCCCGCCGTGCCGCCGCCAGCGACGTGACCAGGAGCGCTGCCCCCTGGTCCACGTTGATGACGGCGCACAGCCGCTTGGGATAGGGCTCGGCCACGAGGCGGTTGTCCTCCCCGAGCTCCGAGAGCTCGCTCGCCGTGCGCCGCTCGGGGAACCACGACACCGGGTGCGAGGCGGCCACGTCGGTGAAGGGGGCCATGACCTCGCCCAGGAAGCGCCGTTGCTCGGCGAAGCCGCGCCCGGCGCGATGGGCCAGGACGCTCTCGAAGAGGGCGTAGACGTGCACGGGGGCGATGAGCCCGGCGTCGAGCTCGGCCCGGCCCACCCCCGAGCGCTCGTCGCCCACCAGCGGGTCGGGCGCCAGGGCCTGCTCCTCGGGGTCGGGGTCGGGGGTGGCGAAGGCCTTCTGCGTGCGCTGAGCTTCGGCTCCGGCCACCAGCACCGCCCGGACGCGCCCCCCGGCGATGTCGGCGGCGGCGCGGTTCACGAGCACCTGGGGCGAGTTGCCGCCGATGGTGGTGACCTCGGTGCGCCCGGGCGAGAGCTTGAGCCGGCTCGCCAGCGCGCCGGCGGGGGCGGGCGGCACGGGCGACATGATGTTCACCACCGAGACCCGGTCGATCTCGGCGCCCAGTCCCGGCGCCTCCGAGAGGCACTGCTCGGCTGCCCGGGTCATGAGCTCCATGGCCGACACAGGCTCCTGGCGCTCGAGGCACTGGCCGCCGGCCACGAGCACCGGGAGCCGCTCCTCCTCGGGCGCCGTCACCCCCGAGCCGCCTTGGTGCCCCGGCGCGGCAAAAGGCCGTTCAAGAGCAGCGACACCACGAAGTCGGCCACCACTCCGGCGGACATCCCGTCGTCGGTGACGATGCGCCGGTGGGCGATCTGGCCCACCAGGGCGGCCACCGACACTGCCACCATGCGCGGGGGATAGTCGACGACGGTCCCCTGGCGCCCGGCGTCGGCCACGATGGTCTCGATGTCGCTGATGAAGCCCTCGTAGATGCCGAACAGGTGCTTCTCGAAGCGGTCGCCCAGAGCGTAGGAGTCGCGGAACAGCAGCTTCACGAGCGCCCTGTCGGACTCGAAGAACTCGAAAGTGGCCCGCACCGCGGCCCGGAACGGGGCGTCGGGGGTGTCGGGATCGGGGGTGGCGAGCGCCAGGGTCACGTGGTGGCGCAGGGCCTGGCCCTCGCTCTCCATGAGCTCGTGGAACAAGGCGTCCTTGGAGTCGAAGTACCAGTAGATCGATCCGTAGGAGAGCTTGGCCGCCTTGGCGATCTCGGCGATGGTGGTGCCGTGGTAGCCCTTGCGGGCGAACACCTTCTTCGCCGCCGCCAGGATCTCGCTGCGGCGCAGCTCCTTGTCCTGGTCGCTCATGGCCCGCCGCACTGCGCGTCCCGGGCGCGCCGGGCCCGACGGCGAGGGGGCGTCGTCGACAGCCGGGCGCGGGGACGCCGGAGCGCGGGCCACGGCCCGAAGCTAGCAGTTACAGACTGATTCGTCAGTCAGAGAGGCGCCCCTCCCGCCCCGAAGGCGCTCGCCCAAGCGGCGCCCCAGGCGGATCCACAGCGGGTAGGTGGCGAAGATGGCGGCGGAGAGCACATGGGTGGGCAGGCCGGCCTCTTCGTGGTCGATGTGCAGGACCCCGGAGTTGAGCATCCAGTCGCGCCCGCTCTCGGCGCGACACAGCCTGGCCAGCCAGTGCGTCCAGCGGGCGTTGGCATAGAGCGACACCGAGGTGACGACGAACACGCTGAGCACGGCGTTCTCCAGGCGCCGGGCGCTCTGCTCGTCGGGCGCCGTGGACCCGATGACGGCGCCAGAGGCCACGAGCAGCGGGGGGTCGACCAGGAAACTCACGGCCGGGTCCCGATCTCGGCGTGGGCGGTGCCCCGCAAGCTCCACGAGGCGGCGGTCTCCCATCTGGAGCGACGGTGCTCGAGGACGATCTCGGCGTCGGCGACCTCGCTGTTGGTGCACGTTGCCGTGCTCCCGTCGGGGTCGACGTAGCCCAGCGACACCGACTGCGAGGGGGGGATGACGACCTCGGCGCGCAGCCTCCACCGTCCGACCGTGCCCTTCAGCTCCCACTGCGGCAGGCCGAGGCGGGCGTGCAGCAACGGGGCGGCGGCGATCGGGTGGCGCGGCCAGTCCCGGCCCGCCACCCGAAGCTGCACGAAGGGCAGCGGCGCCAGG
>JBJKRZ010000120.1:0-7566 GCA_046704365.1 Acidimicrobiales bacterium | reverse complement strand
GATCCGGGCTTGGTCTGTGACCGGCCCCCGGCCGAAGGGGGACGCTGGCCCGCCTTGGGCTGGCGCTGCCCGGAGCTGGGGCGCTGGCCCTGGCCCCGCCCGGAACCGGGCTTGGCACCCGACTGCTTGTCGCCACCTGGTTGCACGACGCTCATGTCGATCCTCTCGCCCCGAGCGGGGCTGCTCTTCGTCCCGGCACTCGCCGATGCTGGGCGTCCATGGTGCCCCATGGGCACGCCCCTGCGGTAGGCGGCCGCGTCCGGCTCCGATGGGTCAGCCGTTGCCGCCGCGCGCCGCTTGCCGGGCCGGGCGCCGGTGCCGGCCCCCGGCGGGGTACATCCGGGCCAGGTGGTTCCACCGGCACTCGGGGCACACCTCGACCACGTAGCAGGCCACTTCGTCGGCACGCCGGCACAGCCGGGCCAGCTCGGTGGCCGTGGCCGGGCACCGGCCGTGGGACGGGAGCCGGGGACCGAACACGTAGGTGACGTGCACCACCGGCACCTCTCCGCAGATGGGGCAGTCCTCCTCGAGCGGCGTTCCCACGTTGCGAGCGGCCCGGATGAGCTCCGGGTGGGCATCGCAGACGTCCAGGCGGCTCAGGCGACCCTTGCGGAACTCCTTGACCACGGCGTTGCGGGCCAGGCGGTACTCCACGCGCCCCCCGCTCCCCGTCACCGGGAAGCCGCGGATGGCACTGGGCCCGAAGGTCATCGCTTGCAAGGGTACCGCCGGGGACCGCTTTCCGAAGGGGTGGGGCCCCGGCGTCTGCCCCTCCGTGGAGCCGCTGTTGCCTTCCCGTCGATATATCGATACGATACATCTTCACGATGCATCGATCGCTTCGAACCCAGCCTGGCCGGGCAGCCCCGAGGTCGTGGTGATGCTCGAGCTGGCCATCTTGGGCCTGCTCGGCGAGCAGGAGTTGCACGGCTACGAGATCCGCAAGCGCCTGCGCGAGGAGCTGGGCTTCTTCTCCCCTGTCTCCTTCGGCTCGCTCTACCCGGCCCTGTCGCGCCTGGAGCGCTCGGGTGCCGTGGTGAGTGCCGAGGAGGTCGTCACCGAGGGGCCGGCCGTGCCCATGACCGGCTCGCTCACCGGGGAGCGCGCCGCCCTGCGCAACCGGCGCCCGGCCGGAGCCAGGGGGCGCCGCGGCCGCAAGGTGTACCGGATCACCGACGAGGGCCGCCGCCAATTCGCCGCCCTGCTCGACGGCGAGCGTGACCCTGGCGCCGATGACGCCCGCAGCTTCGGGCTGCGCCTCGCCCTCGCCCGCTACCTGCCGCCCCAGGCCCGCCTGCGCCTGCTCGAGCGGCGTCGGGCGCAGCTGCTCCAGCAGCTCGACGACGTGCGCCACGCCAGCGGCGAGTGCGGACGACGCGACGCCTACGCCCAGTCAGTGGTGGAGCACGCCGCCGAGTCGACCGAGCGCGACATCTCCTGGCTCGATCGTCTCATCGCCGCCGAGCACGCCCGCCTGGTCGTTCCCGGGCCGGGTGGCCGCCAGAGCGACACCCCCAGCGATGTGGAAGGTCCCTTGGTGCAAACGGAAGGAAGCAGCTCATGAGCAAGGTTCGGGTGGCCATCGCCGGCGTGGGGAACTGCGCCAGCTCCCTGGTGCAGGGCGTCGAGTACTACCGAAACGCCGATCCCGAGGAGACTGTGCCCGGGCTCATGCACGTGACCCTGGGCGGCTACCACGTCGGCGACGTGGAGTTCGTGGCCGCCTTCGACGTGGACGCCACCAAGGTGGGCACCGACCTGTCCAAGGCCATCTGGGCAGGCCAGAACAACACCGTGCGCTTCGCCACGGTGGGTCACCTCGACGTGACCGTCCAACGCGGGCCCACCCTGGACGGGTTGGGCGCCTACTACGTCGACGCCGTCGAGGAGTCCCCCGCCGAGCCGGTGGACGTGGCCCAGGCGCTGCGCGACGCCGGGGCCGAGGTGCTCGTGAGCTACCTGCCGGTCGGCTCCGAGGAAGCACAGCGCCACTACGCCCAGGCCTGTCTCGACGCCAAGGTGGCCTTCGTGAACGCCATCCCCGTGTTCATCGCCAGCGACCCCGCCTGGGCCCGCAAGTTCCGCGACGCCGGGGTGCCCATCGTCGGCGACGACATCAAGAGCCAGGTGGGCGCCACCATCGTCCATCGCGTGCTCACCCGTCTCTTCGAGGACCGGGGGCTGGCCCTCGACCGCACCTACCAGCTGAACTTCGGCGGGAACATGGACTTCAAGAACATGCTCGAACGTCAGCGGCTGCAGTCCAAGAAGCTCTCCAAGACACGGGCCGTGACCAGCCAGGTGGAGAACTACGTCCTCGACGCCGACGACGTGCACATCGGCCCCTCCGACCATGTCCCGTGGCTCCAGGACCGCAAGTGGGCCTACATACGTCTGGAGGGACGCAACTTCGGCGACGTGCCCCTCAACGTGGAGCTCAAGCTCGAGGTGTGGGACTCCCCCAACTCCGCCGGGGTCATCATCGACGCCGTGCGCTGCGCCAGGATCGCCCTCGACGCCGGCTTCGGCGGGCCCCTACTCGGCCCCAGCGCCTACTTCATGAAGTCGCCGCCGGTGCAGTTCCACGACGACGACGCCCACCGCATGGTGGAGGCTTTCTCCCTCGGCGACCTGGGGCCGGCCTGGCCCGAGGACTGAACATCCAGAGGCCCTGAAGCCGTCCAGAGACGCTCAAGACCCAGGGCCCTACGGCGAGCCCCGGCGCGGGGCCCACCAGGCGTCGAGACGCCGGCGCGCTTCGGCTTCGCCGAGCGGCCCTTCCTCCAGGCGGAGCTCGAGCAGGAAAGCCAGCGCCTCCCCCACGAGCGGTCCCGGGCGGATCCCCAGCTGCTCCATGATCTGGCGCCCGTCCAGCTCCGGCCGGATGGCGTCGAGCTCCTCCTGGGCCCGCAGCTCCTCGATGCGCACCTCCAGCTCGTCCATGCGCTTTGCCAGGGCCCTGGCCTTGGCCGGGTTTCGGGTCGTGCAGTCGCAGCGGGTGAGCTCGTTGAGCCGCTCGAGCAGGGGCCCGGCGTCGCGCACGTAGCGGCGCACCGCCTTGTCCGTCCAGCCCAGGCGGTAGGTGTGGAAGCGCAAGTGCAGCTCGACCAGCCGCACGACGGTGTCGATGTCGTCCTTGGGGTAGCGCAGCGCCGCCATGCGCTCGGCGGCCATGCGGGCCCCCACCACCTCGTGGTGGTGGAAGGTCACCCCCTCGGGTCCGTAGGCGCGCGTGTGCGTGGCTAGCCGATGTCGTGCAGCAGGGCGGCCAGGCGAAGCAGCCGGTCCGGGCGCGTCTTGTCCACCACCGCCAGGGTGTGGGCCAGCACGTCCTTGTGGCGCTGGATGGGATCCTGCTCGAGGGCCAGCCTCGGCAGCTCGGGCAGGAAGTGCCCGGCCAGGCCCGTGTCCAGCGCGAACCACAGCCCAGGAGAGGGCTTGGCCACCACGAGGAGCTTGTCGAGCTCGTCGCGGACGCGCTCGGGCGAGACGATGGCCAGGCGTCCGTGCATCTCGCGCACGGCCTCCACCACGGGGGGATCGGGCACCAGCTGCAGACCGGCCACCAAGCGCGCGGCGCGCAGCATGCGCAGGGGGTCGTCCCCGAAGGAGACGTGCGGGTCGAGGGGGGTGCGCAGGCGCCGGGCGGCCAAGTCGGCCAGCCCGTCGTAGGGGTCGACGAGCTGCAGGTCGGGTAGCGACAGCGCCATGGCGTTGACCGTGAAATCGCGCCGGGACAGGTCGACCTCCACCGAGTCGCCGAAGGTGACGTGCGGCTTGCGCGAGTCGGGGACGTAGGCCTCGGCCCGGTGCGTGGTGATCTCGTAGCGGCGGCCGTCCTTGGTGGCGCCGATGGTGCCGAACCGCTTGCCCGCCGTCCACAGCGCGTCGGCCCAGCCGTCCAGGACCGCCTCGATGTCCCCGGGCCGGGCGTCGGTGGTGAGGTCGAAGTCGTCGCCCTGCGCCTTCTGGCCGTTGGCGGCGTCGGCCACGATGGCGTTGCGCACCCACCCGCCGACCAGGTAGAGACGGTGGCCGGCGTCGGCGAAGCGAGCCGCCAGCTCCTTGGTGGCCTCCAACAAGAGCTGGACGCGGGTGGGGATCATCGCCGCCTGAGGGTAGCGGTGGGCAGGCCGCCACCTCCTCCCCCGCTGTGCACGGGCCTGGCGGACCCTGGGCACGGTGCCTGCGGCGATAGCGTTGCTCGCCCATGGGCCGGCCATTTCGCGCGCTCGCCGCCGCGCTGGGCGCAGCCCTCCTCGGCGTGGGACCGGCGGCGGTGCCGGCGGCGGGAGCATCGGGACCCCACGGGCAGCCCACGCTCACCTTGGTGTCCCAGACCCCTTGGGTGGGGCCGGGCCAGCCCATGGTGCTGCATCTCCAGGTGAGCGGGACCGTGCTCTCGTCACTCAACCTGACCGTCACCGTCTACGAACACCTGACCAGCCGCTCCGCCTTCGCCGAGACGGCAGCCGGCACGGCGGTGGGCCGCGTGCTCGCCACGGCGACGGTGCCGACCTCCACTCTGGCCAGCGGCCCCCCGGGGCAGCTGACGGTCACGGTGCCGGTGGCGACCGGGGACGCCCCGGCCACCGGCAGCGGCCCGCTCACGGCCAACCTGGCGTGCCAGCCCGGCAACTGCGGCGGCGTGTACCCGCTGCGCCTTCAGCTGTCGTCGAGCGGCGGGGGGGCCGGGAGCTCGCTGTTCACCTACCTCGTTTACGCCAACCCGCCGGTCACCACCAACAAGGTGCGCCTGGCCTGGATCCTTCCCCTGGCCCTTCCCACCTCCAGCGCCAAGGCGCCCTCACCCGACACCTCGAGCAGCTCCCTCGCCCAGCTCCTCGCCCAGCTCCAGGCCGTGGGCACCCACCCCTCCGACGGCCTCAGCCTGCAGCCAGTGCCGGCCACCGTGGCGGCCCTGTCCGGCTCCCAGCGTCCCACGGCTCGCTCCGCTCTCGCCGCCTTGCAGGCGCTGAGCGCCCAGCCCGCCCACCAGGTGCTGAGCGGGCCCTTCGTGCCCGTGGACGCCACCGCTCTGGCCTCGGCGGGACTCCAGGGCGAGCTCGCCGAGCAGCTGCACCGCGGCGCCCAGGTGCTCACCTCGCTGCACGCCGCCGGCGGGGTCTGGAGGGCGTCGGGCCCCTTGGACCAGGCGGCACTGTCCGAGCTGGCCTCGCTCGGTTTCGACCGGGTGGTGGTGCCTCCGGGCGACGTGTCCTCGGTGGAGGGTCCCGGGCTCACGGCCACGGCGCCCTTCGTCCTGTCGGCTGGGCGCGGCGTGAGCCCGACAGCGGTCGAGTCCGACAGCCAGCTGGCTGCCGACCTGGCCTCGGCCTCGGGTACCACCGACGCGCTGGCCGCCTACCGGATGCTCGCCGACCTGGCCCTCGTCTACTACGAGGAGCCCAACGACTCTGCCGCCCGGGGCGTGGTCCTCGACACGGCCCCCGGCACGGCACCCGACGCCGCCACCCTCGACGTGGTCCTGGGTGCCTTGCAGTCCGACCCGCTCGTCACGCCCGTCACCATCGACCAGCTCTTCTCCGAGGTACCCCTGGCCCCCGGCCTCCGGCGGCTGTCGTCGGCATCGAGCACCTCGAGCGTGCCCGGCCGCAGGATCCGCTCCGACCGAAGCCGCCTGAGCGCCTTCGCCAGCGCCCTCGACGCCGCCGCCACACCCGTCGTGCACGCCCTCGGCGACCGGTTGCTGTGGTCCGAGAACGAGCAATTGCACCCGGGCCAGCAACTGCAGGCGTTGCGTTCCTTCGAGGGGGCCCTGGGCACCCAGCTGTCGCAGCTGTCCATCCGGGCCGACACCATCAAGCTCACCTCCACGGCGGCCAAGGTCCCCCTCACGCTCACCAAACAGTCCGCCTACTCGGTGAGCGGGACGTTCGAGGTCAGCGGGGACAAAGTGGTCTTCCCCTCCGGCACCGGCCAGGACCCCGGCCCGGTGTGCCACTCCTTCAGCGTGCACAGCTCGACCGAGCGCTCCACTTTCACCTGCCAGGCCACCATCGCGCTCGCCACCAACGCCGTGTACGTGGACATGCGGGCCAGGGTGGCGGGCGACTTCCGCCTGACGGTGACCTTCACCAGCCCCACCGGCGGGTTGGTGCTCGCCTCCACCCACATCACGGTGCACTCCATGTCGACGTCGCTCGTGGCCGTCGCCCTGTCAGCGGCGGCGTTGCTCGTGCTCCTGTGGTGGTGGGGCAGGACGCTTTGGCGTCGCCATCCGGCCGGCCGCGGCGCTCACGTCCGGGGCCGCACGCCGGGGCCACCCGTCGGCGTGTCGTGATCCGAACCCGTTTCGCCCGCGACAGCGGGGTGATGGCCCTGGGCACGACCTTGTCGCGCCTCACCGGGCTCCTGCGCCTCGTCGCCCTCGTCTATGCGGTGCACTTCCAGACGTTGGCCGACGCCTACAACCTGGCCAACACCATGCCCAACGTCGTGCACGACGTCGTGCTGGGCGGCATCGTGTCGGCCACCTTCGTACCCGTGTTCGTGGCACAGCTGTCGGGACCGGCCAAGGAGCAGGCCTGGGACGCCATCTCGGCTGTCACCAGCGTGGCGGTGGTGGTGATCGGCCTCGCCTGCCTCGCCTTCCTCGTGGCCTCTCCCTTCATCGTCGACGCCATGACGGCCTTCAACCACGCCCCCCAGGCGGCCGCCGAGCGCAGCGTGGCCACCGACCTCCTCGTGCTCTTCGTCCCCCAGCTGGCCTGTTACGGCTGCATCAGCGTGGCCACCGCCCTGCTCAACACCCAGCGGCGCTTCGCCGCCCCCACCTTCGTGCCCATCGCCAACAACGTGGTGCTGATCGCCGCCCTGTTGGCCTTCGGGCTGTGGGTGCGCAGCCCCAGCCTGGGCGGCGTCTACCACCACCGGGGCCAGTTGCTGCTCTTGGGCCTGGGGACGACCGCCGGGGTGATCGTCCAGCTCGTGTGGCTCCTGCCCTCGCTGCGGCGCGCCGGCGTGCACCTCAGGTGGTCGCCGCGCCTGAACCACCCGGCGGTGCGCACCATCGTGGGGCTGTCGGGCTGGACGGTGGGGCTGGTGGTGACCAACCAGGTGGCGCTGGTCGTGGTCCTGGCCCTGTCGGTACACGTGGGCCCCGGGGCGGTCACCGCCTACACCTACGCTTACCAGTTCTTCCAGCTGCCCTACGGCGTCGTGGCGGTGTCGGTCATGACGGCCGTGGCCCCCGAGCTGGCCGCCCGCTTCACCACGGGCGACATGGCTCGCTTCCGGCGCCGCATGGACCTGGGCCTGCGCACCACGTTGGCGGTGATCATCCCCCTGGCCGTCGCCATGGTGGTGCTGGCGCGGCCCCTTCTGGCGTTGCTCGGCGTGATGATCGGCCACCCCACGACCACCGGGACCACAGCCGTCGCCCTGGCCATGCTCTCGCTCGGCCTACCCGGCTTCTGCGCCTTCTTGTACGTGGTGCGCGTCCTGCAGTCGGTGCAGGACCTGCGCTCGGCCTTCTGGCTCTACGTGCTCGAGAACGGGACCAACATCGTGCTGGCCCTGGCGCTGTTCCGACCCTTGGGC
>JBJKRZ010000119.1:0-6016 GCA_046704365.1 Acidimicrobiales bacterium | reverse complement strand
CCAAGCGGACCACTGCGAAGCGGACCGCCAAGCGGGCCACGGCGAAGCGCACGACCAAGCGGGCTCCGGCCAAGCGCACCGCCAAGCGCCGGGCACCGGCCAAGAAGGCGGCCAAGCGCACCACGGCGCGCAAGGCCACCAAGCGCCGGGCACCGGCCAAGAAGGCGGCCGCCAAGCGCGCTCCGGCCAAGCGCACCGCCAAGCGGCGCACGACCAAAAAGGCTGCCGCTGCCGCCACTCCGGCACGCAAGCGGGCCCGGCGTCCCCGGGTAGCCAAGAAGAGCTGAGCCCGGCTGCCGGGCCATCCGGCAGCGAGCGTCGCTCATGGAGGAGGGGGCCCTTCGGGGCCCCCTCTCCGCGTCTGGTCCGGCCGTCGCTACAGGTCGGCGATGAGCCGGAAGGCCTCACCCTCGGCGACGGGAGGGTCGGCCAGGGCACCGTGGTCGGACAGGCGCCGGGCCAGCCGGTCGGCGAAGTCGTCGAGGCCGCGCAGGCCCTCTGGGCCCGGTTCGATTCCGAGGGTCGAGCGGTACTGGCTCTCGTGGGCCAGCAGGGCCTCCAGCTTCTGCCGGGCGCCCTTGTCGGCTCGCTCCACGTGATTGGGCTCGTCGGCCTCCCATAGGAGAAGCGCGGTGGGCCTGTGTGCGGGGCCGAGCTCGGGGGCGAAGCGGGGCTCACGGGCCGCCACCACGGCGTCCACCACCAGCCAGCCGGCGTGGCGGTGGTCCGGGTGGAGCCGGTAGCGGCGCCACGGGTCGTGCCCGAGGACCACGGCGGGGCGAAGGCGCCGGATGACCTCGCACACCGCTCGGCGCTGCTCGGGCCCCGATTGGAGCTCGCCGTCGGTCCAGTCCAGGAATTCCACCGCTCCGCCCCCCAGGCGCCGGGCAGCCTCGAGTTGTTCGGCGTGTCGTCGTTGCACGAGAGCAGCTGTGTCGTCCTCGGGTGCCCAACTCCCCTTCGACCCGTCGGTCAGGACGAGGTGATGGAGAGCGCATCCCGCCGCCGCCCACTTGGCCAATGTGGCTCCGCACCCGAATTCGACGTCGTCGGGATGGGCGCCCACGGCCAGGGCGGACGCCGGCGTCTGCAGATCCACGGTCACCGGCTCTGGGCGCGCCAGCTCGCCCACGGGCAGGACCCGCTCGTTCACGGGCAGGACCCGCTCGCTCACGGGCGACCCCAGAAGGCCATCGACGGGGGGATGTCGTCGGGGACGTCGACGTCGGCGCCGAGCGCCGGGTCCCGCACCACGCGGACGGGGATCCCGAGGCGACCGGTCTCCTCCAGGTGCCGGTGGAACGAGCCGGGCCCGTAGCAGAACCGGAAGCCGCTCCAAGGCGACAGGCAGACGACGTTGGTGCCGTCGTCCCGGCGGTCGGGGACGAGGGTGACGCCGGCGAACCCCGACAGCCTGCCCAGGCCCTCGGCCAAGGGGAGGTCGCCGTGGACGACGAGCACCTCGCCGGCGCCCGCCTCGCCCAGCCGGCGGACGCCGCTCCCTACGGCACCGTTCAGGCCCCGGCCCCGCTCGAACAGCACCACGGCGCCGTGCTCGGCGGCCCATCGTCCCACCTCGTCGTCGTCGCACACCACCGCCACCGGCAGCGGAGATGCCGCTGCCAGGACCCGCTCGGCCATGCGCCTCGCCAGCTCGGCGCGCTGGCCGGGATCGAGCGACGGTGCCAGCCTCGCCTTGGCCCGCCGGAAGGCCTTGACGGGCACGAGCACCACCGGTCCGGCCAGCTCCGGCAGGTGCGCAACGGTGCGCATCGGCTCAGTGTACGAGCGCGCTCCGCCGCCCCGTCCACGCCCCGGCGGCGCCGGTGCGGCCTGGCGGGCCTCGCCGTAGGGTCTTGTCCATGGCTCCCGACGAAGCGGTGCTGGCCAGGGTGCGGCGCTTCCTCGAAGAGCACGGAGCCAGCGCCCAGGACATCGACAGGGCCCAGGCCGAGGGAACGCTCGACCTGCTCGTCGCCGACTGCCTGCTCGTGCCGGCGGGGCCGCGCTACACCGAGGCGCAGGTCGCCCAGCGCACCGGGATCCCCGTCGAGGTGTCCCGCCGGTTCTGGCGGGCGCTGGGCTTCCCCGACCCCGGGCCCGGCGACGCCCTCTTCACCGACCTCGACATCGAGGCTCTCGACACCATCAAGACCTACATGGCCATGGGGATGCTCCAGGCTGACACCGCCGTGCAGCTGGCCCGGGTGATCGGTTCGTCCATGGCCCGCATCGCCGACGCCGAGGTCTCCCCGGCCCTGCTCGGCGCCCCACTGCCGCTCATGAGCAATCTCGAGGACAGCGTGGAGGCCGCCGACCTCTTCGCCCGGCTGGCCGACCAGATGATCCCCGCCATGAGCAGGCTCCTCGAGTTCGCCTGGCGCCGCCACGTCCAGGCGGCCACGCGCCGGGCCATGTTGCTGCGCACCAGGAACACCGGCGCCCTGCCCTCGTTGTGCGTCGGCTTCGCCGACATGGTCGGTTTCACGGTGCTCAGCCAGCAGCTGTCCGAGGAGGAGCTCGCCGTCGTGGTCAGCCGCTTCGAGGAGGTGGCCCACGACACCATCACGGCCTTCGGTGGCCGCCTCGTGAAGATGATCGGCGACGAGGCCATGTTCGTGGCCGAGTCACCCCTTGCCGCCATCCGCATCGGTTTGGGCCTGGCCGAGGCCTACGCCCAGGACGAGCTGCTGTCGGACGTGCGGGTGGGACTGGCCGAGGGCCCCGTGCTGGCGCAGGACGGCGACTACTACGGGCCGGTCGTCAACCTCGCCCACGCCGTGGTGGGGCTGGCCGATCCGGGGACGGTGCTCGTGTCCGACGACTTCCACGCGGCTCTGCTCCGCCAGCTGCACCCGTCGGCCGGCGGGGATGGGGACACCACCGCCAGCTCCGAGTTCACCTTCCGCTCCGTGCGTCCCCGGTTCATCAAGGACCTGGGCCGGGTGCAGCTATGGGCCGTGCAGCTCCCCGGCGCCCGGTCCTCTGCCTACGAGCACCGCGTCGCCCGCCGTTGGGACCGCTTGGCAGAGGTGCTCGACGACCTGGACGACCTGCGCCAGCGGGGCGAGCGCCTCATCACGAGCGGCCTGCGCGCCGCCGTGGGGGACTCCGGGGCCGAGGGTTCAGGCGCCTGGGAGGCGGACAGTGGCGATGGCGAAGGGCCCCAGCTCGAAACCCCCGTCGAAGGGTCCGAGGGGCCGGCCCCGGAGGTCGACGAGCCAGCCTGACCGGTCGCCGATGCGCACCGTGGTGGGGGACGGGCGAGGGTTGAACAGGCGCACTTCGAGGACGCCGGCCACCCGGTGCACGGCCGAGACCTCGCCGCCGCCCACGTCCAGCTCGCTGCCCTGCGGAGGCCGAGCACCCCCGCCCGGGGCGTGCACCACGTCGAGCGGCACGAAGGCGGCGTCGGCCAGGGCGTAGGGATCGGGGTGGTCCACGGCCAGGGCGTAGCGGCACTGCAGGCGCCGTCCCACCATCTGCAGGCCCTCTACGGCCGTGAGGGGCCCGGCGGGCAGCGGGCGGTAGGCCATGCCCAGGCGCGAGAGCATGCCTGTCGAGCGCAGCAGCGTCAGGGCCAGGGTGCGCGCCTGGCGCCCTTCGGTGCCCTCCTCGACGTCGACGAGCTCGTACTCGCACAGGCCGTCGTGCGCCACCGTCAGCCCTCCGGCCGTCACGAAGCGCCGGCTGGGGAAGGTGGGGAGGCCGAGCTCGTCGGGGCGGCCCTCGGCGTCGAGCGGTCGCCGTACCACGGCGAAGGCGCACTCCGCCTCGGAGTGCGCAGCGGGTCGGGGGAGCGGCAGGTGCACGCGCAGTCGGTGGTCGCGGCTCGGGTTCACGAACGAAGTGGTCACGAGCACGTGACGGTCCTCGGCACACAGCTGCCAGGTCGTGATGACGGTGACCGGCTCGTCCCCCACCCGGGACCGGCTGGAGCCGTCCACCGACGAGGGCCATCGGTAGCGGGCGGTGGCCGTCACCCGGGCACGTACCGGTCCCTCCTCCTCCACCGACAACTCGACGCTCTCGGGCCGGTCCACCAACCGGTCGCCGGCGGGCGGCGAGTAGTTGTAGGAGTCACCCAGGTCGCCGCCGTCGACGAGACGGCCGAAACCAGCTGTGCCGTCGAGGTCGAACGTGGCGTCCGTGGGGTCGACCACCACCCGGCAGTGCCCGTTGTCCATGGCGAGGGTGTCGTGCTCCCGCTCCACCCGCACCGGCTGCTGCAGAGCCCGGGGGGCCAGGGCCCGCCAGCCGAAGCCCGGCACGTCGCCGCTGCGAACCAGCACGCGCCTGGTGGGCGGCTGGTCGATGCGGATGCGCACCACCGAGTCGGGCCTCGCCCCCAGACGTGTGTAGAGGTCCTGCTTGATGGAGGAGATGGGGACGTCGAAGCGCTCCTCGGCGCCGAAGGTGATGGTGATGTCGATGCCGGTGTCGTCCTCGTCCACCACCACGTCCTGGATCCAGGTGTGGGTGTCGATCTGGCTGCCGCTCGGGAGCAGCCCGAGGATGGTGCGCACGGTGGCTGCGTCCAGGGTGAGGGCCCCCAACCCCCGTGGGATGCCGAAGGCGCCGGGCACCTCGGCCAGCGCCTGCGCCCCTTCGGGCACCTCCTCGCCGGGGACCACGATCTCGACCACGCCGCTGCGGGCCCGGGCTGACGGGTTGAAGGCCACCGGCCCGGGGTCGGCCAACGAGCGCGAGAACTCCGCCAGGGCCTCCTCGGCGATCCCTTCGGCGATACGCCGCGCCTCGGCGTAGCGGACCGCAACGGCGTCGGTCACCTCGTCCACCGAGCAGGCGCAGATCGAGTCGTGCGCCGCGTTGCGGATCACCTGGCGCCAGGCCAGCTCCACAAGGCGTTGCGGCCACCGGGCGGCGGGCAGCAGCAAGGCGGCGTAGGGCTCGGCGCGTTGCTCGAGCGCCCGGCTCGTGGCGGCCGCCGCCTGCTTCACGTCGACCCTCGTGGAGGCCACGCCCATGAGCACGTTGGCCCTGGCTCCTGAGCGCAGCTCGCCCTCCCAGGTGGGGAGCTCCCCAACGGGGGCGCTCCCCAGGTATTCCTGCAGCGAGGTCACCTCGAGGCGGTAGTCGTCCTGCATGTCGTTGGCCTCGGCCACGACCCTTCCCAGCCACGGTTGGGGCTCTTGGTGGTCGGTGCCGTTCATGAAGAGCATCCCGTCGAGGAGGAAGGTGCCGACCTCCTTGTCGTGGTCGGCGATGCGACGCACGAGCGCCTTGGCGTCGTCGGGTATCGACGAGCCGTTGCTGTAGCCCACGACGAGGTACTCGGCCCGTACCCGCGAGCCGTCGGGTGAGGACCACCAGAAGGCGCTCTTGTCGACCGCCGACGGCACCCCCCGCCACACCACGGCGTGGTCCAGCCCGGCTTGGCGCAGAAGCTGCGGCATCTGGGCGATGTGCCCGAACATGTCGGGCAGATAGCCGACCTCCATGGCTCCGCCGAAGGCGGTGGCACGTTCGAATCCCAGTTGGAGGTCGCGCACGATGGTCTCGCCCGAGACCAGGAACTCGTCCATGAGGATGTACCAGGGGCCCATGGACAGCCGTCCCGATGCAGCCAGGGCGCGCAGGCGCCGCTCGGCCTCAGGTCTCACCTCGAGGTAGTCGTCCACCACGGCCATCTGGCCGTCGAGCAGGAAGCGGGCATAGGACGGGTCGGACTCGAGCAGGTCCAGGAGCCCGTCCACCATGCGCACCAACCGCAGGCGGAAGCTCTCGAAGGGCTCGTACCACTCGCGGTCCCAGTGCGTGTGCGGGACGATGCTGACGAGGCGACGCGTCACGTGCTCAGGCTATGCCCGCCCGCCCCTCGCCCCGCCCGGAGCCCAGCCACACCGCCGGTAGCGTGAGGCGGGTGACGGCCACCGGTGCGGCGCTGAGCTGGCGCCACCACCTGCCCACCGGCGCCGAATTCGACCCGGTGGGCGCTGTGGAGAGCGCCGGCCTGCCCGCCGCCTGGGCTCGGGCGTGGTCTGCTGCTCCCGAG
>JBJKRZ010000118.1:0-2909 GCA_046704365.1 Acidimicrobiales bacterium | reverse complement strand
CGCCAGCCACGACCCCTTCTGGTAGGGAGCCTCGAAGCCGGGCTGCCAGGCCGTGGCCGGGTTGCCGTCCGCCGCCCCGGCGGCGGTGGACAGGAGCCCACCGGGCAGCCGCCCCCACGAGTAACCCACCACCCCGCTCCCTGTGGCGCCCGGCATGCCGACCAGCCGGTCGACCTCGTCGTCGGGGATGAGCGCCGAGATGCTGGCCGTGCCCGACAGGGTGAACGTCCGGGTCGTCGGCAGGGTGAACTGGTCGACGATCTGGGTCTGCGGGTCGCTGCGCGGGGGGTAGGGGGAGACCCGCTCCCGGCTCATGTCGAGGACCAGGCGGTTGGCGAGCGACGAGGTGCCGGCGGCCGAGAGGAGGTCGCTCGGCATCCGTGTCATCTCCAGCACGTGCACCCCGGGGACGTCGACCTCGGCCAGGCCGACGGCGGTGGCGGTCGCCTGCGCCTCGTGGTCGTCGCTGGTGGCGTCGACGGTGACCCGAAGGGTGTGGAAGGTCCGGGTCGGGAAGGTGATGGTCTGCCCGCCGGCCTGACGGGACCGTGGTCCCAGCGGCACGGTCACCGGCGAGCCACCGTCGAAGGTGAGGGTCACCTTGGTGATCCACCGAGCGCGTGTGCCCCGCTGGGGCTGCACCAGGGTGACGTGGTCGGCGGTGACGCCGCCACCGCCGAACCGGGCCTGCCACCACTGGCCGGCCGGGTCGCTCATGAACGTGCCCGTCTCCCATGCCGTGTCGAGGTTGCCGTCGATGGCGCTGTAGGCGCGGTCCTCGGGGGTGTAGGAGACGGTGTTGCCGTACGAGGAGGCCGTGACGTTGAGCGCCCCGGTGTACGCGGCGTAGGTGCGGGCGTCGGACGGGGCGCCGGGGAAGAGGTCGATCGGGCTGTCCTTGGGGTCGGTCCGCGTCGGGTGCTCTGTCGGCGTCTGGACGTACCCGTAGTTGGCGGTCAGGGAGTTCCACTGGAACGCCTGGGCCTTGTTGGTGTTGGTGACCACCAGCGTGGCGCCCCCGGCGAGGAGGGTGCGCAGCTGGGCGGGGTGGCGGTCGAGGGTCCCGGCGTAGTAGACGGCGCTGGACGTGTCGAGCAGCCCGTCCCCGGCCAGCGTCTCCAGCCCTGTGGCGTCGCCGGCCACCACCATGGCGCCCTGGTCGGACTCGCCCCGGGCGATGGGCCGGGTGCCGGGCACTGTGTAGACGACGAGCGGTGACGGCCAGGTCGGGTTGGCCGGCGCCGCCAGGTCGGCCTCGTAGAGCGTCGAGCGTGTGGCCACGTTGGGCACCGGTGTGCCGAACGGGGTGGGGTTGGTGAGCCCGGGCGGGGTCGTGGCCAGCGCCCGGGCCAGCAGCTGGGGCTGGGGGACGCCGTAGTGCTCGTAGGCCTGGTCGTACTCGACCAGGAGGTTGCCGGCGCTCATCAGCCGGGCCATGGGGGCGAGGGACGACCAGTCCTCGATGCCTGTCTGGATGGGCTCGTTCATGGCGTTGAGCGTGTCGGCCGTCGCCTCGGATCCCATGATCTGCTGCTCACGGGTGACGAAGGGCCGGGTGAGGACGGCCGGCTGGGGGGTGTCGACGGTGTCACCCCACCGGTAGGCGGCGAAGTCGTTGCCGGGGATGGCCAGCACCCGGGTCCCCGGGTCGATCGAGTTCAGGTAGTGCAGGGCCGCCAGCTCGTACGACGGCAGGGAGGCGGGCTGGTGGAAGGTGGTGGCCACTTCGGCGTCACCGTTGAAGACCGCCGGGTTGTTGGCGACCACCAGCGCCGCCGCCAGCAGGCCGACCCCGATCCCCGTCCGGGGCAGGCGGCGCCACAGGGCGGACACCGCCGACGCGAGGAGCATGGCAAGGCCCAGGACGACCAGGGGGGTGGCGCGGTCGGTCGACCGCAGGGCCAGCCCGGCGGTGGTGTCGCCCATGAACGCCTTGAGGAGGCCGCCGACCGGGGTGGGGTCCCGGTAGGGGAACGCCCCGACCGACAGCACGACGCCGGCCACCACCAACAGGACGAAGTAGGCCCGGTGGCGCCACCGCACCACCACCGCCGACAGGAACGACAGGGCGGGCACGAGGAACGACAGGGCCACCACCCACACCGTCTGGGTGTAGAGGACGGCCGATCGGGTCCACGGACCGAGCTGGTCGCCGCCGTAGAAGTACCAGTAGCCGAGCCCCCGCAGCACCTCCGAGGCGCTGGACGTCTGGCTCGTGGAGGGCAGCGTCTCGGTGTAGCGGAGCACGTCGACCCCGTACGCCGCCTCGACGGCCAGGCCGGCGATCCACCAGGCGCTGACGGCGGCGGCCAGCACGGCGATCCGCAGGCCCGCCGCCAGTGCCCGCCGGGCGGTGGCCTCTCGCTGGAGGAAGACGGCGTAGCTCTGCCACAGGGCCGGCCCCACGCCGACGTATAGGACGGCGGTGGCGTTGATCCCGCTGACCAGGGCCATCACCAACCCGAACAGGGCGGGGTAGCGCCAGCCGCCCCGCCGCAGGGCCAGCACGGTGAAGGCCACCATCCACGGCAGGCCCGCCCAGGGCAGGAGGATCACGGAGATCCGCCCGGCGTACTGGAGGAAGTACGGGGTGAAGGCGTAGGCCAGCGCCCCCACCAGCCGCCCCGGGCCCCGCACGCCGAGCACGCGGCACAGGTGGAGGATCCCGGCGCCGGCGGCGAACAGGATGCCGCCCAGCCACAGCCGCTGCGCCACCCAGGTCGGCACGTGGAGCGCGGCGGTGGCGGCGTAGAAGGGTCCCATCGGCAGGAGGTAGCCGATGTACTCGGGCGTCACGGTCGCTAGGGCCACTGTCGGGTACCACATCGACGCCACCTGGCCGAGGAACCGGGTGGGGTCGAGGTACAGGTAGGTCTTGGTGTCGGGGGTGACCACCCCCGGCCGGACGG
>JBJKRZ010000117.1:0-3443 GCA_046704365.1 Acidimicrobiales bacterium | reverse complement strand
CTTTCGACGCCCCGCTCAGCCCGCGGCCTCTCGACCGCGAACCGGGGCCTGCTACCGGGCTCTCCGGCGATTACCCGGACGGGACTTGCACCCGCTGGTCTGGTCCAGTTTCCAGGACGCAACACGGTCGAATTGTAGGGAGCCCCAGGCGCGCGACCTGTGGCCGGTCACCTCCGACCTGGTATCCCCTCTTGCAGCGTCACCCGGCGGACCTACAGCGTCACCCGGTGAATCAGTCGACCACGGCGAAGAGCCTCCAGGGTTCCGGCACGCCCTTCAGCTCGTGCTCCCCGCGCTCGACGAACTCGATACCTGAGCCAGCCACCAGCGGGGGGACCGACGCCGACACCACGACCTCTCCCGGCAGGGCGTGGGCCATCACGCGCGCAGCTATGTGAACGGCGATGCCACCGAGATCCCCATCCATCAGCTCGACTTCACCAGTGTGCACACCGGCGCGCACGTCCAGATCGAGGCCGCCCACGGCCTGGCTGATGGCGGTGGCGCAGCGGATGGCCCTGGCGGGACCGTCGAAGCTGGCAAGGCTACCGTCGCCGGTCGACTTGACCAGTCGTCCGCGGTAGCTCTCGACGTGCCTGGCGACCAACTGTCCATACGATTCGAGCAGACGCCGCCAGGCCGCGTCGCCCAGGTCGACGGCACGTTGCGTGGAGCCCACGATGTCGGTGAACAAGATGGTCGCCAGGGCACGGTCCGGAGCACCACCCGCCTGCTGACCGTCCGACACGAAGGCGACGATCTGGTCGAAGAGGGCGTCGACATCACCCGAGCACCAGAGGTAGTCGTCCCCGGGCAACACGACGAATTGAGCGTCGGGGATGCGACCGGCCAGGTAGCGAGAGTGCTCGATCGGGCAGTACAGGTACGTCGTGCGGTGCAGGACCAGGCACGGACAGGTGACGCTGTCCAAGACGCCGTGGACGCTGTCGAGCATGAACCGCTGCGCGTAGTAGCGGACGGAGCCAGGACGGAGCGACAGACGCTCGGCTCGCGTGGCCCAATCCAGGTACAAGGGCTCCCTTGCCCGGGAGGGAGCCAACTCCTTGGCCACGGGGCCGTGACCGACACCGGAACAGAAATGGTCGAGCATTCTCACTACAGCCTCGTGCTCGAAGCCGAGCGGGAAGTCCTCGCCGGCCACGACGCCGGCGCTGGGGTTGACGAGGACCATCCTCGCCACCCGCTGGGGGTAGGTGGCGGCAAAGAGCAGAGCCGGTTTAGCCATGTCCCCCAGCACGACGATGCTGGTCTCGACCGAACCTACGGCGTCGAGGACGGCTCCGATGTCGTCCATCCAGGACTGCAATGCCGGTATGGGCGGGGAGGGGACGTCGGAGCTCCCCCAGCTGCGCAGGTCCGCTGTGATCAGGCGATGCGAGGAGGCGAGCTGGCGCAGTGCCCGGGCAAAGAGCGGCTCTTCCCATACGAGATCGATCGGCATCGTGGGATAGCTGAGAAGGAGGACGTCCTGGCCTCGACCCAGCTCCTGATAGGCGACATGGACACCGTCCAGGGATCGCGCATACCGGGTGGCCGGCGTACCAGGCACGCCCGAAGTCTGCCGTATACCGGCACCCCGTCGAGCCGGGCCGGAGGCAGCGTCTGCAATCCACGACCCGGTACAGTGCCGCCGTGCCCGCCGCCCGAGCGACGCCTTCCTTCGAGACGCTCCTGCTCGGGATCGAGGCGGGTGTGGCCACGGTCACCCTCAACCGTCCCGAGGTCCTCAACGCCTTCGACGAGCGCATGCAGGACGAGCTGGCCACCCTGTGGCGCCAGCTCCGCCACGACGACGACGTGCGGGCCGTCGTGCTCACCGGCAGCGGCGACAAGGCCTTCTGCGTGGGCATCGACCGGGCCGACATCCCCGTCGACACCGAATTCGACCCCTTCACCTACGAGGACCCCGGACGGCGCATCGGGCCCAAGAGCCAGGAGCTGTGGAAGCCGGTCATCGCCGCCGTGAACGGCATGGCCTGCGGGGGGGCGTTCTACCTCCTGGGCGAGAGCGACATCCTCGTCGCCGCCGAGCACGCAACCTTCTTCGACCCCCACGTGAGCTATGCCATGACGGCGGCTTTCGAGCCCATCCTTCTCGGCGGTCGCATGGCCTTCGGCGAGATCGTGCGCATGACCCTGACCGGCGCCAACGAGCGCATGTCAGCCGCCACCGCACTTCGGGCCGGGCTCGTGACCGAGGTGGTCCCCGCCGACCGGCTGCTCGAGACGGCCACGGACCTGGCCAAGGTGATCGCCGCCCAGCCCCCCACCAGCGTGCAGGCCACCCTGCGCACGCTGTGGGCGGCCCGCAACCTCACGCCCGAGCAGGCGCAGTCCCTGGGCAACGTCTTCCTCCAGCTCGGGACCTCGGCCCGCGCTCTGAAGGAGGGCCAGGAGACCTTCGCCGGCCAGCCCCGCCCCCGGTGGAGGCTGCGCTAAGCGCCCACGGCCGAGGGCCCCGGCACCGCGCTCCCTGCCCGAAGCCCGGCGGCACGGCGGACGGCACCCACCACTTCGTCCTGCGAGGCACCAGGGGTGAGCACCTCGGCCACGCCGTGGTCGAGCAGCACCTGGCGGTCGCGCACGGGGATGATCCCGCCCACCACCACCGGGATGTCGAGCCCGGCGCTGCGCAGCGCCTCGATCACCGCCGGCCCCAGGGTGAGATGTCCCCCCGAGTGCATGGAGAGCCCCACCACGTCGACGTCCTCCTGCAGGGCCGTGGCGGCGACCGTCTCGGGTGTCTGGCGCAGGCCGCCGTAGACGACCTCGAAGCCGGCGTCGCGGAGCATGCGGGCCACCACCTTGACGCCGCGGTCGTGGCCGTCGAGGCCGACCTTGGTGACGAGGACGCGGACCACCTCTCTCTCCCGCCCCGGCGTAGAGGCTGGGCTCACACCACGGCCCGTTCGGTCCAGGTGCCGAACACCTGTCCCAAGGCGCCCACGATCTCGCCCACCGTGGCATAGGCACGCACAGCCTCGATGAGCCCGGGCATGACGTTCACCTCGGGCACCGCCGCGTCCTGGCGCACCCGGGCCAGGGCGCGGCTCACGGCCCCCTCGTCGCGCTCGGCCTTCACCTGGGCCAGCCGCTTGCGTTGCAGGGCCTCGGCTTCGGGGCCGATGTAGAGGATGTCGGCCTCGGGCTCGTCGGTCTCCTGGAAGCGGTTCACCCCCACGAGCACACGGCGGCCGTCGTTGAGCTTGCGCTCGAATTCGGCCGAGGACTCGGCGATCTGGCTCTGGAACCACCCCTCCTCGATGCCCCGGTACACACCCTCGAGGATCGACCCCTGCCCCAGCTCGTCGAGGTGGGCGAAGATCTCCTCGGCCTCGGACTCGACGCGGTCGGTGAGCGCTTCCAGGAACCAGGAACCGCCCAGTGGGTCTGCCACTGCCGCCACCCCCGTCTCGTGGGCG
>JBJKRZ010000116.1:0-9381 GCA_046704365.1 Acidimicrobiales bacterium | reverse complement strand
CGGCGGGCAGCACGAACAGGGCCTGGCCCCCGCGTCCGGCTCGGCGCACCAGAGCTGCCGAAGCGAGACGCAGCTGCTCGGCCGTGAGGGACGCCGCCGGGCCGCATCCGAGGTGGACCAGGACGGGCCCTTCCGGCCCGGCGACCTCCATGGCCTCCCCCGGATCCCCGGAGAAACCGTGGCGGGCCACGGCGGCCGGCGCCATGGTGAGGCGCACCTGGCGCTGCCCGAGAGCGAGCTCGTCGGGCACGCCGGTGGCGAGCACGGGCCCGTCGGGCCCCTGGAGGACGGGGACGCCCACCACGGCGACCTGGGCGGCGGCACCCTCGTCGAGCGACGCCAGGGTGGCGAGCTCACTGGAACGCACGGCGAGCCTGCCTACGGTCGCCAGCGGGCTCGAGGCGGGAGAGCTGGTCTGGGTCATGTCGGTCTTGTGTCCCCTTCGGCAAAGGTCGTCGCCCGGCACTCGGCGACGAGGGCGCGAGCTCAGGGATGATCAGGGGTGAGAAGCCACGCTCCGGGCGGTGAGATGGTCGCCCTCCTGCCACCTGGCCATCGTCCACAGCAGGTCGGAGAGCCGGTTGAGGTACGGGCCGACCAACGAGTCGGACGCTGGCGGCCGGGCAGCGACCCCGGTGTGGACCACCAGCCGCTCGGCTCGGCGCACGACGGTGCGGGCCACGTCCAAGGCGGCCGACAACCGGTTCTGGCCGGGGACGACGAACTGCGCAGGGGGATCGAAACGAGCGCTCAGGTCGTCGATGCGCGCTTCCAGCGCGCTCACCATGTCACGGGTCACCAACGTGCGCCCGCCCTCCAGTTTCCCCCGGTTCCCCGGCGCGGTGGCGACCTCGGCCATGAGCACCCACAGGTCACGCTCCAGGGCGACGAGGAGCTCCTCGACCTGTGACCCGGGAGGGGCCACGGCCCGGGCCAGGCCCAGGACGGCCTGCGCCTCGTCCACCGCACCGTTGGCTTCGATGGCCGGGTCGTCCTTGGGCACCCGGCCGCCGTAGAGCAGTCCTGTCGTCCCGTCGTCACCCTTGCGGGTGTAGATCCTCGGCATCGTTGGCATGCTACCGGTGCTCTCGGGCGGTGCCCTGGTGCGTCGCCCGTAGACTGGTGCAGCCGTGCCCGACGTATCGACGCTTCCGGTCGTGCTCGCCCACGACGCCCTGGCCTACGAGGAAGGGGGCGCCGCCTATCTCGACGCGCTCGCCGACAAGGTCGTGATCTTCGACGGCGCCATGGGCACCAGCCTCCAGCTGGCCGGCCTCGGCCCCGACGACTTCGGGGGGCCGGCGCTCGAGGGGTGCAACGAGAACCTGAACCTCACACGCCCCGACGTGGTGGGCGCTGTGCACCGATCGTTCCTCGATGCCGGCGTCGACGTGATCGAGACCAATGCTTTCGGCGCCTTCTCGGTCGTCCTGGCCGAGTATGGCATCGCCGAGCAGACCGAGCAGATCAACGTGGCGGCGGCGCGCATCGCACGGGCGGAAGTCGACGCTGCTCAGGCGGGTGACGGCCGGAAGAGGTGGGTGGCGGGGAACCTGGGGCCCGGCACCAAGTTCCCCACACTGGGCCAGATCGCCTACGTCGACCTGCGCAACGCCTACGAGCAGCAGGCGGCGGCTCTCCTCCAGGGGGGTGTGGACCTCCTCGTCGTGGAGACGGTCTACGACCTGCTGCAGGCCAAGTCAGCCATCAACGCCTGCAAGCGCGCCATGGTGCGCCAGGGTCGACGCGTGCCCTTGCAGGTCCAGGTCACCATCGAGCTCACCGGGCGCATGCTGCCGGGCACCGAGATCGGGGCTGCACTGGCCGCCTTGGAGGCGATGCGCCCCGACGTGATCGGGCTCAACTGCGCCACCGGTCCGGCCGAGATGGGCGAGGCACTGCGCCACCTGGCTCAGCACTCCCGTCTGCCTGTGTCGGCCCAGCCGAACGCCGGGCTCCCTTCGGTGGTGGAGGGAGCCATGCACTACGACCTCGAGCCCGGTGAGCTGGCCGAGCATCTCGCCCGCTTCGTCACGGAACTGGGAGTGACGGTCGTGGGCGGGTGCTGCGGCACGACCCCCGCCCACCTGCGCGCCGTGGTCGAGCGGTGCCGGGACCTCACACCCGCCACGCGCGCCGTGGAGCACGAGCCCAGCTTGTCCTCCATCTACAGCCCTGTCACCCTCCACCAGGACACCTCGTTCCTGGTGGTGGGCGAGCGCACCAACGCCAACGGCTCGAAGCGCTTTCGCGAGGCCATGCTGGCCGGCGACTGGGACTCGACCGTCGCCTTGGCCAAGGACCAGGTGAAGGAAGGAGCCCACGTCCTCGACGTCTGCGTCGACTACACCGGCGCCGACGGAGTGGCCGACATGACCGAAGTGGCAAGCCGTTTCGCCACCCAGGCCAGCGTCCCGCTCATGATCGACTCCACCGAGGCACCGGTGGTCGAGGCCGCCCTCCAACGGCTGGGCGGGCGCTGCATCCTCAACTCGGTGAACCTGGAGGAGGGGGACGAGCCCGGGGGCCGCCTGGACCGCTTCCTCACCCTGGCCCGCGAGTACGGCGCAGCGGTGGTGTGCACCTGCATCGACACCGAGGGGCAGGCCCGCACCGCCGACTGGAAGCTGCGGGCAGCACGGGCCATCCACGACATCGCCACCGGGCGCTACAACCTCGATCCCTCCGACCTCGTGTTCGACCCGCTCGTGCTCCCCCTCTCCACCGGCATGGAGGAGAGCCGCCGCGACGGCATCGAGACCGTCGAGGGGATCCGCCGCATCAAGGGCGAGCTACCCGGTGTCTTCACCTTGGTGGGGCTGTCCAACGTCTCGTTTGGGCTGTCACCGGCCGCTCGTCACGTGCTCAACTCCGTCTTCCTCCACCAGTGCGTGGAAGCCGGCCTGGACGCCGCCATCGTCCATGCGGCGCGCATCATCCCGCTGTCCAAGATCGACGAGCACACCCGTGAGGTGTGCCTGGACCTCGTCTACGACCGCCGCCGCCCGGGATACGACCCCTTGGCCGAGCTCCTGGTCTTGTTCGAGGGTGTGTCCTCGGGCGCGGTCGAGAAGGAGGACCGCTCGGGCTGGAGCGTCGAGCAGCGCCTCCAACAGCGCATCGTGGACGGCGACCGCAACGGGCTGGAGCCCGAGCTCGAGGAAGCGCTGGCGGCCGGGCACACGCCGCTGGGGGTGGTCAACGAGGTGCTCCTCGTCGGGATGAAGACCGTGGGCGACCTCTTCGCCTCGGGCGAGATGCAGCTTCCGTTCGTCCTGCAGTCAGCCGAGACGATGAAGACCGCCGTCTCGTACCTCGAACCCAAGATGGAGAAGACCGACCAAGGTGGCAAGGGCACGGTCGTGCTCGCCACGGTCAAGGGCGACGTCCACGACATCGGCAAGAATTTGGTGGACATCATCCTCACCAACAACGGCTACGAGGTGGTCAATCTCGGCATCAAGGTCGGCATCGGGGAGATGCTCCAGGCAGCCGAGGAGCGCAGGGCCGACGCCATCGGCATGAGCGGGCTCCTCGTCAAGTCCACTCTCATCATGCGCGAGAACCTGGAGGAGATCAACGAACGGGGGCTGACCCACATCCCGGTGCTCCTCGGCGGTGCGGCGCTGACCCGCACCTACGTCGAGCGCGACATGCGCCAGGTGTACCAGGGCCGCGTCTTCTACGGCAAGGACGCCTTTGAGGGCCTGCGGACAATGGACCGCCTCGTCGACATGAAGCGTTCGGGCGAGGAGGATCCCGCTTTCGGCCGCGAGCCCGGGGGCCGCAACCTGCCGCCGCGGCGGAGCCAGCTGGCAGCCGAGGTCGACGGGGAGGAAGTCCCGCCCCGCTCGCCGGAGGACAGCACCGCCAATGCCGTGTTCGACCCGCCCTTTTTGGGCAGCAGGGTGGCCAAGGGGATCGCCCTGGACGACGTCGCCGGCTACCTGAACAAGACGGCGCTGTTCCGAAACCAGTGGGGGTACCGGCCGGAGGACGGCGAGAACGACGAGGAATTCAAGGAGCGGGTCAGCGTCACCCTGCGGGCCGAGCTCGACAAGGCCAAGGCCAAGGACCTGCTCGTGCCCCAGGTCGTGTGGGGCTACTACGCGGCCAACGCCGAAGGTGACGACCTCATCGTGTGGGCCGACGAGCGACGGGGAGCGGAGCTCACCCGGTTCCGCTTCCCCCGCCAGAGGAAGGCGCCTTGGCTGTGCATCGCCGACTTCTTCCGGCCAGTCGAGTCGGGCGAGAAGGACTACGCCGCCTTCCATCTGGTGACGATGGGGCCCCAGGTGTCGGCCGAGGCGGCCCGCCTGTTCGCCGAGAACCGCTACACCGAGTACCTGCACCTGCACGGCTTGGGCGTGGAGATGGCCGAAGCGCTGGCCGAGTACTGGCACCGGCGCATCCGCGAGGAGTGGGGCTTCGCCGATGAAGACGGGCCCACCTTGATCGGCCTCTTCCGCCAGCAGTACCGGGGCGGCCGTTACTCGTGGGGTTATCCGGCGTGTCCCGACCTGGAGGACAACGCCAAGGTGGTCGAGCTGCTCGACGGAAGCCGCATCGGGGTGGAGGTGAGCGAAGGATTCCAGCTCCATCCCGAACAGTCGACGTTGGCCATCGTCTGCCACCACCCACGGGCGAAGTACTTCGTGGCCTGACCCCGCAGTCAGCGAGGGTGGTGCATGGCCCCGTCGACGACCAGCGCCTCGCCGTTGACGAAGTTGGCCGGTTCCGAGCACAAGAAGGCCACCACCTTGCCGAAAGCGGCCGGGTCACCCATCTGCTCGCTGGGCATGCCGCCCAGCTCGAGCATGCGCCCGGTGGCATGGAAGCCCGGGCAGGCGAGGTTCAACGTGATGCTGCAGTCCTCGGCGGCGAGGTCGGCAGCAGCGGTCTGGGCCCACGCCCACAGGCCCGTGCGAGCCAGGTTGGACAGCGCCAGCTCGGGGATGGGGCGGACGACGGACACCGACGTGATCAAGCAGATCCGCCCCCATCGCCTCTGACGCATGCCGGGCAGGGCGTGGCGTACCAGCCTGACCGAGCTGAGCAGGTTGGCCTCGACGGCCGCCCGCACCTGGTCGTCGTCGACGTCCAGGGCACGCCCGGGCGGAGGGCCACCGGCGTTGGCCACCACGATGTCGAGCTGCCCGAAGTGCTCGATGGCGGCCGCCACCAGCGCCCGAGGCGTGTCGGGCTCGGTCACGTCGCCAGGCACGGCCAGCACGTCGGCACCACCTCGGGCGAGCTCCTCTGCGGCCTGCTGCAGGCGTCCCTCGCCCCGCGCGCTGATCACAACCTTGGCCCCCTCCCCGGCCAGAGCCTCGGCCGCCGCCCGTCCCAGTCCGGCCGAGGACGCAGTGACGAGCGCCACGCGGCCTGTGATGCCGAGGTCCACCGGGCTCCTCAGGCTTCCACCACGACGAGGCCGTGGTCGGCGCCGTTGAGCGGTTCGGGGCCTGCTCGGCCCACCACCACGATGTCCTCCAGCCGCATTCCGAAGCGACCGGGAAGGTAGATGCCGGGCTCCACCGAGAAGGCGTGGCCCCCGACCAGCGCCGTGGCGTTGCCGGCCACCACGTAGGGCTCCTCGTGCTCCTCGATGCCGATGCCGTGGCCGGTGCGGTGGGTGAAGAACTCCCCGTAACCCGCCTGGGCTATGACGGCTCGGGCTGTGGCGTCGACGGTCTCGGCGGCGACCCCGGGACGGATGCTGTCCACAGCGGCGGCCTGGGCTGCTCGCAGAACGGCGTAGCACCGCGTCACCTCGTCGTCGGGCTCGCCGGTCACCACGGTGCGGGTGATGTCCGAGCAGTAGCCCACCGCCTCGCCCGCAGGGACCATCTCGCCCCCGAAATCGCACACCACGACCTCTCGCCGTCCGATGCGCCGGTCAGCGGCGTCGTGGTGGGGGCTGGCACCGTTGGGCCCGCTGCCCACGATGGCGAAGTTGACCCGATGGTGGCCTTCGGCCAGCAGCCGAGCGGCGATCTCCCTCGACACCTCGACCTCGGTCCGTCCGATCAGGGCGATGTCTCCCCCCTGCAGGGCAGCCGCCACCCGGTCGGCGGCCTCGCCGGCGCGACGCAGCGCCTCGACCTCGGCAGCGTCCTTCACGGCCCGCAAGGTAGCCGTCACCGTCGAGGCCGCCACGAACCGACGTCCGGGCAGCTGCCTCTGCAAGCCGAGGAGCGTGGTGGCCCAGGCACGGTCCGAGACGGCCAGGCAGCGCGCCGTCGAGGGGATCACGGCGCCGGCGATGTCCATGGGGTCCTCGGTGTCGAACCAGGGGCGGACGGCAAGCTCGACTCCCATGTCGGGCAGCTTGGGCGCCTCCAGGGCGGGGACCAGCAGCACGGGCTCGCCGCTCAGAGGCAACACGAGCATTGTGAGGCGCTCCAGGGGCATGGCCCGGTACCCGATCAGCCACGGCAGGTCGGCTCCGTGCGAGAGCAACAACGCGTCCACACCGATCTCGCCCATGCGTCGCCGCACGCGCTCCAGGCGAAGCGGTCGCAGGCTGCCGACGCTCGGCGCTACCTGGGCCGCCGACGCCCGACCCTTTGTCGGAGGGTTCGGGTTCTCCGGGCCCGCGCCGCTGCCCTCGCTGTCCCCCGTCATACCGGAGCAGCAGCCCCTGCCACGGGCCGGCCGCCCGGCGCCAGCGCCTCGGCGGCGCGGCGGGCGTGGTAGCTGGAGCGGGTCAACGGCGAGGCCTCCACGTGGGCCACGCCCAACGCCCTGGCGGCGGCGGCCAGCTCGTCGAATTCCTCCGGCGTCCACCAGCGGGCCACAGGCAGGTGGGCCGCCGTGGGGCGCAGGTACTGGCCGATCGTCACGATGTCCACGCCGACGCCCGCCAGGTCGGCCAGGGCGCCGACAACCTCAGCGCGCCTCTCCCCCAGACCGACCATCAGACCCGACTTCGTGGTCAACCCGGCCGCCTTGGCCCCGGCGAGGACCGCCAAGCTCCGGGCGTAGCGGGCGGAAGGGCGCACGGCGCGCTGCAGCCGGGCCACGGTCTCGAGGTTGTGGTTGAGCACGTGGGGGCGGGCGCCGAAGATGGCGGACAGCGAGTCCTCGTCACCTTTGCAGTCGGGTACCAACAGCTCGATCGTGGTGCGCGGGCACTGGCGCCTTATGGCTTCGACGGTGGCCACGAAGGCCGCTGCCCCTCCGTCGGCCAGGTCGTCCCGGGCGACGGCGGTCACCACGGCGTGAGCCAGGCCCAGGCGTTCAACTGCAGCGGCCACGCGCCGGGGCTCACCGGGGTCGAGCGGCCCCGGGCGGCGGGTGTCCACCAGGCAGAACCCGCACGAACGCGTGCAGCGATCGCCGTTGATCATGAAGGTGGCCGTGCCTTCGGCCCAGCACTCGAAGATGTTGGGGCACCCCGCTTCCTCGCACACCGTCACGAGCTCGAGAGACCGCATCGTGCGTCTCAGGGCCTGGAAATCGGTGCCCATACGGGCTGGGACGCGTAACCACGGGGGCTTGGGGGAACGGAGGTCGGCCCCCGCATCGGGATCGACTCCGGCCTGGCTCAAGCGCGCCCTGAGCGAGGATCCGGCCGGCGACCTGCGCTCGGCGCCCGACGGGGTACCGGCACCTCGCTGCTGTGCGACGGAGGAAAGGGGGAGACGGCGGACGGGGAGAGCGGGCTGCACGTCTTGGCGCTCACCGGCGCCGTGGGTCCCCCAGTGGCGGATACCGGCCCTGATGACCGCCTCCCGGACCTCGTCCATGGGCGACTCGATCCCCTCAGCCCGCAGGGACGTGACCCCCATGTCGGAGATACCGCACGGCACGATCCTCTCGAACCATTGGAGGTCGGTCGTCACGTTGAGGGCGATGCCGTGCATCGACCGGCCGCGGATGATGCGCACCCCAACGGCTGCGATCTTGCGCGGGCTCGGCCCCTCGAGGCCCACCCAGACCCCCGGGTAGCCCGGGAGCCGCCCGCTGGGCAGCCCCAGGTCGGCCAGCGCCTCGATGACCACCTGTTCGACCCGGTGCACGTGGCCGGGAACCGACGCCGACCCGCTGGGGACCGACACCACGGGATAGAGCACCAACTGACCGGGGCCGTGGTAGGTGACGTCCCCGCCGCGATCGGTCCGCACGACCTGTGCGCCGACGGCAGACGCGTCCACGCGGATGTGAGCGGGGTCCCCACGGACTCCGAGCGTGAACACATGAGGATGCTCGAGCACGAGCAGGTAGTCGTCATGTGCATGGGCCTGCAGAGCCGTCTGCAGGGCGTGCGCCTCGGCGTAGGGCACCCGGCCGAGACAGCGGATGCGCAGCACGCCGCTAGAGCTCGGCGGCCCAGTCGTGGGTCGCCAGCAATTCGGCGACGCGAGCCACGAAGGCGGCGGCATAGGCGCCGTCCACGGCCCGATGGTCCCACGCCAAGCAGAGCAGCCCCATGGAGTGGATGGCGATGGCTTCGGTCCCGTCCCCGGCGGTCACGACTGTCGGCCGCCTCTTCACACCATCGGTGGAGAGGATCGCCACTTGCGGCTGGTTGATGATGGGAGCCGTGAGGAACGTTCCGAAGGGCCCGGCGTTGGTGATGGAAAAGGTCCCTCCGGCGATGTCATCGGCGCTCAGCTTCTTGCCTCGGGCCCGTTCCGCCAGTTCACGGATGCGACGGGCGATACCCCGCAGCGTGAGCTCCTCGGCCCGCGGAACGACGGGGACGATCAGCCCCCGGTGGTCGAGATCCACGGCGATGCCGAGATTCACCCTGTGGTGCACGACGAGCGAGTCGTCCCCGACCGAGGAATTGAGCTCCGGCCATTCTCGGAGCGCCTCGACGGTGGCGCGTGCCACGAAGGGCAGGTAGGTGAGCGAGAAGCCCTCCTCCGCCTTGAAGCGCGCACCGTGGGAGCGGCGTACCTGCTCGACGTTCTCGTAGTCGGCTTCGACGACGACGAGCGTGTGGGCCGAGGTGGCCTTCGATCGCACCATGTGCTCGGCGGTACGGCGTCTGATGTTCGTGAAGGGGACGACCTCGTCGGTCCCCGCCCAGCCCACGGCTCCAGCACCGTCGCCACCGGCAGTGGCCAAAGAGGGCGCTTCGGCCGTCGAGGGGGCCGGTGGGTGGGTCGGGACGCCGCTGGCGCGGCGGGCATCGACGACCCCGAGCACGTCGGCTCGGGTGATGCGACCGCCCAGGCCCGAACCCTGCACCTCGGCGGGGTCGATCCCGTTCTCGTCGAGCAGCTTGCGCACCACCGGCGAGAGGATGCGGTTGCCACGTCCCCCAGGGCCGCCCGCAGGGGGCGTCGAGGGCCCCGGAGCCTTCGCCGCTGGGGCGGGGGATGGCCCGGCAGGCGCGGGCGCTGGCGCTGGCGGGGCGGGAGATGCGAC
>JBJKRZ010000115.1:0-3634 GCA_046704365.1 Acidimicrobiales bacterium | reverse complement strand
GGACCGTGTCGCCTGGCGGCGGCCCGGAAACGTGCTCGTCTCCCCGGGGTGCCGAAGAGGGCCCCGCCGGCCAAGCGATCGAAGGAGGAGTTTCGTGTGTCGGACGAAGACGCTCGGAGCGGACCGGGCGAAGAACTGGGGCCCCGTCGACGACGCCAGGCCTCGTCCGGTTGACGCCAGCCCTCAGCGGGTGCTCCTCGAATCGCCTGACGGGGCCGAAGCCTGGGCAGCCCGCCGGATCCTCGGACGGGCGGGATACGACGTCGCATGGTGCCCGGGCCCCCAAGGCTCGCCGCGGTGGTCCTGCCCGCTCGTGACGAGCGGCTCGTGTCCCCTCGTCGAGCATGCCGATGCCGTGGTCTCGTCCCTGCCCGTGGACGAGGAGCGCTCGAGGCGGGTGCTCGACGCATTGGCGGCGCGCCGGCCGACGATTCCCGTCGTCGTGTCGTGCACCGCACACCAGGCGCGGTCCTGGCCGCTGTCCTGGCACGTGCTCCAACCGCTGACCCTGCCGATCACCGGCACGAAGCTTCGGGCGGCGGTCGCCGCAACGTTGGGGTGAGGGCCTCGGATCTCGCGGCACCCGGCGTCTCGGCATGAGCGTGCGCAGGCGAGTGTCCAAGCGCGTCCGTCGCAATCGCACGGTGCTCGCCCTGTCGGCGGCTGTCGTCGCCGTCGCCGTCGGGGTCGTGGCGACGCGCTCGGGGGGCGGCGCACGGGTCACGCCCTCCACGACCACGGCTGCCGCTGCCACGGCGCGGGCGACGTTCGGAACCGGCCAAGGCGCCTCCCACCTCGCACCCGGGTCGGACCCGAGCGTCCTGCCGGGCGACGTCCTGATCGCCGACGAGGGCAACAACCGCCTGCTCGTGGTGGATCCCGAGGGCCGCACGCTCTGGACGTTCCCGCAACCGGGCGACCTGCCTCCGGGTGTCCAGTTCAAGAGTCCCGACGACGCCTTCTTCACCCCGGACGGCAAGGAGATCATCGCCACCGAGGAGGATTTCTCAGTCGTCACCCTGATCGACGTGGCGACGAGACGGATTCTGTGGCGCTACGGCACCCCGGGTGTCCCCGGTGACGGGCCGAACCAACTCTCCAATCCCGACGACGCCGTTGTCCTGCCCGACGGGGCCGTCTTCATGGCCGACATCAAGAACTGCCGCCTGCTGCTCGTCGTGCCCCCCAACCACGTCCCCGCCCATGTCTACGGCACCACCACGCAGGCCTGCCTCCACGACCCCCCGGCGCGCTTCGGCAGTCCCAACGGCGCCTTTCCCATGACCAACGGTCACTACCTCGTGACCGAGATCAACGGCGACTGGGTCGACGAGATGGGCTTGAACGGGACGATCTACGGCTCGTGGCATCCACCGGGCGTCGCCTATCCCTCTGACACGAACGAGGTCCGCCCCGGCACCTATCTCACCGTGGACTACTCGAGCCCGGGCCAGATCGAGACGTTCGACGGGTCGGGTCGCCTGCTGTGGCGCTACGCCCCGAGCGGAGGCTCGGCGCTCGACCATCCGTCGCTGGCGTTGCCCCTGCCCAACGGTGACGTGCTGGCCACCGACGACCACAACGACCGCGTGATCGTCGTCGATCCCAGGACCAACGCCATCGTCTGGCAGTACGGGGTGCGTGGACAGCCCGGCTCAGCCCCCGGATACCTCGACGCCGTGGACGGGCTCGACCTGGCGCCGCCCTACTCGGAACTGGTCGTCCACGCCAAGACGATGGGACTGCCACCCCCGGGGATCCTCGCCGGGGGCTGAGGGCCCCCTCCATCTGTCGGCCTACGATCAGTGCGGGCGGCACGGCGGTGGCCGGCCTGGCAAGAGGGCGGAGGCGGCGAGGGACATGGCGGGTACGGCCATTGCGGTCACAGCGGAGATGGGCCGGCGCTGCCGGCGATGGGCGGGTCCTGTGCTCGGGGCCGGCGTGGCGGCGGCGGCAGCGCTCCTGCCCGCCGCACCGCGACCGGCGGTGCTCACCGTGCAGCCCACCGTCGTCGCTCCGGGGACAACGGCGTCGTTCACGGCCAGCGCTGCCACGGTGAGCTCCCCCATGGGGTATCCCGAAGGCCCGGGCGAGGTGGTGCCGGCGACGTCGACGGGTGGGGCCCCGGGGGAGGGCGAGCTGTGGCTGACGCTGGACGCGCCGGGCACGTCGTGGGCATCAGGCGCCGACACGGCGGCGGTGGTCGACGTCTCGGTCGACGCTGCGCCACCCCAGCAGGTCGTCCTCTTCGACGGAGCCAGCCCCTTCACCTACACCGCCTTCACCGGCCCACTGGCGCCCGGCCCCCACCAGGTGACGGTCCACGTCGACACGGCGCTGTCGCACACGGCGGTGCCACCGAGCGTGGACGTGCTGGCCGTCCATGTCGGGGTCGTGCCCACCGGCAGCCCGCAGTACGACATGGCCGCCTACGCACCGGTCGTCTACGGGCGCAGCTCGGCGGCCTCGATGTACACCCAGCTGCTCACCGACGCCGCTGACACCCCCGAAGCCTCCGGCGCCCAGCAGCTGTCGTACACCTACGTGATCTCCGCCCACGACCAAGGCGACAGCATCGTCCCCGCCTACCAGTGGGCGCTGTGGGGGCGCATGACCGACATCGTGACCATCGTCGAGGAGACTGTGGCGCCGGACGGCTCGGTGCTGTCTGCCAGCTACGCCTCGTGCGGGTGCGAAGGCATTCCCGGCTTCCCCGACTCGGTCATGGCGCCGCAGGAGACCACCGCACCCATTCCGGCGGCCGACTACGACGGGCACCATCCCGTGCTGCGCGACGCCTCGGCCACCAACTACCTGAGCGACCAGGGCACGACCTCCTTCCGGTTCCAGCAGGCGCCCGTTCCCGCCCCGCCGCCAGGACAGGTGCGCGAAGAGGTCATGGACGCCAACCCCTGGACCTACCAGATCTCCAACGAGGAGCTGCCCCGCGAGCACGTCATCTCGACCAATCCTGACGACATCCTCGTCGGCGATTACCGCCAGTACGCCGTCATCGATTCCGACGTGGTGGAGCACGGCGCCCAGGACGTGCAGTTCGAGATCCGCTTGGCCGGCGATCCCACCTGGTACTCCACGGACTACCGGCAGATGACGGGGGGGGTGCCGAGCACGTTCCCGTTCAACGACGGCGGCCACGACCGCACCGTCGTCAAGCTGCCGCTCGACTGGGGCGACAGGGCCATCGTGGGCCTGCGCGTGCGCCTCGACGCCACGGCTGGGACCACGGCCACCGCCACCGTTGTCTCCTTGGAGGTCCTGGAGGTGACGTCGCGCTGGACGGTCCTGTCACGTTCCTTTCCACGACCGGTGCCGGTGTACTCGGCGACCTCGTTGGTGCCGGTCGACGTGCCCAGCTGAGGTGCGCCCAGCGGCCCCGTGGTGGCCCACGCCCTGTCACCGGGCCGGGCCACCCGGGCGGGCTACCCGGGGCGCCTGGCGGCGAAGAAGTCCACGAGGAGCTGCGACGCCTCGTCGGCCAGCACGCCCGGTGTCACGGGTAGTTCGTGGTTGAGACGAGGATCGGCGCACAGTTGGTAGAGCGATCCGCAGGCCCCCGCCTTGGGATCGGCTGCACCGAACACGAGACGGCCGACCCGGGCGGCCAGCAGGGCCC
>JBJKRZ010000114.1:0-20134 GCA_046704365.1 Acidimicrobiales bacterium | reverse complement strand
CGACCCCGTCCCGTCTGCGGCCAGGGAATTCTCCCTGGCCAGGCTGCTGGTGCGGCCGGCCACCGCGGTGGCGCTCACCCTGGGGACCGTCTGCGTGTTCGCAGCGTTCGCGGCCGTCTACTACTCGCCGCTCTATCCGCCCGCTCTGTACCACGCTGGGTTTGCCGGCTTCTTCGTCTTTCCCTTCCTGCCGCTGACGCTTTTGGGGGGATTCCTGGCGTGGAGGAGGCCGGACAACCCGATCGGCTGGAGCCTGGTCCTCTCCTTCCTGGTGTACATGGTCGGGGTGCTTTGCACCGTGCTGGGCTCGCTGCTCGCCTGGTGGCACAGCGGGGTGGCGCCGGTGGTGGCGATGGGAGCATCCCCCTGGAGCGCCGGCTTTAATCCGCCGAGCGCCGGCTTCGTCGTCGGGATGGCGCTCTTCCCGGACGGGCACCTTGCCTCACGCCGCTGGCTGTGGCTGCCCTGGGCGGCCGTCGCGCTGGTACTGGCCGGGGTGGTGCTGGCTTTGATAGACCCCACCGTCAACGCGTTGACCTTGGCCCCCGAGGCGAACGCCCACCTGCACGTCGTCAGTCCGCTGGCGATACCCGGAACGGCGCGGCTGGACCATACGCTCGAGGGTGCGACCCAGCTGCTTGGCTGGCTCCTGATCGTCGTCGCCCTAGTGTCGATCTTCCTGCGGCTGCGAGGGGCGGACGGTGATCGCCGCCACCAGATCCGGTGGTTCGCGCTGGGCGCACTCGTGACATTCGTCCTCAGCGTACCGGTCACGGTGCTCCCCAACACCTTCGGTGCCAGCCCCACGCCGGCCGAGATGGCGCTGTTGGGCTTTCTGCTGATGGTCGAGGGAGCGGCCGCCCCCATCGCGATCACGGTGGCGGTGCTCAAGTACCGCCTCTACGACATCGACCTGGTTATCGGTCGAGCTGTGGTGTATGGCTCACTCGCCGTGTTCATCACCGGTGTGTACGTGAGCATCGCAGTGGGCATCGGCGCCTTGGTGGGGAGCGGCGGCAAGCCCAACTTGGGGCTGTCGATCCTGGCGACGGCGATCGTGGCGGTCGGCTTCCAGCCGGTGCGCGAGCGGATGCAGCGGGTGGCCAACCGGTTGGTCTACGGGAGGCGGGCGACTCCCTACGAGGTGCTGAGCCAGTTCTCGGCCCGGGTGGCGGAGTCGTACGCGACCGAGGAGGTGCTCGGCCGGATGGCCCGCGTGCTCGCGGAAGGTACGGGAGCGGAGTCGGCCACGGTCTGGCTCAAGACTGCCGAGGAGTTGCGCCCGGCTGCCAGCCACCCGTCCGGGTTGGCGGACTCGGAGCCTCGCCCACTGCCGGACGGAGTTCTCCCCGATCTGCCCGGCTTTACGCGCGTGGTCCCGGTGCGCCATCAGCTGGAGTTGCTGGGGGCGTTGGCCATCTCCAGGCGGCGCGGCGAGTCGCTCTCGCCGCTGGAGGAGAAGCTCCTCGCCGACTTGGCGCACCAGGCCGGGCTGGTGCTGAAGAACGTCGGCCTCACCGCCGACCTGCAGGCCCGGCTCGAGGAACTACGCCAATCCAGGCAGCGACTGGTTTCGGCGCAAGACGAGGCGCGGCGGCGGTTGGAGCGCAACCTGCACGACGGAGCCCAGCAGCACCTGGTCGCGCTCAAGGTCAAGCTAGGCCTCGCGGAGATGCTGATTACCCGAGATGCCGAGCGGTCGAAGGCGACCCTCACCCAGCTCAAGTTGGACGCCGACGAGGCCCTGGAAACACTCCGCGACCTGGCCCGGGGCATCTACCCACCTCTGCTCGCCGACAAGGGCTTGGTGGCGGCGCTCCAGGGGCAAGCCCGCAAGGCGAGCGTGCCCGTCACGGTGGAGGCGGAAGGAGTCGGCCGCTATCCCCAAGAGACGGAGGCAACCGTCTACTTCTGCGTGCTGGAGGCGCTGCAGAATGTGCAGAAGTACGCGTCTGCGACGCACGTCCGCATTCTCCTCCACGACCGACGGTCCGAGCTGCGCTTCTCCGTCACCGACGACGGCTGCGGCTTCGATGCCGCGACCGTCGCCCCCGGGGCCGGCCTCACCAACATCAGAGACCGCCTGGACGCTGTGGGCGGCCGGCTCGAGGTGAGCAGCCAGCAGGGGCGGGGAAGTGTTATCAGCGCGACCCTGCCGCTGGATTCGGAAGACGGCGCGATTACGAGCCTCGGCGGTGTCCCGCCTGTTCCTCTGCCGGCATGAGCGAACGCGGGCTCGGACAACTTGCCTGGGGCGTTGCCGCCATCGTGGTCGCACTCCTGGCGGCCAACGGGATGCTGCTGGCGGTGGACGGGCGCGCCGCTGCCGATCTGCTCGGCGAGCAAGCGCCATGGCTCATCAACTCGGCGGTCGCGGCGAGCCTGGGTCTGCTGATTGCCGTGCGCCGCCCGCGACATCCAATCGGGTGGCTGCTACTCGTCGACGCGGCGCTCAATCTGGTCGGTACCGCTTGTCTGTTCGGGGCGGCGCGCGTCCTCCTGGACGGCACCGCACCTACAGCTGGCGGCGTGCGGTGGTTGGCGTGGCTTAGCAACATGGCGGTCAGTGCGGCGACCGATTTGTACGTCTTCATCCTCTTCCTATTCCCCGACGGACGTCCTCCCGGCCCCCGCTGGCGCCCCGTTTTATGGTTCTTGGTGGCGCTGTGTGCCGCAGAGATGGTCGCGCTCATCCTGGGCACCCCTGCCCAAACCGTGACATCTCACCTGCCCCGGGTGCCGGCGCCGATTCATGTTGCGGCGCTGGCGTGGTTGGTCAGCGGTCACTCCCTGCTCGCGACCATCAGCCCGGCGCTGCTGGTTGGGATTGTGCTGGTGGCGGTGGTGGCGCGCTTCCGGCGCTCATCGGGGATCGCGCGGGCGCAAATGAAGCTGTTCGCCTACGTGATCGCTGTGGCGCTGCCGCTTACCCTGGTTGGCTTCGCGGTCTCGGCGCTCAACCCAAGCGTAGGCACCGACCTGGCCACGGCGGCGTTCGACCTTTTCGCCGGAGTGGTGCTTCCGCTCACCATCGGTGTCGCGATCATGCGGTATGGGCTCTACGAACTCGACATCGTCATCAGTCGCGCTCTGGTCTACAGCGCGTTGGGCGTGTTCATCACCGGCGTCTACGTCGGGATCGCGGTGGGGATCGGCGAGCTGGTGGGCAGCGGCGGCAAGCCCAACCTGGGCCTCTCCATTCTCGCCACCGCCATCGTGGCCGCGGGTTTCCAGCCGGTTCGGGAGCGGGTGCAACGTATCGCCAACCGCTTGGTGTACGGCAAGCGCGCCACGCCTTACGAGGTGCTGAGCCAGTTCTCGTCCCGAGTCGCGGAATCGTACACCGGAAACGATGTGCTCTTTCGGATGGCACGGGTGCTGCGAGAGGGTACCGCGGCCGAGGCGGCCACGGTGTGGATCAGGAGTGCGACCGAGCTCCGCCCGGCCGCTACCGACCCCAACTCCGAGACGGTGGGCGAACCAGTGACCATGCTCGACGGGGTGGTAAAGGACCTTCCCGGAGCCACCCGCGTGGTTACCGTGCGTCACCAGGAACAGGTGCTGGGGGCTCTCAGTGTCGTCAAGCGGCGCGGCGAGGCGCTCACGCCGCTTGAGGAGAAACTCCTCAACGACTTGGCTCGCCAGGCGGGTCTGGTGCTGAAGAACGTGGGTCTCACCGCCGATCTGCAGGCGCGCCTCGAGGACCTGCGCAACTCACGGCAGCGGCTGGTCTCGGCGCAAGACGAAGCGCGGCGGCGCCTGGAGCGCAACCTCCACGACGGCGCCCAGCAGCACCTGGTGGCACTGAAGGTCAAGCTCGGCCTGGCGGAGATGCTCCTGACCCGCGACGCGGACAAGGCCAAGGCAACGGTCGTCCAGCTGAAGGCCGACGCCGACGAGGCCTTGGAGACGCTGCGAGATCTGGCCCGCGGCATCTACCCGCCACTCCTGGCCGACAAGGGGCTGGTTGCGGCGCTGCAGGCGCAGGCGCGCAAAGCCGCCGTGCCGGTGGTGGTGGAGGCGCTTGGGGTTGAGCGCTACCCGCAGGAGGTGGAGTCGACCGCCTACTTCTGCTGCCTGGAAGCGCTGCAGAACGTGCAGAAGTACGCCCAGGCGTCTCGGGTGACGCTGCGGGTCGGCGAAATCGCCGGCCAGCTGCGCTTCGAGGTGGAGGACAACGGATCGGGCTTCGACCCGGCACTGGTGCGAAAAGGGGCCGGACTCACCAACATGGAGGACCGCCTCGACGCCTTGGGTGGAGCGGTAGAGGTGCGCTCGGTCGCCGGCCGGGGCACCACGGTGCGTGGTTGGGTCCCGCTGCAGCCGCTACCCGCGGACCACCCGGAGCTCTCCACGCTGGCGCCTGTCTGAAAGTCGCGGAGTTCGCCTGCCCCGAGGACTAGCCGGCCGGAGGGGCGCCGGCATCCGCGAGGTAGGCCAGGGCCGCCTTGACGCGGCGGTGGACGTCCACCTCCTCTGAGAGTCCCAGCTTGGAGAAGATGGCGTTGATGTGCTTCTCGACCGCGCGCCCAGTGAGCACGAGATCGGCGGCGATGGCGGCGTTGTTGCGCCCTTCGGCGATCAACTTGACGACCTCGCGCTCGCGCGGGGTGAGCTGCTGGAGCGGCGACTGCTGCGGGCGGCTGCGCGCCGAGACCAAGAGCTCAACCACGGACGGATCGATGACCGAGCCGCCCGCGGCCACCTCGCGGATCGCGGCCACCAGCTGGGTGATGTCCGAGACGCGCTCCTTCAGCAGGTACGCCCGCCCGGCAGCCCCCCGTTCAAGAAGCATCAGCGCGTACTCGGGTTCGGCGAACTGACTGAGCACGACAACACCGGTGCCGGGAGCCGTGTCCCGCAGCCGATTGGCGACCACCAGCCCTTCGTCGCGGTGTTCCGGGGGCATGCGGATGTCGGTGAGCACGACGTCGGGGTGGTGCTGGGCAATCGACGCCTCAAGCGAGGGGAGATCCCAGCAGGCGTCTAGCAGGTCGATGCCCTCCTGGGCCTCGATCAGTTGGCGAACACCCTCGCGGACCAAGTAGTTGTCCTCGGCCAGCACCACCCCGATACCCATGGGCGGAACTATAGGTGCGGTCCTTTCCCGCTGGTATGACATCTGCACCACCCATTTGAGGGGTGCAGGCACCCGTGACTTCGGCAGCCTCTGCCTGGTAGCTTGAGTTTGGACAGATGGCGGTGCAAGTGCTGATCGTCGACGACCAAGAGCCCTTCCGGCTGGCCGCCAGGCTGGTGGTGGAGGCGACCGACGGCTTCGACGTGGTGGGGGAGGTGGAGACCGGGGAAGCCTCGGTGGAGGCGGCCCAGAGCCTTAGCCCGGATCTGATTCTGATGGACGTCAACCTTCCCGGCATCAGTGGCCTGGAGGCCACTCAGCGCATTCTCGCCCAGGACCGGGCCAGGCGCCCGGTCGTTGTGCTGGTGCTCTCGACCTACGAGGCGGCGGAGTACGCGCCACGAGCGGCCGAGGCCGGGGCGGCCGGCTTCATCCCCAAGTCGGAGTTCACTCCCGGTCGCCTGGAGGCGGAGTGGGCCGCCGGCCGCGCCAACGTTTAGCTCGGCTCCTGGCCCGATAGCCGCTCGTCGCTGCTGAGACTGGACGTGCCGAGGGGCGGAATCGAACCGCCGACACCGGGTTTTTCAGTTGATCCGACGGCTGTCCGTGGGTGTGCGCAGAGGTCCGTCCTGAGATCCAACGGCCCCTCTAAGCCGGGTTGGCCGTCTGCCGGGATCCGCCGAAGTTCGTCCGCGTAGGGGTGTGTGTCGGGGTAGTAGCGACCAATGCGCGGCTTCCAGAGTCGAGGCCGACCCGACTGTACAGCCGAGCCACGGCGGCGACCAACGGCTGTCGTCGGGACCGAACCCGGCGGTCACGAATCCTACTACGGGGACGTAGGGGTAGGAATAAAGCGCTCATCGCCCGAGATTGGATCGCGTCAATCCGAGCGGTAGCGCGCTTATTTCAGGAGGTTGCCGGCAGAGCAGTTTTGCGCTCTCGAATCGCAGCTCTACGATCACGTCGTCGCGTCCGACTCCCGCGTCGGAGGAGGCAGGTCGTCACCGTCCACGAGGCGCTGCAGGGCCGCCTTCGGGACAAGGACTCGCCGGCCGATCCGGATCGAGGGAATCTCCCCACGCCGGACAGCTTCGTAGGCGAATGCCCGGCTGATCCCCAAGAGCGTGGCCGCCTCCTCAACAGTGAGGGTGAGTCGCTCGGACTCGGGGATGAACGGCACCCTCCGGCGAACCGTGAAGTCCTCTTGGGCGGCGATGCTCATCGCTTCGGCAAGCGCGTCGGTCTCGCGTGCCCAGTAAGAAGGATCACGTATGCCCACGCTGACGACGTCGACTCCACGATCACCTGCGGGAGGAGGGATCGTGACCGGTGCGGCCTCCAGCCGCTCGGGGAGCTGCCGAAAGTGCCTGAGCCATTCCGAGGCGTCGACCACCGTGGTCTCGGGCGCATCGTCAGGCACGTCCCCATTGTGGTCGAGCCGGAGCCTGCTGGTGGGGACTGCGCTGATCCGAGCCAGGATGCCCCCGCCTATGCCGCTCCCTCTGGACTGGGCTGGCCCGGGCGCCACGTCACCTGGGTGACGTCGGCGGCGTAGGAGGTCTCGATCACGGAGTAAGCAATACCGTCCGCAGTGGCCGCTTCAATCCGGTCGGCGATCCCGAGATCGGTCGGTATCGCGGTGCTCACCTCTGCGAGCCAGATGCGGACCGCATCCTCATCGCTCTCGGAGTCAAGGATGGCGAACATCGAGAAGCGCACAGGGTCAGCTTCGTCGTCGAACTGCATGAGGACGTCGCGAACCCTCGTCGCGGTGGAGCGGTGGCGCCGTCTGGCGACCTCGTCGCTGATCCGCCGTGCGAGCGGCACCAGGTGCGCAGGCACGGCGGGCCGGTCATAGCGGAGACCCAGCCATCGGGCGAAGGCCCGACGACGGTCCGCTTCGATCTGCCGGCGGGCTGCGCCCCGGTGTGCGAGCGTCGTCAGGACGGCGGGCGCGAGGTGAACGCGTGGGCTGCTCGACACCACGTAGTCGCCGGGGGTGAGAAGGAGACGCTGCGAGCGGATGCCCCAATCCGTGGGTGGCGCCTGGCTGTACACGGGGCGCACCTCGATACAGGGCTCTCTTTCAGCAACGTCGGCACCGTCCAGGTCACAGTCCTGGCTCGCCACGACCCACTGTGGGTGGGAATCGCTCGCCGACTCGGGGTCGCCCGACGACCCGAGGACGACGGCGGCGAGGGGGAGATCGGCCTCGAAAATCGTACCTTGCCGCCATCCGCCGTCGTAGAGCGACGTCACCGCTCCGCTTCCCCGGCAGCCTCTCCATCAACTTCGCGCGGCATCGGGATATCGAAGCTCGGATCGACCCTTCGAGCCTCGGCGATCGCGTGTTCGTGAGCAAACTCGCGTGTCGGCTGGACCTCCTGTGGATCGCGGCCGAGTGCTTTCATCCGCGTCACTTCCCACACCATCCGATAGACGCTCGCGGCGCTGCCAGGAGGGCCTTTTGGGATCTGCTCCAGCTCAAGCTCAACGGTGGCCCACGGGATGGAGCGGCCGGCCTCACGAGCCCACCTGACGACGGATGCTCGCTCCCAGATGCGGCCGCTCGCGAGATCAGCTACAGGGTCGGGGAACCCTTTGGTGCGGACGAGCTGGTCTGCCCGCTGTCGACTGACGCCGAGGAGCTTCGAGACCTCCCGAACCCCAACGAGTCGTGCCATAGGCAGAAGCTTGACAGGTAGCAAGGGTACAGCGCAAGGGTATCGGCCGTGGCGGCCCGCGTGCTTCGACCGACACTCGTCGAAGCCCTCTTCAGCCACCTGCGGGAGTATGCTGAGACAGTGGAACGCTTGCGGAACGTTTTCTGATGTTCGGTCTTGACCCCTGTCCGCGGTACCGACTCTCCCGACCTCCTCTCGTCCAAGCCTTCGGTCAGGTTCGCTTCCCCGTCCGCGCCAAGTTGCCGTCACTGGAGGGAGTGGCCCCTGTCCAGGAGCGGCTCGACGACGTCTTTCCGTACATGAACCGTCAGGAGATCCAGCAGGTCGCCCTGCTGGTCGGCCCCGGCCGGCCGGCAGCCGCTGAGGGGCAGACGTCGCATTCGTGGCGATTCAACGACGACGCCGGGTGGTCGCTTGTGCTCTCGGCCGACTCCGCGACGCTGTCGGTCGGACCGCAGTACGGGGAGTTCGGCGAGTTCTCGGATCGGTTTCGCCGGGTTCTCATCGCACTCGATGAGGGTGGCGGCGTGACCCGCGCCGATCGGCTGGGGGTTCGCTACGTCAACATCGCTGAGGTGCCTCCCGGCGAGCCGGACGCGTGGCGTTCCTGGTTCCGACAGGAGTTGACCGGGTGGAGTGCCACCCAGGCAGTCGCAGAGGGGACGCGCCTCGTCACCAGCATCACCCAGACCCAGCTGGCTTCACCGCCTGTCGGCGAGCTGAGCGGTCCGCCTGTTGACATACAGGCCATCGTGCGCCACGGGTTCATTCCGGCGAGGACGACGGTCCCGGGCGTGGTCCCCACCCAGCCGCAGAATCCCGCGTATCTTCTCGACATCGATCTCTTCGTCGAGGCCCCTCAGTCGTTTGAGCCGGACGAGCTGTCGCGCCAGCTCACGATGCTGCACGACCAGATCGATCGCTTCTTCTACTGGTCGATCGCCCCGGATGGAGCCGCGTACTTCGGGATCGAGGTGCTGCAGTGACGATCGTCGCCAGAGACATCTACGACGAGGCTCTGCGCGGCGAGCCACTGGAGCTGGCGGTGTTCCCGCCTGCCCTCAACACGCACTCTTCCCTCTGGACGCTCGGCGACTGGCGGATCGTTCTACCCGCTCCTGACCTTCACCCGGCGCCGAGCACTCAGCAGTTGGTCCGACAGGTTCGACAATGGACTCGATGGTCCACCCGGCAGCTCGCGGAGGTGTTGGACACCAGCCACACGACGATTCGCGCGATCGAAAATGGCCGAACGCTTGTCGGTGGACACAGTGGCGCTCTGCGTCATCGCCTCGCCGACGCCCACGAGGTGGTCGAGCGCATCTTCGTGCTTGCGAACCGTGATGCAGAGCGAGTTGCAGCGATCCTCGACAGCGCGCCACCCGGAAAGCGCAGTGCTGTCGAGGATTTGAGGGCAGGCGAGCCGGCGCGCGCGTACCTTGCCGCTCTGGACGCACTTCGGCCTCGGCGCCCGGGCCTCATAGTGGGAGACCGACCCCGGCTCGGTGGAGCTACGGCAGCTCTTCACGACTAGCCGCACGGTGGACCGGTGACCGGAGACCCTGCCGAAGCGTCAAATCAGAAGGTCGTCAGATGCTCGGCGGGATCGGATTCGGTGCTTCTGGTTTGCTACTGAACGGGGGCTCACGGGCCGGACGCGGGGCGACGGGCAAGATTCGACACCCCACCTGAGCTGCCCTTCTGGACGGAGGCAGACGGCCTGGACGGACGGGATGCGACTACGGATCAGAAGGTTGGGGGTTCGAGTCCCTCCGAGCGCGCTGAGAAAGTCCAGGTCAGAGGCCCAGACTGCCCCGGAGGCGCCGAAGTCCAGTTCCTGCCCGCTACTGAGTGCTACTGTTTGGCCCGGACCTGCTACTGAGGGCCAGTAGCAGCGCCGTCTCCGGGAGGCGTCATGCGGGGTCATCTTCGCAAGCGTGGCGATGCCTGGGAGCTGCGGGTATACGCCGGCATCGATCCTCTGACCAACCGCCAGAAGTACGTCACGCGGACCTTCCGCGGCGGGAAGCGAGAGGCGGAGGAGGCGCTCGCCCGCTTGGTAACCGAAGTCTCAGGCGGCGGCCACGCCGCGCAAGACACCACGGTCGGCGATCTCATTCACCAGTGGCTCGACTTGGCAAGGGGGGATCTGTCGCCCGCCACCGCTCGCGGCTACGACTGGATCGTCAAGACGTACATCATCCCCACGCTTGGCAAGGTGCCGCTCGCCCGGCTGCGGACGAACCAGCTCGACCGCTTCTACGCCAAACTCCGGGCCGGCGGTGGTCAGGATGGCCGACCGCTGTCTCCGGCGACCGTTCGCCAGGTCCACGCGATCGTCCGTCGGGCGCTCCAGCAAGGCGTCCGCTGGGGGTGGATTGCGACCAACCCGGCGAGCCTCGCATCGCCCCCACGGCTGCGGGCACAGGAGCTGGAGCCGCCGGAGCCCGACGATGTGGTGCGACTCATCGAGGCTGCTGCCAGGAACGACCCGGACTTCGGGTGCTACCTCCACCTGGCAGCCACGACCGGAGCCAGACGAGGAGAGCTATGCGCCCTTCGCTGGCGAGACCTCGATCTCGACGTGGGGGCCGTGACCATCTCCGGGGCGATCGTCGAGGGGGCCAATGGTGCCCTGGTCGAGAAGGACAGTTCATTGGGGAGGGCGCCGGGGGTCAGGCTGACCGGCTCTTCGACAGTCTCGGCGCCGTGATCGATGCGATCAACGAGGCGTTTGGTGCAGATCTCGATGACCGAGACCGCCTGGAGGTCGAGAAGATCAAGTTGACCCTGCTGGGCAACGAGGATCTCAGGACCTTCGCGAACGCCAACACCGAGGAGAACTACGCGCTGGAGTTCGGGCCAAGGTTCAAGGGCGCTGTGCTGGATCAGGAGGAGCACAACCGGCGGCTGTACGAGTTGCTGACCTCGAAGCCGGCATTGGCGAAGGTCGTCGAGGATGCGCTGATGCGCGAGACCTACACCGAACTGTGCGGAAACGGCAGCGAGAACCCACCTGCGGCGGGAACGGAAAGCTGAATCTGCTGGTGACGCGTCCGAATGGAGCTCATTCGGGGGATCCCAGAGCGCCGATCAGGTCGGATAGGGAGCCGTTGGAGAGCGCCCGTCCGCAGGCGGTGAGGACTTCGAGCCACCGCATCTCGTCGAGGTTCTGAAGCCAGGTGAGGGAGCAACTGTCCGTCAGGGCGCGAACGTCGGCGGCGCCAAGGTGCGGTATCGACCGACCTCGCCGCTGAGCGGCGGATCGGGCCTGGCGAGCGGCGCCGGTGTGATCGGTCTGCCAGCGCATCAGGTCGACGCTGACTCCGAAACGAGCGGCTCCCACCGCGTGCGGGAGGCCGACCCTCGCACATGCGAGGGCCGCGTCACGGGGTACCAGCAGGACGGCGGCGAGCAGATCGGCCTGACCCTCCATCTCCTGATCCCAGACGCGGCATCCGCCGGGACCGATCGCGGGACCCGGAGCGTGTTCGAGCAGGAGGTGGGCCAACTCGTGGGCGACGGAGTTGGCCAGACGGCCGTCGCCATGGACAGGGTTGAAGATGATGAGCCGCCCGGTCCCGTTTAGCACGGTGCCCGCCGAGAAACATCCGGAGTCGACGACGGTGAGTTGGTGGATCGATGCCGGGTCGGCACCGGCGGCGACGAGGTCGGCGATCGAACAGACCGGGATGCCGTATTCGTCCGCGAGACGGCGCGGATCAAGTCGATCGTGGGTGCCGAGCCCGAGTTCCGCTCGGACCGCTGCAGCTAATCGGTCGGCCTCCGCCGGGAACCCTCGCCGCACCATTGGGCCACCGGCTCAGTCTTTGACCCGCTTGTCGGCCAGTCTCATGGCCGCTTTGAGGATGTCGTCGATGGCGGCGACGGAGTCCGGGTCGAGGTTCTTGTCAGCCCGGAGCAGGCTCGCCACCGCCTGAGCGGGCGTTGAGGGGGTGGCCTCGACTTCCGTGCTCCCGCCCCGCATGAACTGCTCGGCCGGCACCCCGAGCCACTGGACGAGGGCCACGAAACTGTCGACGTCGGGCCTGTTCCCCTGGGCCATGCGGCTGAGCGTGGACGGCCCGATGCCCGCCTCCTGAGCCACCTGGCGCCATGAGAGGTGTCGCTCCTCCCGCTCGGAATCGAGGGTGAGGTAGAGCGAGCGAACGTCAAGCCGTGACTCGGCCATGGGCGCCTTCCTCCTGTTGCTGCTCCGGCACGCTGTTCGAGATCCGACACGGATCTGGTACCATTGTTAGTGTAGAACGTCGTACCGAGGTCGCAACGGATGGCCGCCGAGTCGCAGCCCGGCGGCGGTGAGGAGACAGGATGGTTCTCAGGATAGAGCTCGACGCCATGGTGGGCTGCTGATGCCCGCCAACCACGTCAACCACGCTGTGCTCGCCGCCTACGCCTCATCCCGGGTCAACATCTCGTCCGACGAGGCCGCCAAGCGGCGCACCCAGGTGAACCATCTCCGGACCCGGCTGGAGAGCTACATCGACGCCCATCCCGGCTACGACCTGGTCAAGTTGCGGGCCTCCGGAAGCACCGCCAAGCACACCGCGATCCAGCGGCGCAAGGGCGAGGGCTCCGATGCCGACGTGGCCGCCTACGTTCGGGCTGGCAAGGTCGGTGGCATCGACGCCGAGGAGAGCGGCCTGCTCGACTGGCTGCGCGACCGCTGCAGGGAGGTCTACGGGGCCACCAAGGAGGCTGACGACTTCGTGATCTCGGATCACGCCGTCGGCATCACGATGCACGGCTCCGGCCTCAAGATCGATGTCGCCCCGGTGCTCTACACCGGAGAGCCCGACGACCGCGGCTACCTCATCACGCGCCAGGGGGACCGGGTCCTCACCTCGGTGACCCTTCACCTCCAGTTCCTGCAGACCCGTCGCAACGCCGCCGGACCTGAGTACCGGGAGCTGATCCGGTTGCTGAAGGCGTGGGTGCGAGAAGCCAAGCGGGTCGACGACACGCTGCGGTGCAAGAGCTTCCTGATCGAGCTGATCGTGGCCCACCTGTGGGACGCGGGGTGGCATGGTGAGAAGCTGGCCGTCCACGACTACCCCCGGGCCTTCGAGCAGGTGCTGTCCTTCATGTCGAACACCGAGATGCGCACCCCGATCATCTTCACCGACTACTACGCCGCGACGGAGATCAAGGCGTCGACTGATCCCATCCAGGTGTGGGACCCCGTCAACCCGGCCAACAACGTGGCCCGGACTTACTCCGACGCTGACCGTCGGCGGCTCGTCAAGGCCGCCACCGCCACCTTGGAGGAGATCGTCTGGGGCGTGGAGGCCCCGACTAAGGGCGACGCCAACGATGCCTGGCGGGCCGTGTTCGGACCTGGATTCGAGGGAGCATGATGTCGACGACCGGAACGAGGACCGCGCCGTTCACCATCACCGAGGCGCGCTATGTCGGGGCCAAGATCGGAGCCGACCTCAGGCTACTGAACGGGTACTACGGTGCTCCCGCCCTAGGCGACATCGACCGCTACGTCGAGGAGGTCGCGCTGCTGCTCCGCGACGGATATCTCGACCAGGTGTCCTACGGCTTTCGCGCCGCCTCGACCAACGACTGGAAGCTGCGGCTGCGCTACACCGCCACGGCGGGGGGCCAGCTGACCGACGGAAAGCCGGGGTCACTGCCGGCGACCGCGGCCATCGCCGGTTACCCCTTCTACTCTTACCTGACCTACAGCCAGAAGTTCTGGGATCTGACCAGCGCCCAGCAGGCCGAGATCAAGGCCGACCTCCCGGTCAAACGCGTCGGCGGCGAGGAGCCAGCTGCCCGAGCGGGCATGACGGCGACGGGCAACGGCTACTCGCGCAATGGCGTCGGGGTCAGCCGCGACGTGTACAGCGCCGCCTAAGTGGGATGAGACGAGGCACCCCATGAGCGTCGAGGATCTCTTTCATCCGATCATCCCGCTGCCGGAGCCGGTCCGCAGTGCGCGTTACCGCCGACTCGTGGGGCTCGATGACGTCAAAGACCGACTCCGGCGGGAGGCGTCCCTGCTCGCCGACCCGAGCCGTCTTCACGCCTGGGCACATGAGCACCATGGTGGTGACCTGGCCGCGCTGGAGCTGTTCCGCGACCGACCGCCGCTGTTTGTGTTCGCCGGGGATGTCGGTTCCGGCAAGAGCGCACTCGCCGAATCCTTCGGATGTGACATGGCGGACACCCTCAACCTGACCGTCTTCCTGTACCGGCTCAAGTTGAGCGCCCGGGGCAGTGGCCTCGTTGGCGAGATGACCACGCTGATCGGCAACGCCTTCGCCCACATCCTCGCCGAGGGTCGCAAGGCGGCCCGGGGCACAAGCAAGCCGACCTCCGCATTCGTTCTGGTCGTCGATGAGGCTGACGCGCTCGGACAGTCCCGCGCTGCCGAGCAGATGCATCACGAGGATCGGGCGGGAGTCGACGCGCTGCTCGCGGGCGTCGACAGCTTGGCCGGCGAGGGCGTCCCGGTGATCGTCGTGATGTGCACCAACCGCCTGTTGGCACTCGACCCTGCGGTCCTTCGTCGAGCGGCGGGCATCTTCAACTTCGGCCGCCCCGGGGACGCTCAGCGCCGGGACGTCCTTGCCGCCGCGCTCGACGGAACGGGCGTCGACGAACGTGCGCTTAGCGAACTGGTGGCACTGACGGGCCCGAAAGGGGCCGAGCCGGGCTTCACCTACTCTGACTTGACCCAACGGCTGGTTCCGACCGCGGTCATGTCCGCCTTCCCCGACAAGGCGCTCACGGCCGACGTGGTGGTCGATGTCGCCAAGCAGATGAGCGCAACCCCAGAGTTCCGGTCGCCGTCGACATGAGGGAGCCCCTCCCCCGACCGAGTGCCACCGGCGTTCGGGTCGCGGGCGACCGCTTTCAGTGGCTGGTCGCCTGGGGAGCGTGTGTCGAAGCTCTGCTGGATGATGCACGGGGAGAGCAGAACCCCATCGTTGGCATTGGCGTCGAACTCGATGGAGTGGGCAATCTCGACGATGTGGTGGTCTGGCGAACCTCGCCGCCGCACGCCTACAAGCAAGTGAAGTACACCGTTGACAGCAGTACGCCCGTGAACACTGCCTATCTCACGGAGCCGAGCAGCAGCGGGGGGCCGTCGATTTTGGCGAAGATCGCCTCGACGTGGCGTGACCTCTCTCGGAACGGCAAACCCTTGGAGGTGGCCTTCGTCACCAACCGCCTGGCCGACCCGCACGACCCGCTGCTGGCACGGCGAGATTCTCGAACGGGGCTGCTGATGCCGAGGGCCGGCGAGGGTGGTCCTCGCTCAGCCACCGCGACGACGCGATCGCAGTGGGCGACCGCAGCCGGTCTGAGCGAGTCCGAATTGCTCGAATTGCTCGGAGTTCTTCGCTTCCAGCTTAGCCGGGATCCCGAGGACGAAGCGCGCCTCGTGAGATTGGAGATGACCGTCGCTGGCTTGCAACATGACGATCGTGCACTGAACAGTGGCATCGACTGGATCGCACGACAGGTGATCGACGGCCGGCGACAGATTGACCTCGGTGACATTCGGGGGTTCGTCGATGCCGAGGGCCTCCGGGCCGAGGACATGAGGGCCATCGTGTCTGTCGCGACGCTCGCGCCGGACCCGGTGGCGGGCCATGCGCTCGTCGCCATCGACTGGGTGGACCGGTTCGAGGGCGACGACGCCTACACCAAACGGCGCCCACGGCCTCCTGCAACCTGGCGGGAGTTGCAGGAGGACATCGAGGCGATTCCCTCTGGACTGGGATCGACCAAGCGAGTGCTGGTCACGGGGAGCCTTCGCCTCGCGCCCGCGTTCGCTGTCGGCGCAGCTCTTCGGCGGGTGAGCGGCTATGAGATCGCTGCGATGCAACGGGGCGAGGTCTGGTCGTCCGACGAGTCGTACTCCACGGCTGCCCTACCGACCGTCGCTGAACACGCGCTCGATCAGGGGAATGATCTGGCAGTCGCCGTCCAAGTTGCGACGGCTATCGACGATGATGTGATCAGGTGGCTCCGCGAGAGGCTCGTCCCTGTTCGCCGACTGGTGACGCTGTCGCCCACAGGCGGCCCACGAGACAACGCCGTTGCGGGCCCGGGCGACGCCTGCGCCCTGGCTGTGGGAATCCGGGACGCCGTCCGCAGGGAGTCGAAGGGGTGTCCTCGCGTCCACCTGTTCCAGGCCGGGCCGATGGGCCTCGCACTGCTCCTCGGGCACCACTGGAACCGGGTTGCGCCGACGGTCGTCTATGAGGATCTGGTGGCTCTCGGTTACGAGGCCGCCTTCACCGTTCCCGCCTGAGGAACCAAGAATGTCGACGAACGATCCCGCTACCACCGAAGCGCCCTCCATTGGCGCCGCTGGCCCGGAGACGCCCGATGCGGCCGTCTGCGATGCCCTCATCTTCGGGTGGCGGATGGCTGAGCTTTACGACCACGACGACCTGCCGGCACCCCGCCCCGCAGATGCAAATGGTCCTGTGCCGCCACATCTTCCGGGAGCCAGCGAGATGAGTGATTACGAAGAGGCCCGGGTGATCGTTGAGCAAGCGCGGGCTGCCAGTCGATCTGTCGCTGCGACTCTCGGAGTCGAGCTGCCCACACTCGACAGAGTCATCGCGAGTCTCGAACGCCCCGGCCACCATGTCGACGAGGTTCGCCGCGAGATCCTCATCGCGTACGTGCAGACCCGCGACCGCATCGCAGGGGTGGCTCCGTTGGCGGCGACGAGCTGTGGGCTCGGGCGCATGCTGGCCGACACCGCTCTGCTGGCACGGACTGGTCGCCCCGAGTTGTTGGAGGAACGCTTCGATCCATACCGACTCTCGAACGCCTATCGGTGGCTGGATGACCTGTCCACCGCGCTGCCGCCCAATGCAGCAGGCGCGGTGAAGGCGTCGCTGTCGGCTTGGGAGAAATGGGCTCAAGCGCTCCCGAGAACTGCCGGCAAGCTCGATCCGGGCTGCCTCGACGGCGCTGTCGTGCGAAAGCTGCATTCACAGGGCGAGATGTGGCGGCGGCTGCTGGCTGGCGAGGTCGCGGGCAAAGCCTTGCTCAATTCGGACGATTACGTCGCGGCAGGGGAACGGCTCCTCCAGAGCGGACGGAAGATTGCTGGTCGCTTCCTCGTCAGATGGTGGCCCGGCCTCGTGGCGATCGCGGTCGTCACGGCGGTGGTTGTGTGGACGGCCGTGACGTTCGCGCCCGCCGGCAGCACCCGCGTTGCGGCGGTACTTCTCTCGGCGGCAGGCGCACTTGGCGTCTCGTGGAAGACCGTCAGCGCGACTCTCGGGAGGGCGCTCACCCGAGCGGAGGCATCGCTATGGGACAGCGAGGTGGTCGTCGCGATCGGCCAGGCCGCAACGATTCATCCCACGGCTAAGTCAGGCTCCCCGCCGTCAGGATGTGACGACCCTGGCTTGTCTGGGAGGTCCGACATGTCATCGGATGCGGCCCAGCAGTCCGAGCAGTAGAAGTCCCCGTCGTCGGAGTAGCGGTGGCCGTCGGGGTGAATGAGGTCGGTGTCGACGGTGGTCCCGCAGCGGTCACAGAAGACCCAGGATGCCTCCCTCCAGAGGGGCCGCGTTGCCATAGCCTGCAACTCGGAGACGAGCCGGACGAGGTTGACGTCGGCGGTCTCGTCGTCCTCGACGGAGAGAACGAGGTGGTGCCGGACCAGTTCGGCGATGTCGGTGACGGTGTAGGGCATGGCTGCGACTCCTTTCCCTTCCGGGTTCATGGGCGCGAGAGAATGCGGAGCCGCACCGGGGTCAAGGGAAGAGGGCGTGCCCTCTGGGAGAACCGAAGCGCAGCGGCGGCTCGGACCGCCTTGACGCCGGGAAGGCTCCGCGGACACTGGGAGCGCCGGACCCAGAAGTGAGGTAGCGGATATGGCCTCACGTCCCCGAGGGGGCCGGAGCCCCCTCGGGGATCGCGGCCGGGCTATGCCGCCGGGGACTCCGAGGCACCCTTCGAAGAGAGCGCCTGGAGGCGGTTGGCGACGATCTCGACGGTGCGGCGGGTGCCGCCGGCGGCCTGCCACTGGCGGCTCTGGAGCCGGCCCTCGACGTAGACGAGGCGACTCTTGCCGAGGTACTGGCAGGCGAAGTCGGCGAGTTGGCCCCATAGGACCACGTCGTGGAACTCGGCGCCGGTTCTGCCGTTGGTCGCCACCCGGGTGGTGACGTGCTCGCCGGATGCGGTCTCCCGCAGCTCGGGGGCGGCGACGAGGCGCCCGATGAGGGTCACCTGGTTCACCGACTCGCGGCGGGCCTGGGTGTTCGGAGCCGGGCTGGACGTGGTGGTTGTGGTGGTCTTGCTGCGCATTGTGTGCACCTCCCGTGAGTGGATCGATGCCTCGGTGCAAGCAGGCAGATCGCCGAGCGGAACAGCCCCGAGCGATAGCTCGTGCACTTCAGGGCTTGCAGCGTCCAGGCGATCGTCTGCTACCGATAGGCGGTCGAAGACGATCCACACCACGGATGAAGAGGTGGACAGCGCAGGAAGCCTCGGCCCCGGCACAGCGGTATCCGGCTCCCCCGGACCGCGGCCAGCGAATCAGGATGCTCAGTGGTGCGGTAGCGCCCCGGTGGCTGCGGCGGAGAGGACGCTGACGAGCACGTCCCGCCCGATGCCGGCGACCGCGTCGGCGGCAGTGCGGAGCCGTCCTTTGCGGACGGGGTCATGGCTCTGTTTCGAGTTCGAAAGTGGCATCACCCGGGACCGCTGGTACCCCCGCCAGGAATCGAACCTGGGCACAAGGTTTAGGAAACCGTCGCTCATGATCTCCGTCGAGGCGACAAGGCGCCTTTCAGTCGCCATTGCGCACGGACTCAGTGAACTCGGCTATCTCACGTGTCGGTGTCAGCCACGAAGGAGTCTGGACCGACGGGCTAAGTAGGGTCAGCGTGAAGTCTGACCGTCGATGACGGTGGGGCGGCGGACGGGTGGCGATCAGGCATCCTCTTGCCTTCGGAGGTGTGGGAACAGGCTTTCAGGTGTCGACCGATGCGGTGCGTCAGGGTAGGGGGTTGACAGAGCGGTAAATCTCCGTGCGGTCCATTACGCGATTCAGGTCGACATGGGTGGGGAGGTCCTCTATGGGGCCATCACGCTGGGTCTGTGTTGGGCCATGGTTCGCGCCGACAGGAGCTCGACGTGAGTCGGAGCGATCCCAAGGTCGGCCGCACAGGCTGGCCACCCCGGGTTAGCACTTCGGTGAAGCAGCGCTCGGCGAGGTGAATAGGCTCCTGCCTGGCAGCTACTCGAATCATCTCGACCTGTCGGTCGGCCCCCAGTGGAAACTCGGTCCCAACTCTGGCACAAAAGCATCCTGCGGAGGAGCCTCGGACTGCCACGATCTGAGACATACCGCGGCCACCCTGCTGCTGGGTCAAGGCGTCCATCCCAAAATCGCGTCCGAGATGCTGAGGCACTCGACTGTAGCGATCACCTTGGACCTCTACAGCCACGTCACTGAGTCCATGCAGAGGAAGGCGGCGGGCGCGATGGATACCCTCCTAGCGGGCGATAGACAGGCTGGTTCATGAGACCGGGCGAGAGGAGGCCTGTCGAGTGACTCGTCCGGGTGCGTTCGGCTGACTCGATCTAATCTGGCTCCATCCGGCTTCACGGGCCATTGGAGGCGGCGCTCGAGTCTGGCGGCTCACCCCCTGGCGTTGCACTCGCACGAGTGCTGGCTACGGGGGCACTAGGAAGCCGGGCGACTGGGACCGCTACAGCTGCTGCCAAGGCCATCATCGCGACCATCCACAGAGCGAACGCGAGCGCGGCGAAGAATAAGGCCTGATGGCCAAGGCCAGCTACCCCAAGGGGCTGCCCCAGGCTGGTCCACCCGTTCACGGCGACCATAGGGTAGTGCTGACCGCCCGGGGTGGCGTGGTTGTACCAGTCGGAGCAGGTTCGGCTGGCCCATGTCGCGCTGATGTATTGCTGCCCGTTCAAAGTGCTGCGGCAGCCGATCTGGGTCCCCTGCGGCATTGCCGCTACACCAAGCACCGCGAAAGCGGCAAAGATTAGGGCGGCGATGGATGCGAGGCCCGTTCGCCACCCTTGAGCAGCGCGACTGATCTCCTTACCCCCTAGGTTCCGTCGAGCTCCGGAGGTACTGGCCCTTCCATCGGTGGATGCCGCGAGTCTACGGCCTCAGGCGTCCGCACGTCCCGACTGGGTTGGGGTATGCGCTGGGGTAGAAGCGGGGGGTTCGAGTTCTTGAACGGGAAATGCTGGCTGTCAGCGCCGGTGTGAAACTCCCCAGATAGCAGCGGTTTGAAAATGCCCACCCTGGGTGGCACGGTGCCGGGGAAGGCGACGAGGTCGCCCAGGGAGGGAAGGCCGTGGTGGGCAGGGGAGAGTA
>JBJKRZ010000113.1:0-2547 GCA_046704365.1 Acidimicrobiales bacterium | reverse complement strand
GGTCAAGTCTGGACGCTGGCCGGGGTGGGCGTTGGCCGGGGGTGGCCGGCAGGCACCGATGCCAGCAGGCCGGCGGGGACGTCCACCAGGCGCGAGCGAAGGTACTCACCGAGGCTCTTGGCCTGGGGGTCTGGGCGTGTCGAGGAGGCCACCCCTTCACCCAGCAGGCCGTGCACGACGAAGTTGAGCGCCCGCAGGTTGGGCAGCTCGTGGCGCTCCACCTCGAGCGCGGCGGCCTCGCCGAGGAGCTGGCGGAAGCGCTCCACCCCGAGCCAGCGGCGCAGCCATTCGTAGGCGTCGTCGCTGCGGGCCCACAGCCCCACGTTGGCGTTCCCCCCCTTGTCACCTGAGCGGGCCCCGATGAGCCTCCCCAGGGGCGCCCTCACCACGGGCTCCCCGGGCCCACCACCCGCCGCCCGGGAGTCCGGCGCCGGGGCCGGATTCTCCTCGGGCCCCTGTCCGTGTCCCTGTCCCTGCCCCGGCACCGTCCCGTCCGCTCCGACGGCCGAGGTCACCGCTGCGGCCAGGGGCACAGCCAGGCGCCGCCCGTCGGCCATGACGGCGACCTGGTCGACCTCGCCGGCAGGGATGAGCGTGGGCCAGTACACGCCGTAGGCGCTGGCCCCGCCGGGAGGGGAGGTCATGTGGAACCCCGGGTAGCTGGCCAGGGCCAGCTCGGTCACGGCCCCGGAGAAGCGCCGGCCCACCTTGTCGGGGTCGGGGTCCTTGGCCACCACGCGCAGCAGGGCGGAGGCCTCCTCGTTGCTCTGGGCATCGGGTCGGTCGCTGCGCACGAGGTGCACGTCGATCTGCGCAGGGCCGTCTTCGTCGAACAGCCGCGCCAGGCTTCGGCGCACGAGGTCGGCCTTCTCCTCGATCTCGAGCCCGGTGAGCACGAAGGTCATGGCGTTGCGGAACCCGCCCAAGAGGTTCACTGCCACCTTGGCCTGGTCGGGTCCCGGCAACCCCCGCACCCCGGAGATGCCCACCCGGTCGGGGCCCAGCTGCTCGAGGCGGATGGAGGAGAAGTCGGCTACCACGTCGGGGTTGGCGTAGAGCGGGCCGGCGATCTCGTAGAGCAGTTGAGCGGTGACGGTCCCCACCGACACTTCTCCGCCGGTGCCGGGGTGCTTGGTGATCACCGACGAGCCGTCGGCGGACATCTCGGCTACGGGGAATCCCGGGTGCTCCAGCCCGGGGACCTCGCTGAAGAAGGCGTAGTTGCCGCCCGTGGCCTGGGCGCCGCACTCGATCACGTGCCCCGCCACCACGGCGCCAGCCAGGGCGTCCCAGTCGGTGCGGCTCCATCCGAAGCGCCAGGCGGCCGGGCCCACCACCAGGGCGGCATCGGTGATGCGGCCCGTCACCACCACGTCGGCGCCGGCCGACAGCGCCTCGGCCACGGCGAAGCCGCCCAGATAGGCATGGGCGCTCACCGGAGGTCCGGCCGCCTCGGCCAGGGGGCGGCCGGTGTCGAGGTGGGCAAGCGGGTGGCCCTGCTTCTGCAGGCGGCCCAAGGTATCGAGCACGTCGTCGCCCTCGACGTGGGCCACCGTCACGTCGATGCCCAGCTCGGCGGCCAGGCGCCGCAGGCGCTCGGCCAGGCCGGCAGGGTTCAGGCCTCCGGCGTTGGAGACCACCTTGATGCCGCGCTCGACGCAGGTGCCGAGCACCTCCTCCATCTGGCGGTAGAAGGTGGTGGCGTAGCCGAGCGAGGGGTCGCGCTGGCGGCTCTTGAGCAAGATGAGCATGGTGAGCTCGGCCAGGTAGTCGCCGGTGAGCACGTCGATGGGGCCGCCCTCCACCATCTCGCGGGCTGCCGCCAATCGGTCGCCGTAGAAGCCCGAGCAGTTGGCCACCCGCAACACGTCGCCCGGCCCTGCGCCACGACCCGTCTCGCTCACGGCCGGCTCACAGCGCTCGCTTCACAGCGCCGGCTCACAGCGCCCGCTCACGCCCCTTGTTCATCTGCTCCACTCTCGTCCTCGGCCTCCTCGTGCACCACGGCCAGGAGCTGGCCGGCCTCGACCTGGTCGCCGTTTTGGACGTGGACCTCCAACAGCGTCCCCGACAGCGGGGCGTGCACCTCGTGCTCCATCTTCATGGCCTCGATGGCCACCAGGGTGTCGCCCACCTCCACGACGTCGCCCACGGCCACGTGCACCTTCACCACCGTCCCCGGCAGGGGGGCGACCAGGGAGCCCGCCGCCAGCTTCGAGCCGGGAAGAGGGAAGCGCTCGACCTCCTCGAGCACCGAGGCCCCCTCGGGCCCGTCGACGTAGGAGACGGCGCCCACGCGCTGCACCCGGTAGCGCCGCTCGGTGCCGGACACCACCAGGGCGACGGTGCCCGCCTCGGCGTGGGCGACCTCGAGGTCGGGCCGGGGCGCACCGTCCACCTCGACGTACCAGCGGCCGCCGCGGCCCAGCCGGTAGCCGACCTCGATCGTCCCTGTCGGCTCCAGGTAGGCGGCCTGCTGCAGGCCGGCGGGGTTGTTGCGCCACCCCGAGGGCATGGCGCCCAGCACGGGGGCGTGCTCCCTGCGCT
>JBJKRZ010000112.1:0-16516 GCA_046704365.1 Acidimicrobiales bacterium | reverse complement strand
CGACGTGGGCGCCCAGGGCCTGCACATCACCAACCAGGGTGAGATCTACAAGCTGCGCCCCGAGGCCCGCAGCCGCCTCACCTCGGCGTACATGGTCCTGTACTTCGTGGGCGGCGCGGCGGGCTCGGCCGCCTCGGCATTCCTCTACGACCACATGGGATGGGACGGGGTGTGCCTGGTGGGTGGGGCCTTCGCCCTCGGCTCGCTGGCGCTGTGGAGCGCCACCGAGCTGCGGGCCCGTGCCCCGTAGCCGGCATCCCGTCGGACACCGGTCACCGGGCGTGGGGCGTGAGCGGGCGTCGAACACCGGTCACCGGGCCTGGGGCGAGGAGACGGTCGAGTCGAGGAGACGGTCGAGGAGGGCGTCGAGACCGACGCTGAAGGCGCCGTCGAGGTCGGGGGCGCCGGCCAGCGCTTCCACCAGCTCGGGGTCCGACAGCCGGCCTTCCCACAGCACGGGGTCGGTGCCCTGGCGCCCGCGGCTGCGGTCGATGGCGCGGGCGAAGACCACCGAGGCCACCACGTGGCACTGGAGCATCTGGATGACCCGCCCGGCCCGCTCGCCGGTGACGCCCAGGCTGGCCAGCTCGGCGGCCAGGGCGGCCTGCACGGGCTGGAACATGGCGGGCGTGAGGCCCCGCTGGTCGGCCAGGGCGATCAGATGGGGGCGGGCCACCAGGCGCTGGCGCAGCTCCGAGGCCAGCCCGAAGATGCGAGCCCGGGCATCGGGCCCCTCGGCGTGCACGTCCCCCATCTCCTCGAGCAGGCGGCCCACGAGCAGCTCCACCAGGGCGTCGCGGTTGCCCACGTGCCAGTAGATGGCGGTCACCGCCGCCCCCAGCTCCTCCGCCAAGCGCCGCATGGTGAGCCCGGCCGCCCCCTGGCGCTCGACCAGGCGCAGGGCCGCCTGGACCACGTCCTCGCCGCTCAGGGGGCCGGCGGCCTTGACACCCTTGGGCACCCTTCCTACTGTAATGGCGTTACAGACGTAACACCGTTACAGAGGCCCGGCGCCACGGGCCCGGGCGGGGGACCGGCCATGGAGGGCGACGACCGCTACGTCGTGATCTCCGCCGACTGCCACGGCGGGGGGGACATCGGCGACTACCGGGCCTACCTGCCGCGCCGCTGGCACGAGGAGTTCGACGCCTGGGCCTCGGCCTACGAGGTCCCCTACGAGGACATGAAGGGTCCCCAGGGCTACCGCAACTGGGACAGCGCCCGGCGCTGCGCCGAGCTCGAGGCGGACGGGGTGGTGGGCGAGGTCGTCTTCCCCAACACCGTGCCGCCTTTCTTCCCCAAGGCGTCGCTGGCGGAGCAGCCACCGCCCGCCGGCGCCGGCGACCTCGAGGCGCGTTGGGCGGGTTTGCAGGCGCACAACCGGTGGCTGGCCGACTTCTGCGCCGACGTGCCGGGAAGGCGTGCGGGCATCTGCCAGATCGTGCTCCACGACCTCGACGCATCGGTCGCCGAGATGCGCCGGGCCAAGGAGGCGGGGCTCATCGGTGGCGTGCTGCTCCCCGGTGCCCCACCGGGCTCGGGGCTCCCGCCGCTCTACGACCCGCGGTACTACGAGCCGCTGTGGCGGGCCTGCGAGGAGCTGCAGATGCCCGTGAACCACCACAGCGGGTCCGCTGCTCCCGTCGTCGGCGAGGAGCCGGAGGACAAGGTGGTGCTCCTGCTCGAGGTCACCTGGTGGGCGCACCGGGCCTTCACCCACCTGCTCGTGTCGGGCGTCTTCGAGCGCCATCCCGGCCTGCAGCTGGTGCTCACCGAGCAGGGCACGGCCTGGCTCCCCGAGGAGCTGGCCCGTCTCGACTACTTCTTCGACCGCATGGGCGGCGCCACGGCCTCCCAGGAGCTGGAGTGGGGCTCGGCGGTCACCGGGCGCCTCAGCCTCAAGCCGAGTGAGTACTGGGCGCGCCAGTGCCACGTCGGATCCTCCTTCATCCGCCCCCCCGAAGTCGCCCTGCGCCACGCCGTGGGTGTGGACCGGATCATGTGGGGCTGCGACTACCCGCACAAAGAGGGTTGCTTCCCCTACACGCGCCAGCACCTGCGGGCGAGCTTCGCCGGCGTCGAGCCCGAGGAGGTGGCGGCCATGGTGGGTGGGAACGCGGCGGCGCTCTACGGCTTCGACATGGACGCGCTGGCGCCCGTCGCCGCCCGCGTGGGACCGAGCGTGGCCGAGGTGGACGACCCCCTCCCCCTCGCTTCGCTGCCCGAGGACGCCGAGAAATGCCCGGCCCTGATCGGCTACGCCAGGAGGACCCCATGACCCGAGTCCGCTACGGAGCCCGCCCGCTCGACGAGCTGGCCAACAGCGAGGTGGAGGCCACCTCGGTGGACACCTGGGCCACCACGCTCGTGGCCACCTACCGGACAGATCCCGAGGCCGTCGCCGCCGTGCTCCCGCCACCCCTGCGCCCGGCGCCGGAGCCGCTGGTGCGGGTGACGGTGGCCACCGTCGACGTGGGGCGCGGCTACGGGGTGTTCGGGGCGGGCACCTTCGCCGTGCACGCCGTGCACGAGGATCTCGCCGGCGACTACGCGCTCGTCATGCCCATGACCACCGAGCAGGCGGTCGTGGGTGGGCGCGAGACCTTCGGCGAGCCCAAGAAGCTGGCCGACGTCGTCCTCGAGCACGGTGCCGGAGGTGCCGGGGCCGGGGCCGGGGCCTGGGGTGCCGGCGCCGGAGGTGCCGTGCGGGGCGCCTTCACCCGTATGGGCGTGACCTTCCTCGAGGTCACGGGCACGGTGAAGGCCGAGGTGACCCCGGCGCCCGAGCGCGTCCGCAGCAGCTTCTACCTGAAGTTCCTGCCCTCTCCCACGGGCAAGGGCTTCGACGGGGACCCCCTGCTCGTCCACGTGCGCCGCCGGGAGCACACCCGCCGCCAGTGGAGCGTGCTCGGCGACGTCGTGCTCCGAGAATCGCGCTTCGACCCGGTGGTCGACCTCCCCGTTCTCGAAGTGCGCGCCATCGAGCTGGCCGAGCGCTCGAGCGTGCAGACGGGCGAAGTGGTGGACCGCCTCCCGGCGGACTGGGTCGCTCCTTATGCCCATCAACGCTATGACGACCTGTCCCCGGTCGGCGGCGCCGGCAAGAGCGCCGGCAATGGCGCCGGCAACGGCGCCGGCAAGAGCGCCGGCAAGAGCGCCGGCAACGCCGCCGGTAGCAAGGACTGAGGGGCGGACGGCGGTGCAGCGGCTCGAGGACCGGGTGGCGGTGGTCACCGGGGGGGCAGGGGGCATCGGCCTCGCCCTGGGCCGGGCCCTCGGAGGCGCCGGCATGCGGGTGGTGCTCGCCGACGTCGGCCCCGACAAGCTGGAGGAGGCGGTGGCCGAGCTCGAGGCGCAAGGGGTCGAGGCCCACGGGGTGGTGACCGACGTGGCCGAGGCAGCTTCGGTCCAGGCGCTGCACGACGCCACCATCGAGCGCTTCGGCGCCGTGCACGTGGTGTGCAACAACGCCGGTATCGGCGCCGGTGCCGAGGGGCCCATGTGGGAGCACGAGGAGCGCGACTGGCAGTGGGCGCTGGCGGTGAACCTGTGGGGCGTGATCAACGGCATCAACACCTTCGTCCCCACCCTGCTCGCCCAGGGGGACGAGGGGCACGTGGTGAACACCTCGTCGGGAAACGGCGGCATCGCCCCGTTGCCCAACACGCCCCAGTACGCCGTGACCAAGGCGGCGGTGGTCACCCTCACCGAGTGCCTGTACGCGCAGTTGCAGTCGGTGACGGACCTGGTAAGTGCTTCGGTGCTCTTCCCCGGCCCCCACATGCTGCGCACCGGATTGTTCGAGTCGTGGCGAACCCGGCCCGAGCGCTTCGCCAAGACACGGCCCCGGCGCACGCCCTATGTCACCGTGGAGGACCTCGAGGTCCAGATGCGCGCTTCGGGCATCGAGCCCCGCTACAGCGAGCCTTCCGAGGTGGCCGCCCAGGTGGTGGATGCCCTGCGCATCGCCACGTTCTGGATCCTCCCTCCCTCCGAGCACACCGACGCCACCGTGCGGGCCCGAGCCGAGTCGATGTTGACCCGCCGGGACCCGGCTTACCTCGACGTCGTCCCCGGGGGCCGGGGGCGCGCTGCGGGAGCCAAGCCGGGAGGCGCGACCGGCGGGGAGGCGAGCAGCGGGAGGGAGCAGCGGGGGGGGCGAGCAGAGCCAGCAAAGGAGCCAGCGATGACGGGCGCCAGTGATGCCGCGGCCCATTCGGCCCGTTCGTCCCAGTCGGCCTATGTGGTGATCTCGGCCGACAGCCACGCCGGGTTGCCCACCGAGCAGTACCGGGCCTACCTGGAGAAGAGGTACTGGCCTGCTTTCGACGAGTTCCTGGCCGGACGGGCAAAGGCGCTCGAGGACGTGCGGCGCATCTCCGACGAGGAGTTCGCCAAGAAGTGGTTCGAGGAGCACGCCGAAGGCCTCGAAGGTGGCTGGGACGCGGAGCGCCGTGACAAGGAGATGGACGCCGAGGGCATCAGCGCCGAGGTGGTGTTCCCCGATGCCGACGCCGTGGAGAGCCGCACCTGTGCGCCCTTCGGCACCGGTCTCGGGCTGTCCGGCGACCTCGACCCTGAGCTGGGCCTGGCCGGGGCCCGGGCCCACAACCGCTGGCTGGCCGAGATGTGCGCGGCGGCGCCCGAGCGCCGATGCGGCGTGGCGCTCGTCCAGATCACCGCTCCCCAGGACGAAGTGCTGGCGGAGATCCGCCGGGCCCGGGAGTCGGGGCTCGGGGCGGTGATGATCCCCGCCATGTGGATGCACCAGGAGCCCTACCACTCGAAGGCCTACGACCCGGTGTGGGCGCTGTGCCAGGACCTGCAGATGCCCGTCGTGACCCACTCGGGGCCGGCGGACAAGGAGAGCTACGGCGACCATCTCGGGATCTACGTCACCGAAGTGGTGTGGTGGCCGGCCAGGCCGCTGTGGTTCATGCTGTGGTCCGGTGTGTTCGAGCGCTTCCCCGGGCTGCGCTTCGGCGTGACCGAGGCGGGCTGCTGGTGGGTGCCCAATTTGCTGTGGTTCTGGGACCGTCTCTTCCTAGGACAGAAGGGAGCCGAGAAGCTGGCCTCCCTTGGCATCGACACCCCCCCGAGCGAGCTGTTCGACCGCAACTGCTTCATCGGCGCCTCGAACACCAAGAGGCGGGAGATCGCCATGCGTTATGAGATCGGCCTCGACAACATGCTGTGGGGGAACGACTTCCCCCATCCCGAGGGCACCTGGCCCCAGTCGCGCCAGTGGCTGGCCAAGACCTTCCACGACGTGCCCGTGGCCGAGACGCGCCGCATGATCGGCGAGGCGGCGGCCGAGGTCTACGGCTTCGACCTCGGTTCGCTGCGGCCGCTGGCCGAACGCCTGGCGGTGACGCCGCTCAGCCTGGGCCAGGCCGACGACGCCGGGGCGGCGCGTGCATGGTCGGGGCACAGAGCCGTGGGACGGCACTGGCTCACCGGCAACGACTTCCCCTTGGCGCCGCTGTCCCCCGACCTGCCCCACGGGTAAACGGGAGGGCCAGGCGTCAAGCAGGCGGGTCGTCGCCGGACGCGACGGCGCCCCGGTGGCGACCGCTTGGAGATCGCTACCGGGGCGCTGCCACACTGTGCTCGTTGACCGAGGGGCCGCAGGCCGACGTCGTTGGCGGCCGTTGCCGGCCCTTGGTCGTGGTTAGGAGTGCGAGGCGCCGTTCCCTGCGCCCGACGAGGCAGCACCGCTGCCGGTGGAGCTGGCGCCGCTACCGCTGCCCGACGCCGTCCCCAGCCCGCTGGAGCTGGCGCCGCTATCGGAGGTGCCCGAGGTGCCCTGGTTGGAGGTGTTCACAGAAGCGGGTGTCGAGACTCCGGAGGGCGGTCCCGGCGGCACCGAAGAAGGCTTGCCACCCTGGCCGGTACCCGACCCGCTGTCGGGCGTGGCGCCGCCCGTGCTGACGGAGGTGCCGGAGCCGGCTGTGCTCGACTTGCCCGGAGCAGAGACGCCGGTGCAGGTCGAGGAGCTGAACGATCCGAACACCGAGTGGCTGTTGGGCTTGGTGCCCTTGGGGTTGGATGTCGTGGTCGTGTCGGTGCCGTTGTGAGAGGCGGCGTTGCACAGACCGGGCAGGGCGTTGGCGTTCGCCGTGACGCTCGAGCTCGACTTCCCGCTGTCGGTGGTGCTCGAGTTGGTGTTCCCGTTGGGCACCGAGATGTCGAGGTTGGCCAGAGCGCCATGCACGGCACTCTGTGCCGAGGAGGGCAGCGATCCTGTGGCGGCCGCAGCGGTGCCCGCTCCGAGGAGCACGGCTCCGGCGGCCACGGCGGCCTTGACGGTGAGAATTTTTGAGAGCATCTTCCTTCCTTGGATGTCGGACGGCCGACCCAGCTCTCCGGCCACGGCCGCCTGCATGGCGGCCACGGTGGCGCTGGCCTTGCCCGAACTGCCGACACTGCTCGCCGACCGGGCCTCGCTCAGCAGCTGTGCGACCCCGGCGTAGCCCGGAGGGGCATCGTCGGGGGACAGCGCGCCGGCGGCCAGGCGGTTGGCGGTCTCGGGATCGAGTCGAATCGGCCTCATGTCATCCAATCCATCGCCCCAGGGCCCGGGGATCTTGCACATTTCTCTTCTCTTCGGGTTCCTTTTTTCTCTACCCATCCCCAACTGTCCTCCGTTGGCGCTTAGCGCGGGTCGGGTTCCCGCTCCCACCTGGGACGATTCCCGGTCCGGGTGGCCAGGCGGCGCAAGCCCCTCGTCTGCAGGACGCTCACGGCCGAGGGGGTCCGCCCCACGATCTCCGCCACCTCGGGCACGCTCAGGCCGCCCACCACCCGCAGCACGACCACCTCGGCCTGCGCCTTGGGCAGGAGGGCGAAGATCCGCCTGACGGCCCGCCGGGATGTGTCGAGCTCGGCCACCACCTCACCCACGTCGGGCGCCCGGTCCACAAAAGCGACGAGCTCGTCGAAATCGGTGGGTTCGGTGCGCCGCCTCCGGCGCTTGCGGCCATGGTCGATGGCCCGGCGCCGGGCGATCGTGAACAGCAGCCCGCGGAAGTCGTCGCCGCTCCCCTCGAAGTCGGCCAGAAGGCGGGCGGCGTCGATCCAGGTTTCCGCGGCCAAGTCCTCGGCTTCGCTGGGCGCCAGGCCGTAAAGGAATCCGAGCAGCCCAGGCTGCAATTCGTGGTAGAGCGCGGTGAGGGCCCATTCGTGGCCTTCCTTGGCGTCCTCCAGCAACGCGGTGATCTCCCGGCGCTCCCCCATCCTTTGAGGATGACAGGTGTGGGGCCCCTTTGAGAAGCCCCGAGGACGCCGGAGCCCCGTCAGCAGTGGGCTCAGGGTGCCTCGGGCGTCAGGGTCGAGGCGTCGCTCGTGCCAGGGCTACCAGGCTCGGGGCCCCTACGGCTCTACGGCCCTACGGCGAGGACGCACGAGCCAAAGCAGGAAGAACCCCGCCGATGCCAGGGACGTGCCGACCACGAGCATGAGTTGCAGTTTGGCCGTCGGCCCCGTAAAGGCCAGTTCCCCGCTCGAGGCGGCGGTGGCCGGCCCCGTGGTCTGCGCAGCGGTCGGCGCCGCCGCTGGAGTGACGGTTGGCGGCGGGTCCACTGTGGAGGTGGCCGTCCACGAGCCGCAGTTGGTTGTCACGCCACTCTCGCATCCGGTGATCGTCGCCGTGTCGGTGAGCGCGCTCGTGGCGAGCGCGTAGTTGGCCACCGTGAAGTCGCAGGTCACCGAGGCGCCCGCCGCCAGGGCAGTGGCTTCCAGCACATTGGCGCACGAGGGTGAGAACGGGGTACCACCGGGCCAGGCATCGGTGATGCCGGTGAGGACGATGGGCACCGAGGACGTGTTGGTGACGGACAGGCGGAAGGGCACGTCTTCACCGACCGCCTTGGCCGTCTCGGTCTGGGAGTAGGTGCCCGAGCCGTCGGCATCGTTGGTCTTGGTGACCCGCAACGACAGCGAAGACGGTGCGGTGGGCGGTGGGGTGGCCACTGTCGAGGTGGCTGTTCCCGACGTGCAGTTGGCCGTGTTCTGCTGGCACCCGCTCACGGACACGGTGTCGGTGAGCGAGGTGCCGGCGGCCGGCGCGTAGGAGGGTTCTGAGAAATCGCACTGCCCCGAGGCTCCGGGCGCCAGGGTGGTGCCCACCAGAGCCGCAGCGCACGCGGGGGAGAAGGGAGATTTCTGCGGCCATGAGTCGGTGAGCGAGGTGATCGTGACTGGCACCGTCGAGGTGTTGGTGACCACTACCCTGAAGGGGACCGGGGCACCGGCTGTCGGGGCCGTCTCGGTCTGGGAGTAGGTGCCCGAGCCGTCGGCATCGTTGGTCTTGGCGACGCTCAAGGTCACGAGGGGCGGCGCCGGTGAGACGGGCACCACGTAGAAGACGCCCGTACCGGTCCCCCCGCTGGGCACGGTGACCGATTCGGTGGCCGTCGTGGGCGGCGAGCCGATGGTGGCCGAGCCGCCACAGGCGCTGAATTGGTACCCCGACGGTGCGGTGGCGCTCATTGTGTAGGTGCCGGAGCCGACCCCCGACACGGCGAGCGGGTTGGGGGTCGAGGTGATCGTCTGGGGCCCGGTGGCCGACAAGGTGCCGCCGGGCACCTCGGTCGTCGTGGGCAACCCGGCCGAGCACAAAGCGATGTGGCCGGCGATGCCCTGGAAGACGGTGGGCGCGCACGATGGCGTCGCCTGCCCGGCGACCGTAGCGCAGTCGGTGAGCGTGCCCGAGACGTCGGCTGCGTACCGCACGGTGACCGTGAACGAAGTGCTCGTGCCCGCCGCCAGGCTGGCGATGGTGCACGTGAGGTTCTGGCTGTTGCCCGGGCCGGTTCCCGCCACTGCCGTCCCGCCGGTGGCGGCGCTACAGATGGACGGCGACGAGGAGACGAAGGTCTCGCCCACCGGCAGGCTGTCGGTGACCGTCACGTTGGTGGCGGGCCCCGTCCCGCTGTTCGTGGCGACCAGGGTGTAGGTGCCCGTGCCGTTGGCGCTGCCCGTGGACGGCCCCGACTTGGCGACCGACACCGACGGAACAGCGGGGATGGTGATGGAGAACGAGGCGATGCCACAGTCACCACCGGACTTGTTCTGGTCGCTGTCCCACACGAGCACCCAGCCCGTGCTGCTCGAGGTGAGGGTCGTGGGGATGGTCACGGAGATCGGGCTCGTCTTCGTGCCGGCCGTGAAGCCGATGGCCGACGCCGACTCATCTGCCCAGACACCATTGGTGACCACGCCCCATTGGGGTGCGTAGGTGTTGTTGGGTGGGACGATGCCGTTCTTGCTCGTCCCGGTGTAGGGGTTGGTGTTGATGGGCGTCTCGTCGCTGTAAGTCCCGACCTCCACGGTCTGGCCAGGCTGACCCGTCACGTTGGTGACGTTCAGGAACGTGCTCTCGGTGCAGTTGGTGGGCCAGCCCGAAGCCGCCGGCGGGGTCGGATTGGCCACTGCACTTCCGGAAGCGGCCGAGGCCCCGCTCATCCCGACGAGGGCGGCGGCGATGAGCGCCACCCCCAGTACCGACATCACCGAGGCCGACAAGCGGGAGAAAGCTGTCTTCACCGTCCCGTCCCGGCCCGCGACCCAACTCGTCACGGCGCGCATGGCCCCCCTCCTTCACAATCCTGTCTCCCAACAACCGTGCGCCGCGTTCCGCGCAACAAGAAGGGACCAACGTCATGAGTCGGGCCCGACTTCCGGCCGCCAACGGTGCTGCCACCGTGCCCGTAAGCCGACAGGCAGCCGTCGTCGGCGCCGCGCCGCGCAGGGTGCACCTCGGTTCCCCGATGTCAGTGGTCAGACTTGTGGTTCTCCCGAGGCTCTGTGATCGTAAGCACAGCAAAGTTGCTTCTTCGCCGAGTCGAGGGAGGTGTAGTGGCATCCGAAGGCGTTCTCGACCCGTGGGTCGCAGAGTGGCTCGAAGCGAACCCTGTGGTCGTCGACGACGTCTCGCCGGAGTTCGTGGCTCTCGCCCGGGGCTCGTTCGACATTCCCGTCAATCGTGAGATCGCACACGTCCACGACGAGGTCATATCGGGAGTGCCGGTGCGATGGTACGAACCCGCGCACGAGGTCACGGGTCTCATCGTGTACTTCCACGGGGGAGGATGGTGCATCGGCAGCGTGGCTCTCATGGACAACGTGGCCCGGGAGATCGCTCACGCCACCGGTGCCGTCGTGATCTCGGTCGAGTATCGGTTGGCCCCGGAGCACCCTTATCCAGCGGGCCTCGATGATTGTGAGGCCATCACGCGCTGGGCACTGGCCAGCGCCCCGAGCCATGGGGTGCCTGGCGGAGCTGTGGTACTGGCGGGGGAGAGCGCGGGAGGCAACCTGGCGGCCGCCGTAGCCTTGCGGCTGCGCGACGCTGGGGACGACCTGAAGCCGCTTGGCCAGATCCTCGTCTATCCCGTGCTCGACACCCACCATTCACCCCATCCGTCGAGGAAGGAGTTCTACGGACTCGTCGTTTCAGAGAGAATGTCCGAGTGGTTCTGGGCGTCCTATAGCGGTGGTCGAGACATCGACCGGGATCCGTTCGCCGTTCCGTTGCACGCTCGTTCCCTCGAGGGTCTCCCCCCGGCACTCGTCATCCTCGGTGGTTGTGACCCGCTTCGCGACGAAGGCCGCGCTTATGTCCAGAGGCTTCGGCAAGCTGGGGTCGATGTCGCAGAGGTGTGCTATCCCGATCAGCCTCATGGCTTTCTGAACATGGAGTTCCCGGCTGCCAAAGGTGCCTTCGACACGATCGGTCGGTGGACACGCAGCCTCCTCGCCTCTACGAGGACGGACGACGGCTGAGGTTCGATCGTGAGCGGGTCGTCGGCCGGCTCTCGGGCCGAGCCTGAGGTCACGGTACCCGTATGTCGGGCGATCGTGCCGCCAGAGCTTTCTCTTCTTCGCCGAGGGTCGAGACGTCGACCGGGGTGACCAGGCTCCAGTGATGACCGACTGGACACCGCTGGAACCTCCACCAGCCGAGGCGGACAGCCTTGAGAGAGGCACCGGGTACCCAAAGAGTGGTGAACAGGTGGCCATCACGGCACCGCACGATGGTGTTCATGGCGACGAAGGAGCCGCGCCGCTTGGCTACGACAGCGGCTTCAAGGGTCGTGGCGCCCGCAGCCAGAGCAAGGCCCACCCTCCGGCGACGCTTCCTACCGTGGCTTTCTCCCGTCTGCTTCACCAACTGTCCTCCCGAGAAGTGCGAGTCGAAGCCACAGTGCACTGGGAGGCATCGGAGGGCTAGGGGCAATGGTCCACTTCGGTCCTCAATTTTTCAAGCGCCTTCGATCGGGCTTGCACGGTTGGAGGTTTCTCAGTCGTGCGGCCTGCGGCGGCGGCCGCCGGTCACCAACTCTCAGAGGTTGCCTCGCCACCCGGCCCTGGCTCCGCGAGGCAATCAAAGATCCGGCCGCTCCGACCCGGCGGCCGAAAGCCCTGGCGGCGTGAACTGCGAGGAGTTCCTCTACTCCTTCGAGAGACTGCCGGCGGGGAGATGTGCGAGTCCTCGCGAGACGAGGTCTTGCACATCGCAGCTCACGAGTTGGGCCTGGGCTTGACGAGCCGCAGCAACGTACGCAGCGTCGTACACGGAGATTCCGTGCTGGTCGGCCAACGAGGTAGCGGCAACGAGCAGTGGCGTGTCGGCTCGCACGATCCCGCCGTCGTGGGACACGGCTTCGAGACGTTGCCTCAACCTCTGAGCGGCTGGAAGGTCATGCCAGGCCCGCAGCGCGACGTTGGCCACCTCGTAGAAGGCGAGGTCGAGCGTGGCCAGAGGATCGTTGCCCCTCAGTAGCCGTCGTGCGTCGTGATGGTGCTCATCGTCGACGTCTTCGCTGGCCAAGAGGACGCTGGCATCGAGCAGCCAGAGGTTCAAGGTTCGGGACGCGTCGACTTGACACGCTCGGCTACGTGGCCACCGTGGCCCTCAGCGCTCGAAATATCGTCGATGTCTCGCATGCGTTCGGCGCGGGAGTGGCTCCGTCGGCGCAAGGTCTCTTCGGCCAGTTCCCGCAACAACCCGCTTCTCGTGGTGCCGCGGCGGTCCGCCTCGATGTCGACGGCTCGCAGGAGGTCGTCGGGCAGCGACACCATCACCTTGGCCATGGCGTGAGTATACCCGGTATTGCCGACCTTCGACCCGGAGAAGGAAGTCCTGTTCAGAGAGGTGGGATGTAGCTCGCTTGGTGGGGTCGAGTGTGGCGACGGTGGTGATCCCCAGGCGCTCGGCCAGGGCTACCAGGAGGCGTCGGTGCCGCCCAGGCGCAGGTCGGCATAGGAGCGCACGAGGTCGGCCACCACCATGGCGCTCGTCACAAGCCGCCCGGTGTCGTCCTCGAGCAGCTTGTGACATGCCAGGTGATCTGGCGCGGAGGAGGTGGGATTCGAACCCACGGTGGCCTTGCGACCACAACGGTTTTCGAGGGCATCGTCGTTCGTTCATTGGCGTCCGAGGTCGTCCGTACACGTCGCACCACGTGCGGCCTTCCCGCGGCGGTCGTCCGGGGTCGTCCGGTGTTGTCCGGTCCCGTCCGCCGGTTTTGGAGCCGTTTGAGGGACACCGTGAGGGACGCGAGCGGAGAAAGGCCGACGGTCACGACCGTTGGGAACCCGACGGTCTGTCGGGGGCCGGCGACAAGTTTCCAGGCGAAGGCACTGAGGGACGGCCGACGGTTTCTGAACGTGGGCGAAATTTCGTGGGACGCGTCCGCCGTCCCTCACCCCAATCAACGAAGCGCCCCGCATCCCTTCTACGGCGTCGGGTGGGCCGACTGACTGAGTCGGCGCGGCCCGTGGTTGTTTTCCGCCAGGACGGGCCTCCGATCGCTTGTGCCCTGGATCCGAGCCGACCTCGACCTTCGCCTCTCACCACTGAGCCGTATTTCGACGACCCGGCCGTACCTCCTCCAGAGATCGTGCAAAGTGACGATCCCGGGTGGGCAGGCTGGCTCCCCCACGTCCCGGACCATACGCACCGGCACTCGTCTTCTCCGGACACGCCGCACTAAAGTCTGACGGATCAGCTGGAGGCGTTGCGAGGGATCATGAGCAGCAGTACGACGGCCGATCGACGCCGGATGGTTGCGACCTACGCATATGACTTCTCCCCGAACGTCTTGGCTGGCGTCGCCTTCTCCTTCGCCGACGTTTACGCGAATGCCGCATCTGGCTTCCTGTGCCTCTACCGCTACTACGACCCGAGCACGGGGCAGTTCCTGTCGGTTGATCCGCTCGTGGGTGTGACTGGGCAGGCCTACCAATACTCGTACGACGACCCCGTCAACGAGACCGATCCGACCGGCCTCGGCCCTTGTCTGTTCGGTATCTGTCTTGGGTTCCATCCGGGCAATGCGCTCAAGGGTCTGGCCAACTTCGCCGCCGGGCTGGGCAACTTCGCCGTATCTACCGCCACGCTGGGCAACGTTCACATTTCGGCGCCCTACTGCGGAGGTTTACTCGGTATCTCCTCCGACATCGGCAATTGGACCGGGCTCATAGAAGCAGGTCTCGCCGGTGGCGAAGGGGCAGGGGCGGAAGAAGCGGGAACCTACGCTGGAGAGCAAGCCACCGCCCACGGAGCGGAGCGCCTCGCCCAAGCAGGCTTCACTGAAGAAAGCGTCGCAGCGACGAAGGCCGGGGTGGTCCTTCAACAGGCCGATGGCGCAACCGTCTACCTCAATGAAACGGCACCCGGGCGTTACGACTTCATCGTCGAAGGTCAGAACGGCATCATCACCGCGCATACGAACTGGCCGGCAAGCTCCATTCAGCGCCTCGCCCAGAACTACGGCTGGACGGGTTTGCCATGAAGATCAAGTTTGATCCCACTGCTGACGCAGCATTTGTCTTTCTCGACCGAGACATACCTCCGGGAGGAGCACCACGATCTGAGGTCTGCGATGTGGCAATCGAAGGTGGCGCGATTATCCTCCTATTCTCACCGGACGATCATCTCCTTGGCCTCGAGATCCTTGGAGCCTCCCGATTGATGTCGCCGGAAGTGTTGGCGAAAGCAGAGCGATCCTGACACGTTGCGATACGTCCCTGGAGAAGTTGTTCCTGTCGGTTGACCCTGCGCTCAGTTTGACTGGACAGCCCTACCAATACGTTGGCGATGACCCTGTCAATAACGTGGACCCGAGCGGACTCTTCTGTTGGGGCCTTTGCACATTCACCAATGCCGCCCACTGGGTTGTCCATCATCCAGCCGAGGCGGCGGGAATCGTCCTCGGGGTCGCCGCCGCCGCGACCGGGGTCGGCGCATTAGTAGAAGCCGGCGCTGCCGCAGGAGAGGGAATCGCACTCGGCCTCACCTCATCTGCTCTTGGTGCCGGGGCAGCAGCCCTAGACGCAGGTCCCTGTATCAGCAGCGATTTCCATGATGCTGCCGCCTGCGCTGGAGCAGGATTCGGTATGTCGGGTGCGCTGGGAGGCTTGGCGGTTCTGGTTTTGCCCGAAGCTGCGGTGGTCGCGGTCGGGGCGTGGGCCGTAGGAACTGGCGGGTTCGCGACGCTGCTAGATATCGCAAACGCCTTCTCGGGGCGCTCAATCAAGTATGGAACTCCATGTACCGCTCGCTAGGCGGTGATGTATCCCTTAGGCCTGGCCCCTACGTCGAGAAGTGGGCCCCGAGAGTCGGCAAGAGAGCCGCGCAGCTGCAGTGGTTCTCCCGGTCTGGGCCCGGGATCTATGGGGGCATTGCATTTCTAATAGGTCTCGCGAGTATCGCGGTGGGTGCGACGAATAGCTCCACTACGCTTACGATCCTCGGCATGGTCTTGATCTCAGCGTTCGCCGGTACAGCACTCATCGGCCTCGCGTGTTTCATGCTTTCCCTGAACGCGATGTCTCGGTTCCTTGGTCGACGAGTCTCCTTGCGGGGCTCTCCCATTCTCGCCGATCCGCAGTTTGATCGATGGTGTATAACACAAGGCTTGCAGCCACGAATGAAGTCTTAGCCTCGATCCACCGCGTAACGACCTGAATTGAAGCTCGCGTATTCGCGGAAAGCGCCTCCTGGGCTGGGAGAATGACGGTGTTCGACGTTGTCATCACCCCGACCACGGGAGGCACTTTCAGTGAAGCCAGTATCGCGCGGCATCGACCGGATTCAAGTGACCTTCGACGAGGGCAACCTCGTCGCCAATGCCGGGCTGTTGCTGGCGGCCACAGTGGTGAGGAAGCTCGGCCTCGAAGCCCTGGTGAACACCGCTGTGCGCATCCCCTCGAAGCGCGGCGGCTTCCAGCCCGGCCGCAAGGTACTGACCCTTGTGCACGCCATGGTGGCCGGGGCCACCCACATCGACCACGCCGATGTCCTGCGGGCAGGGGCGACCGATCAGGTGCTCGAGCATCGGGTCATGGCACCCTCCACCCTCGGCACCTTCCTGCGAGGCTTCACCTTCGGGCATCTCCGCCAGCTCGACGTGGTGCTCGGCGAGGCCCTGCGCCGCGCCTGGGCGCTCATGAGCTTGCCGGCGCGCCTCGTGGTCGACCTCGACTCCACGATCTGCGAGGTGAGCGGCAAGAAGAAGGTCGGTGCTGCCTACGGATACACCAAGGCCCTCGGCTACCACCCGATCCTGGCCACCCGGGCAGACACCGGCGAGGTGCTGCATGCCCGGATGCGCAAGGGCTCGGCCAATACCCAGCGAGGGGCCAAGCGCTTCGTCGAGGAGCTCGTCGCCCGTCTGCGCCGGGCCGGAGCCACCGGCCAGATCATCCTGCGCATGGACTCGGGGTTCTGGTCAAAGGAGACCATGGCCACGATGAGGCGTCTCGGCGTGTCCTACACGATGGCCGTCCGCACCGCGAACAAGGCCATTTCCGGGGCCGTCTCCTTCGTTGCCGAGGATGCCTGGGTCGGAATCGACTACACCGACGACGGCGAAGCTCAGGTGGCCGAGACGACCTACAAGGGCCAGCGCCTCGTCGTCCGCCGCACCCGGCTCATCGGGGAACAGGCCACCTTGTGGCCCGACTGGCGCCACTTCGCCTTCCTCACCGATCTGCCCGGATCGGCCGTCGAGCTCGACGCCTTCCACCGTCAGCACGCCGTGGTCGAGCTCGACATTCGAGACCTGAAAGAGGGCGCGGGCCTCGAGCACTGCCCGTCGGGGAACTTCTGGGCCAACGGCGCCTGGCTGGTCTGCGCCGTCCTCGCCCACAACCTCATCCGCTGGACCCAGATCCTGGGCGACCTCGACGACGACGCCGACCACCGCCCCGCCATCGCACGAACCATCCGCACACGCTTCATCTCGATGCCGGGGCGTCTGGTGAACCGCTCGGGGACGCCGGTCCTGCGCGCACCGACGCGCTGGCCATGGCGTCTGTCGTTCGCCTCGGCGCTCGACAACCTCCGCGCCCTCTCCTTGGCGCCCACTTGACTCACCTCCCGCGGCCGGCGCAGCCGCAGATGGCTTCACCCATGCGCTGACATTCCAACGACGAACAAGAGCCTCTGGTCGACGACGCCCATGTGGCCGGGTGCATTCGTCCGTTGCCTGTGATGACAACGATCCGT
>JBJKRZ010000111.1:0-7535 GCA_046704365.1 Acidimicrobiales bacterium | reverse complement strand
GCCCCGACCTGGCGGTGGCCAGGGCCACCACCAGGTCGGGGCGGACGTCGTCCAGGGCGCGACGCAGGCGCTTGGCGGCCGACACCGACGCCGCCACGCGCTCGGCGGGGATGGACCCGCTCGATCCCACCGACATGCCCAGGTTGAGCGCGGCCCGGCGGCGCAGGACGGGCTCCAGGCCGCACCCGCGCCGGTCGCACACGAGGACCTGGAACGAACTGCTCCCCAGGTCCCACACGGCGGCTCGCGGCACCGCTTGACGCTATCTGGCTCGGAGGAGGCGACCGGGGGACTCTCGGCACCGCGCCGCCATGACCTTCGCCCCTGCCCAGGGCACCGGGCGACGCGGTCGACTAAAGACGTGCGAGAACAGGGCAGCTACGTGCTGGCCGGTCTCGACGGCCCGCCGGGTGAGGGCGCTGTGCGCCAGGTGGCCGGCGTCGTGGCCGGCCGCCTCGGCGTGCCGGTGCACTTCGTCCACGTGGCCCCCGGCCCCGGACTGCGTGGGGAGGCTCGGCGCAGTGCCCTGGCCCAGGTGGCCAGGGGGGAGACCGAGGAGGTCGTGGGACGCCCCGAGACGGTGCTGTCGGCACTGGCGCAGGCGCCGGGCGCGCTCATGACCGTTCTCGGCGCCCGCCAACGACAGCGGCGTCCCGGAGGGCGCCGTGCTGCGGGTACCGCCATGGCGGTGGCCCGCCGGGTGAGCTGCCCGCTGCTGCTCGTGCCCCCGTCGCTCGGCCAGTGGTCCGGGCCTTCGCGGGTGCTGAGCGCTCTCGACGGCACGAGCAGGACGGCCATGGCCGCCGCCTCGGCCCTGGCGGGTCTCACCGGGCCGCAGACCGTGGCCACGTCGCTGCACATCGCCGACGGCCCCGGGCGCGACGACGGCTGGAACGGGGTCGGGGAGCACGGCGAGCCGGGGCGGCGAGAGCGGCTGCAGACGAGGCCCATCGGGCGTCACGTGCTCCAGCAGGCGGCCGAGACCCAGAGCGACCTCGTGGTCCTCGTGTGGTCGCGCCAGACACGCGGCGCCTACGGGGCGGCCGTGCTCGACGTGCTGGGCGCGGCCCGGGTCCCGGTGCTGCTCGTCCCTGTCCTCAGCCCCGTGGCGGCCGCCTGAGGAGCGCGACCATGGGCACATGAGAGCCTGGGAGCTGCGGGCGCCGAGGCCCATCGACACCGGGCCGCTCGCCCTGGTGCAGCGTCCCGATCCGGAGCCGGGGCCGGGCCAGGTCCGCCTCCGGGTATCGGTGTGCGGGGTGTGCCGCACCGACCTGCACGTGGCCGAGGGCGACCTCCCGGTCCACCGGCCCTCGGTGGTCCCCGGTCACGAGGTGGTGGGACGGGTCGACGTGCTCGGCCGGGGGGCAGCGCGCTTCGCGGTGGGCGAACGCGTGGGCGTGGCCTGGCTGGCCGGCACCGACGGCGTGTGCCGCTTCTGCCGGCGCGGCAACGAGAACCTGTGCGAGTCCGCCGTCTTCACCGGATGGGACCTCGACGGTGGCTATGCCGAGCACGTCGTCGTGGACGAGGCCTTCGCCTACCGGCTCCCCGAGGGCCTGAGCGACGAAGGCGCCGCGCCCCTGCTGTGCGCCGGCATCATCGGCTACCGGGCGCTCAAGCGCACGGGGCTGCGCCCCGGCGGGCGCCTCGGGATATACGGCTTCGGAGGATCGGCCCACCTCACCGCCCAGCTGGCGCTGGCCCAGGGGGCCGAGCTGTACGTGATGACGCGCTCCTCCGAGGCCCGCCAGCTGGCCACGGAGCTGGGCGCTCACTGGGTGGGCGCTGCTTACGACCCACCCCCGGCCCCGCTGGACGGGGCCATCCTGTTCGCCCCCGTGGGCAACCTCGTGCCGCCGGCCATGGCCGCCCTCGACAAGGGCGGGGTGCTGGCCGTGGCCGGGATCCACCTGAGCGACGTGCCGGAGCTCGACTACCAGGCGCACCTGTTCTCCGAACGCGAGCTGCGCTCGGTGACAGCCAACACACGCGCCGACGGGGAGGAGTTCCTGGCCCTGGCCGCTCGCCTGGGCGTCACGGCCACGACGACCACCTACCCGCTCGAGGAGGCGCAGGTCGCCCTGTCGGACCTCGCCCATGACCGCCTGGTGGGAGCGGCCGTGCTTCGAGTAGCCGACTGACTACGAGTGGCCCACCGAGGGGTGGGGCACCGACGCGGAGCCGAGGGAGGGGTGGCGTCCACATCCGTAGCCGGCGCCGAGAGCCCCGCCCGAGGGGTGGAGGGCCCGGGCCCGGCGCCGGTCCAGCTCCTCGGCGCTCGGAAAGGCGATGATGACGGCGCTCCCCGAATCGGGCTCGACGTCACCGGGCTGACCCTGGCGCCCCTGGGCGTCAGCGGAATCGGCGCCAGCGGCGTCGGCCGGGCGCTGCACGGTGGCGAGCAGGTCGTCCAGGCGCGCCCTGGCCGGTCGGCGCGGGCGCAGGGCGTAGACGGCGAAGAGCACCAAGTTGGCCACCAGGAGCACATCGAGAGCAATCACCGCACACCTCCTCGCCCTGGAGCCAGTGTCCGACGAGCGGGGTCGGGCCGTGCAGAGTCGAAAGTCCCGGTCCGCGACGACAGATGGATCAGAATCGGATTAGGCGCACGCCCCGGCCCCGAGGCCCCTCCGGCGACGCCTCAGCCGGCACGGCAGGTCTGCTGCGCCCACACCTTCTAAATTCGTGTTCGGCTGACCGGTCCCGGGGGTCAGGCGGGTGCGCAGCGGTTGCGGGCTCGCCCGGATGCCGTCGGGGTTCCCGGTCCTCCGGGGAGTAGCGCAGCCTGGCAGCGCGAAGCCCACATCGTCGCCGCCTTGGCGAAGCCGTCACTCGGGCCCGCCACCGCCGAGGGAGCTTGGCGTCGCCCCCGCTCTGTGCGCCGGCACGGACAGCTGATGACCCTCTTATTGCGTCAAGTTGCCTTGAGTCAATCTCGAGTGCCCGCCCCATCAGCGAACACGAGCCCGTTCATCCCACAGAGCCGTAGAACGGCGCGTCACCGAAGGCGAAGATCCCGCCGTCGCCGGCCATGAGCCAGTACCCCCCGTCATCGGGGGCGGGCGCCATAGCAACGACCGGGGCGTTGAGCGCCTTAGCGGCCATGGAGCCGTAGAAGGGGGCGTGGAAGGAGAAGACCCCGCCGTCGCCGGCCACGAGCCAGTAGCCACCGGTCGCCGGGTCGCCGGCCATAGCAACGACCGGGGCGTTGAGCGCCTTGGCGGCCATGGAGCCGTAGAAACTCGCATCGCCGAAGGCGAAGACCCCGCCGTCGGCGGCGACGAGCCAGTAGCCACCGCCATCAGGGGTGGGCGCCATGGCAACGACCGGAGCATCGAGCGCCCTGCCAACCATGGAACCGTAGAAATTCGCATCGCCGAAGGCGAAGACCCCGCCATCGGCGCCGACGAGCCAGTAGCCACCGCCACCAGCGGTGGGCGCCATGGCAACGACCGGAGCATCGAGCGCCCTGCCAACCATGGAACCGTAGAAATTCGCATACCCGAGCGCGAAGACCCCGCCGTCGGCGGCGACGAGCCAGTAGCCGGAGCCGTCCTGGGTGGAGGCCATGGCCACCACGGGCTGGTCGAGGTCGACGCCGCTCATCGAACCCCAGAACACGGCATGGAACGGAAAGATGGTCCCGTCAGCGGCCACCTGGACATATCCGCCAGTGCTCGGAACGGCCGCCACGGCAACGATCGGTGGACTGGGCACCGCCCCCTTTGCGCTCTCGGTCTCCACCAGGGCCTGTTCGAGGACCGAGGCCGTGCCGTAGGAGCCAACGGCGGTGCAGGTCGACGGCGCCGTGCACGACACACCATCAAAGAAGTTCTCCCAGTTGGAGACGCTGCGGCTGGGAGAGAGCGCCCAGGTTCCCGCTGTCTCGGTCGCCGCCAACGTCTGCGATCCGAAAGAGCCGACCGCGGTGCAACTCGTGGGGCCAGCGCAGGAGACGCCTTCGAAGCCGGTAAAGATGTCGGGGATCGAGACGACCGACCAGCTCCCCGCGTTCTCGGTCTCCACCAACTCCTGATCGACGCCCGGGGTGTTGTGGTAGTAGAGGCAAACGGCGGTGCACGTCGCCGGCGCCGTGCACGACACGCCATTGAGAATGTTCTCGTAGCCAGCAGGGTTGGGGCTGGTGGCGATGGACCAGATCCCGCCATTTTCGGTCTCCACCAGGGTCTGGACGTTGGTTCCCGAGCTCTGAAGCGACCCGACGGCGGTACAGGTCGAAGGCCCTGTGCACGACACACTGTTGAGGAGGCTGAAGCCAGGCACCCTTGGGGTGGAGACAATCGTCCAGGTGCCGCCGTTTTCGGTCTCCACTAGGGCTTGCTGGGTGCTCTGGCTCGAGAAGACACCCACTGCCGTGCACGTCGAGGGCCCTGTGCACGACACGCTTTGAAGGTCGTTCTGGCCGCCAGAGACGTCGGGGCTGGGGACGATCGTCCACCCACCACCAATCTCCGTCTCCGCCAGGGTTTGTGCGGCTCCCGAGCTGTCGGCGTATTCGCCCACTGCTGTACAGATCGAGGAGGCCGTGCACGACACGCTTTTGAGGCTCGAGTCGTTGGAGCCAGACACGTTTGGGCTAGGGACGCTGGTCCAAGTCCCACCAGTGTCTGTCTCGACAAGTGTCAGGACCGAACCGTTGTTGGAGGTCCCAACTGCAGTGCATGTCGAGGGCCCGGTACACGACACAGCCCTGAGGGCCCCCTCGGGCGTGCTGGGGGTGGAGACGATCGACCACGACCCGCTGGGGCTGGCGGCGGCCTTTGGCGCCGAGCTCGCCACCGCCACGCACGTCGCCGCTACGAGGACACCCAGCAGACCCAACTTCCGCGCCAACGCGCCGCCGCCTGGTGCCACACGCCCGTTGGCGCCCCTCACCATCGGTAACTGCAGCACACCGAAAGAGCGCCCGCCGATGCCCATAGAGCCCACCACCCAACGTCCGGGCCGAGGGCCCGGTCGGACGGAGCCTGCACGGGAGACTGTACCGGAGAGCTGGCCAGCAGCGTCCTCGGTTCGGGCGCAACACCCAAAACGCGCCCCCGACCGATTGGTAAAGCCGGGCACGCTACCTAGAGCTCGTGGTGGCCCGCAGGACCGAGCGCACCACCAGCGACTGCTCGAGCGTCGGCGTCGGCTGGACCCGCCGGACCCTCCACCTTCCAAAAGCGCTCGCAGAGCGGGTCCCGCCGGTTGTCGCCTGACAGCGCACAGCGGCCTAGGCTGGGGCAGTTCTAAAAACGACTCCCAGAAAGTCCTGCAATCCCCGGTCATCCGGGGAGGATCGACCACTGGAAGGAGCGGACCAGTCGACGCCATCTGGTCCGTGTTCGTCCTGGTCAGGAACTCACCGAGTCATCGTGACACTCAGAACCGGGGAGTAGCGCAGCCTGGCAGCGCACCTGCTTTGGGAGCAGGAGGTCGCGGGTTCAAATCCCGCCTCCCCGACCTCCCCGACCTCCCCGACCGCCGACCAACCACCACCAGGCATCCGAGCGCCCCGGATAGCGTGAGCGACGCCGGGCCGAGGCCGAGCCGGCAACAGGGGGAGACATGCGGGGGCGTGCACGGGGCCTGGGCGGTGCCCGGACGGTGATGCTGGCGGCGGTGATGGTGGGGGCATCGGCGGCAGCCGGATGCGCGAGCACGACTGCCGGCGCCATAACGGCGCCCAAGGGCCTGCCGGCCTTTTACTCCGTCCCCCAACCACTCCCGAGCACCCCGGGCAAACTGGTGAAGTACGAGCGCGTGGCCGCTCGGGGGGTGAAGGGCACCCTCTACCGGGTGATGTACGTCTCGCAGTCGGTGAACGGCAAGCCGGTGGCCGTGACCGGGCTCGTGGCCGTACCCGACGGGAGTCCCCCGACGGGGGGATTCCCCGTCGTCAGCTGGGCGCACGGCACCAACGGGATGGCCGACATCTGCGCCCCCTCACTGCAACCGGTGTCGGCGGTGCCGCTCGTGAACTCCATGCTCGAGCGCGGGTGGGAGATCACGGCCACCGACTACCAGGGCGAAGGAACCCCGGGCCTCATGCCCTACCTCGTCGGTGTGGCCGCCGCCCAGGACACCATCAACATCGTGCGGGCCGCCCGGCAGCTGCCAGCCGCCCATGCCGGAGACCGCTACGTGGTGTGGGGCCATTCCGAGGGTGGCCAGACGGCCATGTTCGCCCTGCACATCGGTCCCCGCTACGCGCCCGAGCTGCACCTCCAAGGCGTGGTGGCGGGGGCCCCGCCGTCGCAGCTGTGGGACATCTACGCCGCCTTGCAGACGAGCCCCTTCCGTTACTACCTGCTCATGGTGGCCGGCGGGTTCAACGCCGCCTACGGCAACGAAAAAGCGCCGCTCACCGATATCCTCACCGCCAAGGCCATCGCCCTCCTGCCCGTCCTCGACCAGGGCTGCTCGGCGGCGATCGCCGCCAAGGTCGATGCCGTGCCGCTCTCAGAGCTCCTGAAGACCAACCCCCAGAAAGTTCCCGCCTGGCAACGACTCATCGCCGCCAACGACCCAGGAACCTTCCCCTCGGCCTCGCCCGTGCCGCTCCTCATCATCCAGGGCGGTGCCGACGAGCAGATCCCGGTCGTCTCGACGCAGCTGCTGGCCCAGCACCTGTGCGGCCTGGGCCAGGACCTCGAGCGCTGGATCTACCCGGGCCAATCCCATGCCGGCGTCATCGGCCCCTCGGCGCCGGACATGATCAGGTGGATCTCCGACCGCTTTGCGGGCGGCCCCGACCCGGATCCCTACCAGCCCATCGGCATGGCCGGCATCCAGACCACCACGTGCCCCTCCTCAGCCGCCTGACGGCTCTTGGAGGTAGCTTGGCGAGATCTGCGGGCGTAGTTCAGCGGCAGAACATCAGCCTTCCAAGCTGAGAACGCGGGTTCGATTCCCGTCGCCCGCTCTGGCGCGGCTCTGCCTCGAGGCGGAGCTCAGCCCCACAGCGGTGGGCGCCGTCCCTCCCAGGGCAGCGCCTGCTCCAGCTGCGCCGAGACAGCGAACAGCAGGTCCTCGCGCCCGTAGGCGGCCACCAGCTGCACGCCGATGGGCAAGCCGTCCTCGCTCCAGTGCAGGGGCAGCGAGGCGGCGGGCTGGCCCGTCACGTTGAAGGGCGCCGTGAAGGGCACGATGGCTGCCGAACGCAGCAGGGGCGCCAAGGGGTTGTCGGGCGTGGCGGCGAACTGGCCGAGCACCGGCGGCGGCTCGGGGATGGTGGGGGTGAGCAGGAGGTCCCATCCCTCCACCTCCCACCAGGCACGGATGCGCCGAGCCTGTGCGTAGAGCGCCTGCACGGCGAGCAGGTAGCGCCCGGGCGTGACCTCCCGTGCCATCTGGGCCAGTGCCCAGGTGGCGGGCTCGAAGCCCGACTCCTCGGCCGGCCTGCCCGTGCGCCGGGCGGTGTCCTCGATGCACCAGTCGGCGTAGGCGCTGTAGACGGTGATGAAGTTGGGCGTGAACTCCGGGTCGGCCAGGGCGGCGGGGGCGGCCTCCTCGACGCCGTGCCCGAG
>JBJKRZ010000110.1:0-11272 GCA_046704365.1 Acidimicrobiales bacterium | reverse complement strand
GCCCGACGCCGTGGCCTCGGCGCTGGCCGATCGGTGCACGGGCACGCGCAACTGGTCGGCCTGGAGCTGCAGGAGCAGGTCCATGACCGAGGCCCCGCCGTCCACGCGCAGTGTCTGCAGGGGGGTGCCCGCCCGGTTCATGGCCTCGGCCACGTCGCGCACCTGGTAGGCCATTGACTCCACCACCGCCCGGGCCAGGTGCGCCCTTCCCAGGCCGCGGCTGAGCCCCACCACGGTGCCCCGGGCGTAGGGATCCCACCAGGGACTGCCCAAGCCGGTGAAGGCGGGGACCACGTAGACGCCCTCGGTGCTCGGGACCGAGGCGGCGAGCGGTCCCACGGCGGCTGCTTCGTCGACCAGTCCCACCCCGTCGCGCAGCCACCCGATGGCGGCACCCGTCACGAACACGGCACCCTCGAGCGCGTAGGCGAAGGCGGCGTCGGTCCCGCGCCGGCCCAGGTCCCAGGCCACGGTGGTGAGCAGTCCCGGCGCCGGGTCGGGCGCCACGGGGCCGGCGTTGAGCAGCACGAAGGTCCCGGTGCCGTAGGTGGCCTTGGCCATGCCGGGCGAGAAGCACGCCTGGCCGAACAGCGCCGACTGCTGGTCGCCGGCCAGCGCGCTCACCGGGACGCCGGCCAGGGGCGAGCCCGGCTCGGCGAAGGAGCCCCGCAGCGTGCCGACTCGTCCGCAGGTGGGTGCCAGCTCGGGCAGGGCGCCCAGGGGCACCCCGAACAGCTGGCACAGCTCCTCGTCCCAGGCCCGCCGGTTGATGTCGTAGAGGAGGGTACGGCTGGCGTTGGAGGGATCGGTCACGAGGGCGCCGCCCTCCGGTCCTCCGGTCAGGTTCCACGCCACCCAGGCGTCAACGGTGCCGAGGACGAGGTCGTCGTCGTCGGCCACGTCGCCCTCGGCGAGCAGCCACGCCATCTTGGTGGCGGAGAAGTACGGGTCGAGCACGAGGCCCGTGCGGCGGCGGAGCACATCCTCGTGGCCCTCGGCGCGCAGCCGGTCGGTGGTGGGGGCCGTTCGGCGGTCCTGCCACACGAGGGCCCGGTGCCGTGGGCGCCCGGTGCGGCGGTCCCAGGCCACCACCGTCTCGCGCTGGTTGGTGACGCCCACGGCGGCCACGGCGCGCCCGGCCTCTCGCTGGCGCCCGGCCACCTCGACCAGGGTGGCCTCCACGTGGGAGCGGATCTCCTCGGCGTCGTGCTCGACCCACCCGGGGCGCGGGAAGTGCTGGGTCAGCTCCCGATAGGCGATGTCGACGACGCCTCGCTCCTCGTCGACGACGAGGGACCGCACACCCGTCGTCCCGGCGTCGACCGCCACCACGCAACCCATCGGCGCCGCACCCTAGCCAGGCCGGGACGCGCCTCCCGGCCGGCCGGCGCACGTGAAGGGCCGCACGAATGCGAACCATCGCGAACGGCCCGCCACCAGGGCCGACGCCTCGGAGCTTCCGTTGACAGCCCCGTAACTACAGTGCTGTAATAGCCCCCGCATCTTGTGGTGGGTGACGGGATGACCACAACATCTTGTGGTCTGGGGTCCGACATTCAGGCCCTGGCTGCCCACCCGGCACCTAGGCTCATCGGGAAGGAAGGGGTGGGGAACGTGGCCATCGCACCGCAACGGACCGCCATAGGGATCCGTCGGCATTTCACGTCCGAGGGCGTGCATCCCTACGACGAGGTGGTCTGGGAGCGGCGTGACGCCCGCATCACCGACTACCGCACCGGCGAGGTGGCTTTCGAGCAGCGGGGCGTGGAGGTCCCGGCCACCTGGAGCCTGAACGCCACCAACATCCTCGCCCAGAAGTACTTCCGGGGTACCCCGGGCACGCTCGAGCGGGAGACCTCCCTCAGGCAGGTGATCGACCGGGTGGTCGACACCATCACCGAGTGGGGGCGAAAGGACGGCTACTTCGTCGACGACGACGAGGCCGAGGCATTCCGCGACGAGCTCAAGCACGTCGTCGTCACCCAGCGGGCCGCCTTCAACTCGCCGGTGTGGTTCAACATCGGCGTGGAAGGTGTGCCGCGCCAGGGCTCGGCCTGTTTCATCCTCGCCGTCGAGGACTCGATGGACTCCATCCTCAACTGGTACCGGGAGGAAGGGATCATCTTCAAAGGCGGTTCGGGCGCCGGAGTCAACCTCTCGCGCATCCGAGCCTCGGTGGAGCACCTGCAGGGAGGTGGGACGGCGTCGGGGCCGGTGTCGTTCATGCGTGGCGCCGACGCCTCGGCGGGCACCATCAAGAGCGGGGGCAAGACCCGTCGCGCCGCCAAGATGGTCATCCTCGACGTTGACCACCCGGACATCGAGGACTTCATCTGGTGCAAGGCGCTCGAGGAGCGCAAGGCCCGCGTCCTGCGGGACGCCGGCTTCGACATGGACCTCGACGGCAGCGACTCCTTCTCGGTGCAGTACCAGAACGCCAACAACTCGGTGCGGGTGACCGACGAGTTCATGCAGGCGGTCGTGGACGACGCCGAGTGGCCGCTCGTCGCCCGGACCTCCGGCGCCCTGGTCCGCACCGTGCGCGCCCGCGACCTGTTCCGTCAGATCGCCCACGCCGCCTGGGAGTGCGCCGACCCGGGGATGCAGTTCGACACCACCATCAACCGCTGGCACACGGCGCCCAACGCTGGGCGGATCAACGGGAGCAATCCCTGCTTTCCTGGTTCGGCTCTGGTGCACACAGACAAGGGATTGATCAGGTTTCGCGAGCTGGTCGAAAGAGCCAATGGGGGCGAGCAGTTCGGCGTCTACACCCACGATGCCACCAATCCGGAAAGTCCGGCCGAGGCTGTCCAGATCACACACCCCGATGCCTTCATGATCACGGGGTTCAACGAGATAACCCGTCTCCGCTTCGACAATGGCGCAGAACTGCGCTGCACGCCCGGTCACCGCATCTTCACCACGAACCGGGGATTCGTAGAAGCCCAGGAGCTCACCGGAGAGGACGAGGTGAAGCTGCTCGACCTTCCGGCTCCCGCCCTCCGAGCTGATCTCGCCCTTCCGGTGTCCGGCGATGTGGTCGATTACCGGGAGAAGGGTGATCACTCTGATCTGCTCCGCCTCCCCGAGGAGTGGACGACGGAGTTCGCTCACTATTTGGGCTGGCTGGTGGGTGACGGGAGCACCTCGGGGGGCACGACGACCACCGTCTACGGCAGTGCCGAGGACCGCCAGGAGGTCCTTCCCCGCCACGAAGAGTTGATCCGATGGATCAACGGCGACCGACCCCTCAAGGTCTCGGAACAGCCAAACGGCACAGCGCAGCTCCGACTTGCGCGCCGGCCGTTCAAGAGGTTCCTCGAGGCGATGGGTGTGCGATCGGTGACAGGACCGAACAAGTGCGTCCCGTGGTCGGTGGAGCAGGCGCCCCCCGCCGCGGTGAGCGCCTTTCTGCGGGGCCTCTTCGACGCCGACGGATGCGTCGTCGTCAACCGTGCCAAGGGCAGCTACGTCGGCCTCGGGTCCGCCTCACCTGAGTTGCTTCGAGGTGTCCAGAAGCTGCTCTCCCTCTTCGGCATCTTCAGCCGTATCTATCGGGTCAGGGGGGCGGGAGGGTCGGGCTTCGAGTACACGACCAAGGACGGTGTGCACCGGGCGTACCGTCAGAGTGCCATGCAAGACCTGCGAATCAGCTCCGGGTCGACCGCCCTCTTCGCTCAGCACGTCGGCTTCTCGCTCCAGCGCAAGCAAGCCCTGCTGGACCAACTCGTCCTCGAATCCCCGAAGGGTTTCTACGATGTCCGCCGAACGGCGCGCCTTGTCGAGCGCGCCGACGACGGAATCGAGCTCACCTACAACCTCTCTGAGCCTCGCAACCACTCGTACGTCGTGGACGGGTTCGTGGTCCGCAACTGCAGCGAGTACATGCACCTCGACAACAGCGCCTGCAACCTGGCCAGCCTCAACCTCCTCAGGTTCCTGGACCAGGACGGCGCCTTCGACGTCGAGAGCTTCAAGGCTGCCGTGGAGGTCGTCTTCACCGCCCAGGAGATCATCGTGGGCAACGCCGACTACCCGACCGACAAGATCGCCGAGAACAGCCGTCGCTTCCGCGAGCTCGGCATCGGCTACGCCAACCTGGGTGCCCTGCTCATGGCCCAGGGCCTGCCGTACGACTCTGACCAAGGCCGTGCCTGGGCGGCGGCCATCACCGCCCTCATGACCGGGCACTCCTACGCCACCTCGGCGCGCACGGCGGCGCGCATGGGACCTTTCGCCGGCTTCCACGCCGACGGGGATGCCATGATCGGCGTGCTCCACATGCACCGGGCCGAGGTGGCGAACATCGACGAGGAGCTCGTTCCCACCGACCTGCTGTCCGCCGCCCAAGAGGCGTGGGAGGACGCTGTCGTGCTGGGTGAGCAGTACGGCGTCCGCAATTCACAGGCCAGCGTCCTCGCCCCCACCGGGACCATCGCCCTGCTCATGGACTGCGACACCACCGGCGTGGAACCGGACCTGGGCCTGGTGAAGACCAAGAAGCTGGTGGGCGGCGGAACCATGTCCATCGTCAACCAGACCGTGCCCCGTGCCCTGTCACGCCTCGGCTACTCGCCCGAGCAGGTGGAGGACGTGATCGCCTACATCGACGAGCACAAGTCGATCGTCGGTGCTCCGCACCTGACGACCGAGCACCTACCGGTGTTCGCCTGCTCCATGGGTGACAACACCATCCACTACATGGGCCACATCCGCATGATGAGCGCCGTGCAACCCTTCATCAGCGGTGCCATCTCCAAGACCTGCAACATGCCCGAGGACGCGTCCGTCGAGGACGTCGAGCAGCTGCACATGGACGCCTGGAAGCTCGGGATCAAGGCCATCGCCGTGTACCGGGACAACTGCAAGGTCGCCCAGCCCCTGTCCACGACGAAGAAGGAGGGCCAGGCGCTGGGCGAGGGCGGGGACTTCGCCCCGGCCGGCTCGGAGGCCGAGGCAAAGGACAGGGCCATCGCCGCCCGGATCGCCGAACTGGAGGCGGCCTTGGCCAAAGAGCGCGGGCGCCCGGCCAACACCGTGGTGGTGGGGGCGGTCCGCGAGCGCCTGCCCCGGCGCCGCCAGTCCAAGACCTTCGCCTTCCGTGTGGCCGACTGCGAGGGCTACGTCACGGTGGGGGAGTACGAGGACGGGCGTCCCGGCGAGGTGTTCATCAAGGTGTCCAAGCAGGGGTCCACCTTGGCCGGGATCATGGACGCCTTCTCCATCTCGGTCAGCTTGGGCCTCCAGCACGGGGTGCCCCTGGCCACCTACGTGCGCAAGTACTCCAACATGCGCTTCGAGCCGGCCGGTATCACCGACGACCAGGACCTGCGCATCGCCACCAGCCTGGTGGACTACATCTTCCGTCGGCTCGCTCTCGACTACCTGAGCCGCGAAGATCGCGAGGAGCTGGGTGTCCTGTCCACCTTCGAGCGCATGCAGCCGACGCTCCCCGGTGTCGAGGAGGCGGCCACAGTGGAGCAGGACCTGGTGGAGGACGCCGGCGTGAGCCCCGTGCCGCCCAGCCGGGGCGAGATCTCTCCCGGCGCCGGTGCCGCCCCCGTCCCGCCGGCGCCGTCAGCCCGGGCCGAGCAGCGCGACGCGCCGCTGTGCTACCAGTGCGGCATGGTCATGCAGCGGGCAGGATCGTGCTACGTGTGCTCGAGCTGCGGGACCACCAGCGGCTGCTCGTGAACGGTCAATCAATGTCCCGCTGATCCGGTCGGCGATGTCCCGGATTCGCGACAGTGGGTCAGGGAAGTGCCAGTGCCGGGGCGGTCTCCGGCGTGAGCCCGAGGCTGGTGCTGTGGGCGAGCTACAATGCATCGATAGATCGTGCATTGTGAGGTGGCGATGGCACAGACAGGTGAGGCGAAGGTGAGCGACCGGGGTCAGATGGCGCTGCCGGCGCAGACACGGCATCGGTGGGGTCTCGACCAGGGTGGCGTCGTCGGCTGGATCGACCTCGGCGACTCCGTGCTGCTGGTCCCCGGCGGAGTGAGCCAACTGCGCAGCGACGTCCTCGGCAGCGCCGACTGGGACGGGGCGCGCCGCGGCTTCGGGGACCCGGACCTCGCCAATCAGTGACCACGAGATCGGGGCGTTGATCACGCTGGTCGACGACCAGACCCTCTCCCGGCTGCTGCGCGGGGAGACCTCCTGGCCCGAGGCCCGGGTGTTCACCACCGGGCTCTGGTACCTGCGCCTCTGCCAGGCAGTGGTCCGCGCTGCGGGTGGAGCGCTGTCGAAGCCGCTGCTGGCTCTGCCTCCGGGACGTCGCGACGTGGCGCTTCGAGCGGTGCTCGAGCTGCCGGCCCGGGTCGAGATGCTTGAGTGGCGGCACGTGGCACCCACCATGGCCGAGCAGCTCGAGGGTCCCGGCCGGGGACTGAACCTGCTCTCGCGCGAGGCGCTGGCAGCGGCCAGCCTGCTCCAGGCGCAGGTCGTCATGGCCGCCGGAAACGAGAACCACCTGCTGCGCACCGCTCTCCGAAACGTCGGGCGGCGACAATAACGCGGTCGCACTATGGGCGCCGCCGTCAAGGGCAGGGCGCTCTTGTGAGCGCCCTGCACCTCTAGCCGCTGACGCCGCTCACACTATCTGGAGACATCTGAACCTCAAGGGGCTCCGAGGACCGGCCCCGGAGCCCCTTGAGTCACAAGCCTTCGATGCAACGCGATGCCGACCACGGACAGAGCCGGACATCGTGCAACAAGATGGTGCCGATCAGTGCGGTGCCAGAGGACCGGTGGGGAGAACGGTCTTCCTGAACGTCTCGTTCACCACGCCGGCGAACGACGTGTACCAGGCTGCTGCCGCTGTCGCCACGCCGACCCATCCACCTGCCTTGTTCCAACCGGCCGACGAGTGGAACGCACCCACCGTGAGCAGCACGAAGGTAACGGTCAGCAACACGAAGACCGTCACCACCGCTGCGCTCACCCGCATGGAAGCCACCGTCATGTAGGCAGTGAACACCGTCCAGCCCAGCAGGAACACGCCCACCGCCACGGGCAGGTCGCTCGCAGCTACGCCTGGCGCCACGAACTTGATGAAGACGTAGTAGGCGATCCAGAACGCCCCGTACGAGGAGAAGGCAAGAGCTCCGAAAGTGTTCTTCCGCACGAACTCCCACATGCCTGCCAAGAGCTGGCCCGCTCCTCCGTAGACGAGGGCGAGTGCCAGAGCTGCGTCAGCTCCCGGCCCCCAGACGTTCGTGTTGGCGATGCTCAGGCAGAACGTCGTCATGGCGAAAGCCGCCAACCCCAACGGCGCCGGATCCGCCACGCGGTGCACCGTGGCCGCCGAGGCGACCGGCGGTTCCTGCATCTCCACAGCTTCCTGAGGAGATAGCGGAGTTGTCGTCATAGTGACTCAACCTCCTTTGGTCGCTCCCCAACCCCCTTGAGATAGGGAGACTCAGACAAAACGGTAGTTCTGGGACTTCGCGAAAGCTTGGACCGGAGGTCTGCGCACCGCAGCATCGACGCCTGCACAGGGGTGTGGACGGCGCTTGTGAAACTGCGGACGAGCGTTTCGGCGGCCCTGTACGGAGCGAAGGCCTTCGGCGCGGCACAATGGTGGGAGTGGCTCGAGAAGGGAGGGGGACATGACGGCCAAGCGTCAGGGAGATGAGGCCGACAACCAGTCCGGCCAGGTTTCGGAGGCTCAGATCGCAGTCCACTGGCGGGAGGAGGGCTACTACTTCCCGCCGGCCGCCTTCATCGGCCAGGCCAACGCATCGGACCCGAAGATCTTCGAGCGTTTCAGCGAGGACCAGTTTCCCGAGTGCTTCAAAGAGTACGCCGACCTGCTCACATGGGACTCCTACTGGCACACCACGCTCGACACCAGCAATCCGCCGTTTTGGAAGTGGTTCGTCGGTGGTCGCCTCAATGCCTGCTACAACTGCGTCGACCGCCACCTTGTCTCGGCGCGGAACAAAGCGGCGATCGTCTGGGTACCGGAGCCCGAGGGGGCCCAGACCCTAGCCATCACCTATCAGGAGCTCTACCGCCGGGTGAACGAGTTCGCTGCATTGCTGCGCGATTTCGGCGGGCTCGCCACCGGCGACCGGATCACCTTCCATCTCCCCATGGTGCCGGAGCTGCCCGTCGCCATGCTCGCCTGTGCCCGGCTGGGAGTCATCCACTCCGAGGTGTTCGGAGGGTTCAGCGGCGCGGCGTGCGGGGACCGGATCGCCGACTCGGGAAGTCGCGTTCTCGTCACCATGGACAGCTACTACCGCAACGGTGAGTTGATCGACCACAAGGTCAAGGCCGACGAGGCCGTCGAGACGGCACGGAAGTTGGGCCAGGAGGTGGACAAGGTCCTGGTGTGGCGGCGCCACGCCGGCGAGTACGGATCCAAGAGCCCCATGATCGAAGGGCGGGACTTCTTCGTGGACGACGTGCTGCCCGACTTCCGCGGCAGAGTGGTCGAGCCGGTATCCATGCCGGCCGAGGCCCCGCTGTTCCTCATGTACACGAGCGGTACGACGGGCCGGCCCAAGGGCTGCCAGCACTCGACGGGCGGGTACATGTCGTACGTGACCGGAACGTCCAAGTTCTACCAGGACATCCATCCCGAGGACACCTACTGGTGCGCCGCTGACATCGGGTGGATCACCGGCCACTCGTACATCGTCTACGGCCCTCTGTCGCTGGGGACGACGTCGGTCATGTACGAAGGCGTACCGACCTACCCCGACCCCGGGCGCCTGTGGCGAATCGCCGAGCGGCTGGGGGTGAACATCTTCCACACGGCGCCCACCACGATCCGCATGCTGCGCAAACTGGGACCGGACGAGCCGGCGAAGTACGACTACCACTTCAAGCACATGACCACGGTGGGCGAACCGATCGAGCCCGAGGTCTGGCGCTGGTACCACGAGGTCGTGGGCAAGTCCGAGGCGGTCATCGTGGACACCTGGTGGCAGACCGAGACGGGCGGGTTCCTCGGGAGCACGCTGCCTGCCGTCCATCCCATGAAACCCGGGAGCTGCGGCCCGGCCGTCCTCGGGGTCCATCCTGTGATCTACGACGAGGATCGCAACGAGGTGCCGGCGGGTAGCGGAAAAGCGGGAAACATCTGCATCCGGAACCCGTGGCCCGGGATCTTCGAGACGATATGGGGCCAGCCCGAGCGGTTCGTCGAGACCTACTACGCCAAGTACTGCGCCGACAAGACCAGCACGGACTGGCGGGACTGGCCCTACCTGGCCGGTGACGGGGCAGTGCAGGCCGCCGACGGGTACTACCGAATCCTGGGCCGGATCGACGACGTGATCAATGTCGCCGGGCACCGGCTCGGCACCAAGGAGCTCGAGTCAGCGGCCCTGACCGTCGACGAGATCTCCGAGGCAGCCGCCGTGCCGGTGGTCGACGAGCTGCGGGGACGCGCCGTGGAGATGTACGTCTCCTTGAAGCCTGGCCTGACGGCGAACGACGCCCTCGAGAACAAAGTGGTCGAAGCCATCGACCGGGAGATCGGCAAGATCGCCCGGCCCAAGAACGTATGGATCGTCCCCGACATGCCCAAGACACGTTCGGGCAAGATCATGCGCCGCGTGATCGCCGGCATCTCCAACTTCACCGACGTCGGTGATGTCACCACGTTGGCCAACCCGGAGATCGTCGACGAGATCCGTCACCGCGTCCAGAGCGAGAAGGTGGCCCGCGGCGAAGAGCCGCGCGAGCTGTCCGCCGAGGAGGCAGCCGAGATCAAGGCTTTCGGCCAGGCCGAGTAGGCCAGACCGAGTAGGCCAGACCGAGTAGGGAGAGCGCCTGTCGGGGACCTCAGGGGTCGCCGGCCTGGTTTCGCTTGGCCCAAAAGGCTTGGGCCCCCTGGGCCGCCAGGCGCGCCGCGTCGTCGATGGACACCGAGGTGGTGTCGAGCACGAGGTGGTAGAGGTGGATGTCGTTCCAGTCCCTGCCGTGCAGGCGGCGGAGGTACTGGCTGCGCACCCGGTCGGTGTGCTCCCGGCGGCGTTCGGCCTCCTCCCGGTCGATGCCCTGGAGGTCCATGGCCTGGCGCACCCTGGCGTCGCGGGGCCCGTCCAGCCGCACGTGGAAGGCCCCGGGCAGGAGCACCGTGGCTCCCCAGCCCAGGATCACCCCGGCGCCGTGCTGGTCCACAAAGGCGTGTACCCGTTGCTCGGTCTGGCGCCGCAGGTCGTCCTCGGGCACCAGGGTGTCGACGGCAGGGGGGGCGCCCGGACTGAAGGCATCGGGGAGCCGGGCAAAGGTCGCCACGATGCGCTCGATGAGACTGGGAGTGCGTTCCTCGACCGCTGCTTCCTCGGCGCCCATGGGCTGCCCGCTGGCCACGCGCGCCGGGACGGCCCGGTCGAGGAAGGGTAACCCGAGGGCCTGTGCCACGGCGGGCCCGACGACGCTCCCCCCGGCGCCGTAGCTGCTCGAGATCGTGACCACGCGCTCCACAGCGGGCCACCATACCGAGCGGGCGCACGCCGAAGGTGGCTTCGTCGGGTCAGCCCTTCGAGCTCACAGCCACCTCGTGGCGCCGCATGTGGGCGAGCCGGTCGAGCATGAGGTGCGACAGCGTGGCCAGGTCCGCCGGTGACACCTGCACCTCCCGCCGGTGCCCACCCTCAGCCCCGTAGACGTCGACGCTTCCCCCACCGTCCCACACGGCGTACCCCCAGGGCCTGGCTCGCAACAACCAGGCCCGCTCGAGGCGCTCGACGGCGACGTGCACCGTCGACTCGCTGCTCGTGGTGTCCTCGGGCGGCGGGGTCGCAACGGTTGAAGACGGCTGGGCTCGGAGTGCCCCCGTGGGCCCGCTGGTCTCGAGGGCGAACGCGCTGTGGGCGATCACGGCCTTGCGCTCCCAGTTGGCGCTGCTTTCCTGTGGCGGGCGATGGGCCACCGCGTGCCAGGTCCCGGTGGGGTCGTAGAGGTCGATGTGGTCGCGGCCCTTCCACACGGCGAGTGCCTTGCGCGAGCGGTCCACGACGACGGCCAGCGCCCCGTCGAGGATCTCCGCCCGGATCGCCAGTGCCATTGCTGCCCTCCTCCGATGGCGCCCCCGTCGACCCGCCGCGTGCCCGCCGTCCCTCATACATCGGATCGGCAGCACCGCACCCACCCTTGAGAACCCGGCGGCGACCTGCTGGTGGCGGCCCGCCGGTCAGCCGACGAGGCGCCCTGCGTCTCCGCCGAGCAGCTCCCGCGGCGGGCGGCTGGTGTGCCTGCCCAGGCGCCGGCACAGCGCCACAGCCTCGGCGGCCAGCGAGGCGGCGTCGGC
>JBJKRZ010000109.1:0-14749 GCA_046704365.1 Acidimicrobiales bacterium | reverse complement strand
GAGCGACGGTCGACCGCTATCGCAGCCGGCTTCAGGTGGCCGCGACGAGCGTCACACCGCCGTGGCACGATGACGCAGTCCCAAACGTGAAGAGGGTTCACGGTGAAACGTGAAGACCTCACTGGTGCCCCCAGCCTCCCAGAATGCGAACCTCGAGCCCTTGGTGGAGGGGCCGGTGATCAACTTGGCACCACGGCACGCCAAGGTTCGCCGTGATGGGTACGCCAAGTGAGGCCGCTCCGCCGGATCGCCAGCACGGTCGCCATCGCCCCTGCCATTCGGGTCGCCAGTCCTGAACGGAGCACCCTCCCAGGCGCGAACGACCAGCGTGGGGCCACTACACCCCCGCCAGTCGCGAACCCCGACTTCTTGGGTTGTTTCTGATGAAGTCTTCTCTTCGACCGAAGGTCGGCGACGGGCTGGTGATGGACGTGGCGCACCGGCTGACCGAACGGGACCGCTCCATCTTGACCATGCTCTATCGCCACCGCGTGCTCACGACCGACCAGCTGGCCGAGATGTACTTCGACAACACGAACACCGCCCAGCACCGGTTGACCACGCTCTACCGACTCCGGCTCGTGGATCGCTTCCAGCCGCTCGACCACCGCTACGCCAGCCTCCCGTACCACTACGTGCTCGACCAGCTCGGCGCCATGGTCATTGCCGCCGAACGCGGCGAGGACCTCGACAAGTCCCGGTGGTCTGCGAACAAGGCCCTCGCGATCGGGAAGAGCCAGCGTCTCCGGCACCTCGTCGGCGTGAACGGCTTCTTCAGCACCCTCCTCGCCGAGTCTCGGCGCAGGGAGGACTGCGACCTGTCGCTGTGGTGGTCCGAGCGCCACTGCACCAACCAGTTCGACCGGATCGCCCAGCCCGACGGACTCGGCGTCTGGGAAGAAGCCGGCAACCGGGTCGTCTTCTGCCTGGAGTACGACCGCTCGACCGAGACCCTCGAACGGCTGGGCCAGAAGCTCAAGAACTACGTCGACCTCCAAATCGCGAGCGGCCTCGCCTACTGGATCTGCTTCTGCTTCGGCCACCCGCGGCGGGAGGTCGGCGCTCGGCGCGCCTTGGCCGAAGCCACCGTCCCGGTGGCGACCGCCGCCCTGGGGCCGAAACAGCGGCCGGACGAGGCCAACTGGGCGCCGGTGGGCTACGAGGGCACCCGGTTTCGGCTCGCCAAGCTGGCCGCGGTGGCCATTCCGCCAGAGTCCGAGAAGCGCATCGCAGAGACCCAGGAGTACCGGCGACGGGAGGCCGAGCGGCACTCTCAGCGCGTGTAGCTGTCGAGAGCCACTCTGATCGGCCCGCCGTGATACGTGGTCACACACCCGTAAAGAGGGGATCGGGCAATCTGTATCCGTGAGCGGAGAGCCCTCGGGCCCACTTAACCCCCCTAACCCGGTTTCCCCGGGGTGGTACCCGGACCCTTGGCGGACCGCGCCTTTTCGCTGGTGGGACGGCGGGGCATGGACCGGAAACGTGTCGGGCCCAGACTTGGCGTCCGCCAATGTGGCCGAGTTCGTTGGGGGCATGAACGTACCCTCGCGGTTGGGCGGACGGCTTAACGCAACGGTTCCCATGGTGCGGATGACCATCGGTGGAGACACCCTGCGGATGCATCCACGGTTCTTCACCTCGGCGATGTTCTCGGATTTCGAAGTGCCACTCAGCGAGATCTCCGCGGCCTTCCGGCTCAGAGGTACCTTCATGACTTCGGGAGTGGGTTTCGAACTTTCGGATGGCCAGCTCGCTTACTTCTGGACCCTTGGGGACAAGGATCGGATCCTTGCGGTGGTTCAGCAACGCGGGATTCCAATCGACGCTGAGCCGCGACGTGCAGTCGGGGCGGTTTCGGGACAGATCGGGATGTTGTGGAACCGGGGTCAATCCTCTCCGTCCTCGGTGGCGAAGGTTCCGGGGTACTCGCAGCCCATGAAGCGACTGATGCCGCTTTTCATCGTTCTCGGGATCGTGGTCATCGCGATCTTCGCCTCCATGGGAACTCCCTTCGGGTGGTTCGTGGCTGCCATAGGGACTATCGGTGTCGCACAATCGATTTTCGTGTGGCGACGAAATCGCGGGAGCTGAGTCCGATGAAACTCGGGCCGAGCACGTGCCGAGACGAGGGCTTCTTCCCCTACCTCTGAGTAACGTCCCGCACGGACTTCCCCACTCGGAGGACCCATACGAGGATTACAGCGACCACCATGGCCACGAACAAGCCGACTCCCCCGCCCAGAACGTGGTTGGCAACGTCGCCACTGGCTACAGCTACGCCGATCGCTGCACCGAGAACGAGGAACGATATGTAACCAACCACAACTCTTCGCATCAGCGCCCTGGCGTGCTGTTGTTGGGTGGTCGGGTGTACCAAGCTCTCCGGCACGGGGCCAGCGAGCTGCTGGTCGTGTCCGGACGAGGATTTGAAGTCCAAATATATGAGTCCGCTGTCGTCAAGCGAATAGGTCGCGACGCCTTTGTCGAAGAGCGGGTTGTCGACTCCGAGAGGCTTCGCCGGATTCCATACCCCCCTCGTGTAGGCGGCCCTGACGGTATACGGGCGCCCGGTCTCCTTCAGCCGCCTGACGATGCCCTTTGCGCTGCGGGCGTTGTATCTGTGAACCGACAGCCAAATGATGGACCCCATCCAAATCACCCACGCGGCTGCAACAGCGGGTATGAGAACTGGCCAGGGGTCACTCACACCGCAAGGTTGGCACAGGCGACTCTCATCATCGGCGATCTAACGAGCTTCTGGATCTCTGCCGCCGCGTAGGCGGGGTTGAGCAGCGCCACCGTTACGAACAGCTGGCCGAAGGCGGTCGCGTAGTCCGGATCGTCACCGAGGACGAGGGCACGAGCTGCCTCTTGTGCCTTGCCGAGTCGCTCCAGCCTGTTGGCCAACTCATCGAGGGTTGTGACATCAAGCGCCTGCTCTGGATAGGCGACGCTGCCGGTGTTGCCGACGGCCCTCGCCATAAGCCGGGCTTCGTAAGCGCGCTGACGGCAGGACGGTCGGCAGTATCGCGCCCGTGGTCCCCGGCTCCCCCGCGGTGGAAGGGGCCGGCCACACCACTCGCAGGTCATCAGAGAATCCGTCACGTGACGGGTTATGGCTACCCCGGAAGTCCCCCTTCCACACTCATCGTCCCCTCACCGGACGCTGCCGACAGAAGAAATTTCGAAAATCTTGGCCGCGGGCCTTGACTTCGGGACGCGATCGAGCGATGGATATCGGTCCTTCGTGGCGCTTGTCTCCGGTCGTAGCAGGGCGCATCCCATGTCTGCGCACCACCAACCCCAATGTCCCAGCGGCGAGCACGCCGCCGTCTCGTCGCGCCACCGACCGTGCCGGAAGCCGACCGTGGTGCTCCATCCCGCCCGTTATGTACCCCTTGACGCGCCGCACGAGGAGGCGGCCCTCTCCGCCCTGGCGGAGCTGCTCGCCACCTACAGGGACCCCGACGATGTGGAGGCGGCTTGACCAGCGCATCCGTCGGAGGTCTCCTCCACCTATCCACATCCCCCACCCGAGGAGCACGCCCATGAGAGTCGCCACCTACACCCGGATCTCGACCGACGAGGACCACCAGCCCTACTCCCTCGAAGCCCAGGCCGAACGTCTCGGCGCGTACGTGAAGAGCCAGGACGGCTGGGAGCTCATCCGGCGCTTCAGCGACCAGGCCTCGGGTGCCTTTACCGAGCGACCCGGCTTGAAACGCGCCCTGGCTGAGGCCCGGGCCGGCCGCTTCGACCTCCTGCTCGTCTACCGGGTCGACCGGTTCTCCCGCTCGGTGCGGGGCCTCGCCCAGCTCCTCGAAGACCTCGACGCGGCCGGGGTGGCCTTTCGTTCGGCAACGGAGCCCTTCGACACCACGACGCCAGCGGGGCGGATGATGGTCCAGATGCTCGGCGTCTTCGCCGAGTTCGAGCGAGCCACCATCGTGGACCGGGTGATCGCCGGCATGGAGCGAAAGGCGGCGCGCGGAGCCTGGTGCGGTGGTTCGCGGCCCTTCGGCTACGAGGTGGACCCCCAGACCGGGTTCTTGGTGCCCAAGGCCGACGAGGCGCCGCTCGTGCCGGTCATGTTCGACCGCTACGTCCATGGCCGGGAGGGCGCCCGGGCGCTGGCGGTGTGGCTGAACGAGGCCGGACACCGTACGAAGGCCGGTCGGCCCTGGAGCCACACGGCCGTCCTGACGGTGTTGCGCAATCAGGTCTACGTGGGCAAGGTCTTCTTCCGCGAGGCTCTCCATGACGGCCCCCATGAGCACCTGGTCGACGACAAGCTCTTCGAGCGGGTCCAGGCGCTCCTTTCCGAGCGCGGCGAGGACTACTCAAAGCGCGCCTCGGCCACCTCACCGTTCCTCTTGGCTGGCCTCGTCGTGTGCGCCCGCTGCGGCAAGCACTTCGTCGGGACCTCGGCCGTGGGCAATCGCTACCGGTACCGCTACTACACGTGCTTCTCACGCCAGCGCTACGGCACCAAGTACTGCGACGCCGAACGCCTGCCGGCCGAGGAACTGGACGCGGCCATCCTCGACTCGTTACTGCATGTCTACGAGCGGACTGACCTCTTCGACAAGGCCGTCTCGGCCACCCGGCACCGGGCGCGTTCCCAGCGGGCGAACCACGACAAGGAACTCACCGTCATCGACGCCGGGATTACGAAGGCAGAGGACGCGATCGAACGCTACCTCTCCGCGTTCGAGGCCGGAACGCTCTCGGAGACGCAATGCGGTAAGAGGCTGGAGCAGCTCGCCGCCAAGGTGAGCGAGTTTCGCGCCCGGCGCGAGGAGCTGGCCGTGGCGATGGAGCACGCGTCGATGACGGCGCCCGATGCCGACGAACTCGCCGCGACGCGGCGACAGATCGAGAAGAGCTTCAAGACCGGCTCTGTGCCGACCCGCAAGGCGCTCCTCCAGGCCCTCGTCCACGAGATCCGTGTCGAGGGCCGCGACCGCGTCGTACCGTGGTTCCGCGTGCCAGGTGGCGCGGACCCGAAGGTTCGCGCCCTGGCGCGATCGGCGCCCCCGGCAGGACTCGAACCTGCGCACCCGGCTCCGAGGACCGGTTGCGCTTTGCGCTGTCCGACCGCGTTACCCGTCGGGTCAGAGTTCTGACCACACCGCTTGGGCAAGAGCCACCTCAGGAAGCTGGTCGCTTTGGGGCCAGGGTCAGCTCGACGAACTTGTTCTGGGCTGGCACCCAGGAGTGCTCGCCGTCAGCGTAGACAACTGCGTGAGCCAATATCGGCAGCGCCTGAGGTTCCCATTGCTTCGGATCACCCGCCGCAGTCGGGATGAAGCTGACCGCCAAGCTGCCGGTAAGGCGGCCACCGAGGTACTCGAACATCTGCTTCGGGATCGCCCAGACGACGCCCTGCATAAGGCCGTGATCTGCTGCCGCACCAAAGGTCACCTTCTCCACGTACCAGGCGAAGCCTTTTACGTCCTGGGGAACGCTGCCAAGTTGAAGCTTCGATACTGCCGAGAGGATGGGTGCTGCCGCCGCGGCGACAGTTCCCACCCCGGGCACCACGCCGAGCGTTGAGGCGACCTGTCCAGCACCGGCGACGATTGGCTGCATCCTTTGCCACTCGGCCCCTGCTTTCTCCGTCCAGTCGGCTTGGTGGACAACGGGAGCGAGATACTTGGCGCTCGCGGCCAACTCTTGAACACGCCAGCCGCCGGCGATCGGGAAATAGAGGTAAACACGGGCGGCAACGTCCTCAAGGCGGTGCCACAGGTCGAGCTTCTTCCGGCCTTCGAAGAGGTGACGATGCTGGGGCTTGGTACCACCGTGACCAATCGTCCACCAGTACTCGTAAATGGGGGTTACCGTGGTTGTCTCCACCGTGGATCCACCAGCGGGGAGCACCTCAGCGTGGGACATGTCTACAACTGGCTCGGCCTCGCCGAACACTTCAAGGTAGTAAGGGTCGTGGTCCTGATCCCAGGAAGCGAGATCTGCAGGATGAGAGGCGATGGTGATCACCCCGTCATCGTGGCCCACGGCCGTTCATAGCGCCAGCACACCAGCCGTTCGTATTGGTCGGGAACCAGGGAGGTCGTAGCCTGTGTGAGTGGTCGAAAACGACTTTACTCTCGGACAGCGCGTTTGGTGCCGTAGCTCGGAGCCGCCGGCCTATGAACACGGCCGAGGGAATAATTCACGAGATTCAGACCCTGGCGAGCGGTGCTCTTGTCATTACGGTCGCGCTGGACTCAGGGGAGCACGTGTCGCCTCCTCCGAATACCGTCCATCGCATCGACGCTCGGAGGCCTGTCCGGAACTGTCAGTACTGCGGCTGGGGTCGGCGAATGGACGCACCTGGACGCCCCGGATTGTTCGAGGGGGAGCTCCAACGACCTCAAGCGAGGAGTGAGCCTTGGTGACGAGTGTCGTCCAGGTGCATGAGCACCCGCCCTGGGAGGTTGATCGGCATCGCCGAGCCACCGTAGCGAGCCTGGGCGACCGTCGGACTGGGCACCTGACCTGCTCAATCACCCCCACTGGGCGTGGTAGACCCGACGTTCGTGGGGCAATGGGACGAATGGCTCTCGAGGGTCACCGGGAGGGCTGACCCGGGCGACGACCGGCTTACGCTCGTGATGCCCCTCGGGCAGAGCAAGACGGGGGGCTCCGGCTCCTTTCAGGCCCGTTGCTCCGACGGTCAGAGATGGTGGGTGAAGCCCCTTAACAACTGCCAGGGCTCACCCCGGATCGTGATCAACGAGTTCATCATCGGGAGACTGGGCTCGCTCATTGGTGCTCCGGTGTGCGAGGTCGCCGTGGTCCATATCGGCCCCGATCATGTGGGTTGGGAATTTCGGGCTGGCTACCATCTCCAGGAGGGCTTCGCCTGCGCTTCCCGGGAGGTCGAAGGTGTCCACGAAAGCCACCAGCTCGACCACCGGAACCGGGACGACAACTCACGGCGGCACGCCGGCGCCTTCGCCCTCTTCGATTGGTGTTGGGGCTCGGACCCGCAGTGGCTGTTCGAGGCGCCAGCGGACGAGCGCACCCATAGCCACGACCACGGGCACTACTTTCCCAATGGGCCGAACTGGACCGAGGCCAGTCTTCAACGAGACGTCGGCGGCGCCCATGTCCTGCCTCAGGCCACCACGGACCTCCTTCAAGCGGAGAAGGAACGGCTCGCAGAGCGCCTTGAGCAACTGACGGCCGATGAGATTGCCGCGGTTCTGAGGCAGGTGCCAGCCTCGTGGCCGGTCGCTGACGACGAGCTGGCCGCCCTGGGTGCTTTCTTGGAACAACGAGCTCCCTCTGTCGGACCGCGCATCCGGGTGCTGTAATGGGAGGTCAGATGCGATTCACGTACTCCGTTGTGCGGTTCGTTCCGGATCCCGGCAGGGGCGAATTCATCAATATCGGGGCTATTGTGGGCAGCGAGGTCGCTGGGGAATGGGACGTTCGCCAGGTCGACAACCTCGTCCGGGCCCGCCACCTCGATGACAAGAAGGCGCTGTCCGGGGCGATGGACTTCCTCGACGAGGTCGGTCGGCGGATCGACAATTACCTGGCGCTTGAGGAGGACGAGCTCGACGAGCTCCCAGGTTCGGAGCTCCCGTCCGATCAGTGGCTCGAAGACCTCTCACTAAGCATGCGCAACATCGTTCAGCTCTCTCCACCGGTCCCTGTTTCCGCGGACACGCTCGAGGACGCCATGGCGATGGTATTCGACGAATTGATCGTCGACCCTCGTGTGGCAGGGCTCGACTACCGGCGTCGGACGCGTGCCCAGTCTGCTCTTCGCGCGGCGTATCAGCACGCCCAACTCAAGCGGGGAAGCACCTACTTCGAAAAGGTCCTCATCGAGGCTCAAGGAGCCACCGAGCGGCTCGATTTCGTCGTTGCCAACGGCAGGGCCGTTCAGCTAGCGCAGGCGTGGTCATTCGAGGTGCCCAAGCAGCCCGAGCTTGCCCGCCGGGTGAGAGCCTGGGGCTGGACGATGTCCAAGCTCCGGTCCGGCGGCGGGCGGGTGGTCGTGGAAGGGCGTCCTTCTTCCACGATCCCGTCGGACATCGATCTTGAAGTCGTCTACGTCCCCCCAGTAGCGGAGGACGGCGGCGTGTCCGCTTTCGATGAGGCGCTGGCGGTGTTCTCAGACATCGGGGCCAACCCCGTTCCCATCGAGCATGCAGAAGACGTCGGCGCTCGAGCCGCTGATCTCATAGAGAAGGCCGGATAGCGGGTCGAGACTCGGGCATATCTCTGGGCATACATCCCCGGCAAATCCCCGAGAACGGCGGTGAGCCGCGAGAACAACGCCGCAGGTGGAGGCGTATATCGGCGAACCCCGGCAAGCGATGGAATGACGGGGGTGACGCTTTTAATCCCAAGGTGCCGGGTTCGAGCCCCGGGCGGCCCACCGCAGTCAGCTGCCGGGCGTGACGGCATGCAATCGGTGTCGAATTTCCGACTCGTTCACGCCGAGAGCACCCAGTAGCACAGCTGCAGGATCTGGTGGTTGGAGAGCGAGGATCTGGTCGAGCACCTGCTGGGCCGCGACCTGGGTCTTGCGGCGGTTGGGCCTGACTGCTTCCTCGAGCACTTTCTTCGCCGCTGGCGTCATGCGGAGGCGACCTTTGTCCATGACGGCTCTGAACGTCGGCTTCTTCGGCACGGCGCGCATGGGCAGCGGGGGAGCGTCGGTGCCGGACCCAAAGCCCAGGGCGCCCAGGGCCTCGTGATCGAGCGACTCGAGGGCCTGGCGAGCCCGCTCGAGGCTCACGCCCAACAGGACCTCGACCGAGGGATCCTCCAGCAAGCCGAGCAAGACGTGATCGGTGCCGGTGCGGCGGTCTCCTCGGCGACGCGCCTCCTCGCTCGCCCGCATATAGATGGTCCAGGGGTGAAGCACCTCTGGCACAACGGACTCGGTGCTCACGATGACTCCTTGTTGTACTTGCTGTGCACCGATTGGCGGGTGACGCCCAAGGCGTCCCCGATCTGCTGCCACGACCATCCCATTCTCCGGGCCGAGGCGACCTGGTCCGCTTCGACCCTCTCAGCCAGGCGATGGAGCGCCAACGAGGCGCGAAGCCCGATGGCCGGGTCATGGGACGAGAGATTCGCGCTGAGCTCCTCGATGCCCATGTCTGTCAGTTTAGGCTGACAGACACCGAGCTGTCAATCTGAACTGACACAGATGGCCCCAAGCCGGAGGCGCGTGCCGACAAAGGTGTTGCAGGGCGAGGTCGAGAATCGGTCGACGAAAGCCGGGAGGTCAGCTCCCCCCAGCCGGGCGACTGCCCCCGTAGATGACCTGGTCGAGACGCTTCCAATAGACGTCGACAGAGACGAACCCCGCTGCCACCAGCAGGTCCATCTGGGGCTCCAGGGGAATCATGTGGCGCACGTGGTTCTCGTGGCGCGCCTGCTCCAGGGGCGTCCGGTGTTGGCGCTTGTGGGCAGCATCAGGGTCGAGACGTTCGTTCGCGCGTTGCCAAGCTTGGTCGACGGCGGGATCTTGGGTCGAGATCGGGTCGTAATTCAGATACCAACCGCCAGGCGCCAGGTGGTCGAAGATGGCACGGAACAAGGTCTCCTTGCGATCGTCGGAAAGGTGATGGACGCACATCGAGGTGACCACCGCGTCGAGTGGAGCCGAAAGCCCACGAGGCCACTGGTCCGTCTCCATGTCGAACACCAAGTACTCGTAACGCCCCCGGTAGGCGTCCATGGCCCGGACGCCCTCCTCGATCATCGCAGCTGAGAAATCGGTCAGGATTGCCCGCGCATGCGGATACGTGTCGAGGATCGTCCGCGCCGCCGCGCCCGTTCCCGCTCCGAGATCTGCGACGACGAAGGACTGATCCTGCGCGAACGGCAGGAGATACGCCATGAGCTGCCACTGGGGAGCGCGCTTGCGCTCTCGCTCGCTCCCTTCCGAGGTCCAGTGCTCGATGGTCTCCGGTGACTTCCACATTTCGGCGTTCGCCTGGTTCGAGGTGTCCACGAGTCGCAATCTACACAGCGATTGCTCATTCGCCATCGCGGCAGAGACAGACGAGGTGCCCGTCGGGGTCGAGCTCGACCGGGACGTTCAGCTGAAGTCGAAACGCCGACTGCTGTGGCAACTCGAGCTCGGCCGTGTGCGCCTCCTCGTGCACGATCGGCCAGTCGAGGAGAAACGGATCGGACGCCGCCGGCGCTGCTCGGTTCGAAGATTCGACGCCGCGCCCCACCACGTTCGCTCGAGCCCTGTCTGTTGGTTGCCAGGTGCCGAGCGCGCCCCGCGTGACGTGCCGGCCACCTGTCTGCAAGTGACGTTGCTATCTGCGGGGCCACGTGGCGCGGTCGTTCGCGAGAGCAATGTTTGTCAGTGGTCATCGTCGCTGTTCCCCAGAGCCGTGCCGGGCCCTCTGGAGGCAGGGTCGTTCGGCCCTAGAAAAATCGTTGCCAAACCGTAACGTTCCAAATAGCGTGCCGTGCTCGTTGAGGGGCCCGGTGCCGAGGTCCGGTCATGTGAGGGCCGCTAAACGGGGAGGGGATCCGATGGTGGGTGTCCGAAGGGTCATGAACATGCGACGACTGGGCGTAGCCGTCGCCGTGTTGTCACTGGCCGGCTTGACTGCGGCCTGCAGCAGTAGTCCGTCGTCCTCCACGACGTCGTCGTCGGCTCCGTCGTCAGGCGTGCCCAACATCAGCGCCACGTCCTTCGATGTGAACTTCACCCAGATGGCCAAGCTCAAGAGCCTCACGGCGGCGGGCAGCGGCCTGGTGGGCGTCATCCTGCCGGACACCACGTCGTCAACCCGCTACGTCAATTTCGACGCGCCCTATCTGACCAAGGCCTTCCAACAGGCCGGGTACTCAGCTTCCGACTTCAAGATCGACAACGCCCAGGGCGTTGACGCCACCGAGCTGGCTGATGCCCAGGCCGACATCACCGAAGGGGCCAAGGTGCTCGTCTTCGACCCCATCGACTCCACGGTGGGGTCCCAGGTGCAGCAACTGGCTGCCTCGCACGGCGTGGCGGTGATCAGCTACGACCGGGCCACGTTCACGGGGACGAACACCTATTACGTGAGCTTCAACAACTTCAAGGTGGGCCAGCTCATCGGCCAGGGCTTCATGCAGTGCGTGTCCTCATGGGGCGTGAGCAGCCCCAAGGTCTTCGAGCTGGACGGCGGCGAGGACACCGACCCCAACGCCGTGTCCTTCGCCCAGGGCTACAACTCGGTCATCTGGGGATCGCAGTACGCCACGCACAGTGGGACGCTGTCGGCGGGCCTCACCAACAGCCAGGGTTACACCCTGGTGGGTGACCAGATCACCCCGGGTTGGGTCAACGCCACCGGGCAGACCATCTTCCAGCAGCAGTACACCGCCCACCCGGAGATCAACGCCACGGTCGAGGCCAACGACGGCCTGGCCAACGCCGTGATCACGGTCCTCAAGAACGCCGGCGTGCCGGCCAAGAAGATCCCGACCACCGGCCAGGACGCCACCTTGCAGGGGATGGAGTGGATCCTCCAGAACTACCAGTGCGGGTCCGTGTACAAGCCCATCTACGAAGAGGCGCAGGCGGCTGTCACGCTGGCCACCATCCTGCGGGCCGGCAAGACCCCGCCCTCGTCGCTCGTGAACGGGACCACATCCCCGCCCTCGGGGGTGACGGGCAACAAGCAGCCGGCAGTGCTCTTGACCCCCGAGTGGGTGACTTCCTCCAACATGGAGTCCACCGTCATCAAGGACGGGTTCATTCAGGCCTCGGCCCTGTGCAGCGCCGTCGGTGCGAGCGTGTGCTCAGCGGCAGGGATCTCGTAACCGTCTGACACGGAACTGCGCGTCCGGGACCGCCGCCGCATCTGCGGCGGCGGTCCCGCGCCAGGACCCGCCGCCAGCGTGGCATGAGTAGTGTGAAGATCCACAAGGGGGACCAATGGCTGAGTCGACCACCGGCGAGCCGCTGCTCAAGGTCCGGGGCCTGCACAAGAGCTTCGGTGCCGTGCAGGCCTTGGTCGACGTCGACCTCGACGTGCCGGCCGGACAGGTCACCGCCCTGTGCGGTGACAACGGGGCGGGCAAGTCGGTGCTCATCAAGTGCATCGCCGGGACCCACGAGCCCGACCGCGGGCGGGTCTTCTTCGATGGCCGGCAGGTGCGCATCCGCAGCGCCCACGACGCCGCTGCCCTGGGCATCGAGACCGTGTACCAGGACCTGGCCCTGGCCGACAACCTGGACATCGTCCAGAACATGTTCCTGGGACGCGAGCGCCTGCGCCACCGTCTGCTCGACGAGGACGACATGGAGCGGGCGGCGGCGGCGACCCTGGCCAGTCTCAAGGTGACCACGGTGCGCTCCATCCGCCAACCGGTGGGCTCCCTGTCGGGCGGGCAGCGCCAGTCGGTGGCGGTGGCCAAGGCGGTGATGTGGAACTCCCGGTTGGTGATCATGGACGAGCCCACCGCTGCCCTGGGCGTGACCCAGACCGCCATGGTGCTCGAGTTGGTTCGCAACCTGCGCGACCGGGGGCTCGGTGTCATCATCGTGTCGCACAACCTGAACGACGTCTTCGCCGTTGCCGACCGCATAGCCGTGCTCTACCTGGGCCGGTTGGTCGTGCAGCAGCCGACCTCCAACTTCGACCGCCAGAGCGTCGTCGAGTACATGACCACGGGAGACGCCGAGGATAGGGGCACTGCCCCGGCGGGGGACGGGATGGCCGGGCATGTCGCGAACTGAGCAGGAGCCCCGCACCGACGTGGCGGACGTCTCGGAGGCCGCCGTCCCCCTCGTCCCGCCGGCGGTCGTGGCTCAGACCATGGGTGACTACGCGCGCGGCCAGTGGCTGCGCATCAGGAGCGGGGACACCGGCATGCTGCCCGTGATCGTCGGCCTGGCCATCATCGTCGTGGTCTTCGAGATCATCAGCCCCCACCACGTCTTCTTGTCGGCGGGCAACATCGTGAACGCCTTCCAGCAGAGCGCCGTGTTCATGGTGTTGGGCATGGCCGAGATCTTCGCCCTGCTGCTGGGTGAGATCGACCTCTCCATCGGCTTCTGGGGGGCCGTGGGCGGGGTCATCGCCGTCCAGCTGGTGGAGCCCAAGACGGCCGACTGGCCGTGGATCCCCGCCATCATCGTGGCGCTGCTCGCAATGGCCGTCGTGGGGGCCGTTCAGGGCACGATCATCACCCGGCTGCGCGTCCCGTCCTTCGTGGTGACCTTGGCGGGATATCTCATCGGCAACGGGGTGATGCTCATCGTGCTCGGTTTCGGCCCCTACTCGGGCTACCCGCCTCTGAGCGGCTCGACGCCCAACTTGCGGGCCCTGCACGATCTCATGTGGTCGACGGTGAGCCCGGCCCTGGGCTGGGCCATCGCTGCTGCCATCGTCGCTGTGATGGGCTTGAGCCTCGTCTTCCGTGACACCCGGCGGCGCCGCAGCGGCCTCGTCGCCCCACCGGCGGCGCTCACGTACCTGAAGATCGCCTTCATGGCGGCCGTTGCCGCCGGAGTGGTGGCCATCTGCAACGTGAACCGTGCCGCCATCGGCACCCTCGAAGGCGTCCCCTACGTGATCTTCATCGTGCTGGGCGTCCTGGCCCTCTGGTCGTTCCTGCTCCAGCGGACCCGCTACGGGCGCTACGTGTACGCCATAGGCGGCAACCCCGAGGCGGCGCGCCGGGCCGGGGTCAACGTCACGATGATCCGCACAGCGGCCTTCATGCTGGCCCTTGTCACGGCTGGCATCGCCGGCATCCTCTACGCCTCATTGATCGGCGGAATGTCCAACAACTTCCCCGGCGGCCAGTACGTGCTGTACGCCGTGGCCGCCGCCGTCATCGGGGGCACATCGCTCTTCGGCGGCCGGGGGAAGATCTCTCACGGCGTGCTGGGGGGCCTCGTCATCGGCGGCATCTACAACGGCATGTACCTGCTGGGGCTGGCGGTGCAGTGGCAGTTCATCGTGACCGGCTTCGTGCTCATCGCCGCCGTGATGATCGACTCGCTTTCTCGGCGAGCCGGATCCTCGGGCGCTTCCGGCCGCTGACCACGCTCCGGTGAGCGCTGGCACCCGCCTGCGGGTGGCGCTGGTCGGCTACGGGTTGTCGGGCCGGGTCTTCCACGCCCCGCTCATCGGGGCCACGCCAGAGCTGGAGCTGAGGAGCGTCGTCACCGCCCATCCGGCCCGCCGCGCCCAGGTGGCCGCCGAGGTGCCCGGTGCGCAGCTGCTCGACTCCCCGGCGGCGCTGTGGCGCGAGGCGGGCGAGCACGACCTGGTGGTGGTGGCCACGGGGACCGCCTCGCACACCGAGACGACCCTGGCCGCCCTCCACGCCGGCCTGCCCGTGGTGGTGGAGAAGCCGGTGGCGCCCACCCTCGAGGAGGCCCGGGCCATGGCCGCCGCCGCCGGGGAGCGGGGCTTGCCCGTCGTGCCCTTCCACAACCGCCGTTGGGACTCCGATCACCTCACCCTGAAGCGGCTGCTGGGCGAGGGGGCCCTGGGCGAGGTACGCCGCTACGAGTCGCGCTTCGAGCGTTGGCGTCCCACCGTCACCCGAGCGGGCTGGCGTGACACGCTCCCCGGCGACGAGGGGGGCGGGGTGCTGCTCGACCTGGGCGTGCACCTGGTCGACCAGGCCATCGAGCTGTTCGGTCCCGTGGGTGTCGTCCACGCCGAGATCGAGGCCCGCCGGGGCGCCTCCGACGACGACGTGTTCCTGGCGCTCTCCCACGGCACAGGGGTGGACAGCCACTTGTGGG
>JBJKRZ010000108.1:0-7564 GCA_046704365.1 Acidimicrobiales bacterium | reverse complement strand
GTCGTCATCGACGAGCAGCACCGCTTCGGGGTGGAGCAGCGCGCCGCCCGGCGGGCCCAGGGCCGCCAGGCGGGGGGCGCGGATCGCGATTTGCTGGTGATGTCCGCCACGCCCAAACCGCGCACGGCGGCCATGGTCGTATTCGGCGACCTGGATCTGACCGAGCTCGACCAGCTGCCGGCGGGACGCACCCCGGTGTCGACCCACTGGGCCCGGGGGCCCGACCAAGAAGATGAGGTGTGGGCCAAGGTGCGCAGCGAGGTGGCAGGAGGGGGGCGCGCCTATGTGGTGTGCCCGCTGGTGGAGGGCTCGGAACGGGTGCAGGCGGCCTCGGCGACCGCCGAGAGGGAGCGCCTGGAGAACGGAGTGCTGGCCGGCCTGCACCTCGGCCTGCTCCACGGGCAGATGAAAGCGGCCGACAAGGAGCAGGTGATGGCCGCCTTTCGCAGCGGGGAGGTGGACGTGCTCGTGGCGACCACGGTCGTCGAGGTGGGAGTGGACGTGCCCGAAGCCACCGTCATGGTGATCGAGGACGCCCAACACTTCGGGATCGCCCAGCTGCACCAGTTGCGCGGCCGGGTGGGACGCTCGGAGCGTCCCTCGTGGTGCTACCTGCTCTCCGACGCCGACAGCCCCGAGGCGCTCCGGCGCCTCGAGGCGGTCGAGGCGAGCACGGACGGCTTCGAGCTGGCCGAGGTCGACCTCGAGCTGCGTGGCGAGGGCACCATCCTGGGCACGCGCCAGAAGGGCCGCAGCGACCTCAAGATGGCGTCTTTGGGCCGCGCGGACCGCGCCCTCGTGGACGAGGCCCGAGTCGTGGCGGAGGAGGTGCTGGCCGAGGACCCCTCGTTGTCCGGTGCCCCCGGCCTGGCCGACGAGCTCGAGCTGCTGCTCGCCGACGAGGAGGCGGACTTCCTCGCCAAGAGCTGACCTACGCTGCGACGCCGTGCGCGTGATCGCCGGTGCCTGCCGGGGGCGCTCGTTGCGGGCCCCGGCGGGCTCGGTCACCAGGCCCACGGCCGACCGGGTGCGCGAAGCGGTCTTCGACGTCCTGGGCAGCTTGGTGTCCCTCGAAGATGCCAGTGTGCTGGACCTCTTCGCCGGCAGTGGAGCGATGGGCATCGAGGCTCTGTCGCGCGGGGCCGGACGGGCCGTGTTCGTCGACCAGGACCCGAGGGCGCTGGCGACCGTGCGGGCCAACCTGGCGTCCTTGGGGCTGCTCGATCGTGCCGTGGTGGTGCGGGCCGAGGTGGTGCGCTGGTTGCACGGCCGGCGGCCGGTGGCGTCGGGGCCCTTCGATCTCGCCCTGTGCGACCCCCCCTACGCCTTCGAGGACTGGGAGGAGCTGCTGTCTCGGCTGCACGCCGGGCTGGCCGTCCTCGAGTCCTCGCGACCGCTGCCAGTGCCCGGCCGGTGGCAAGTGGTGAGGTCCAAGCGCTACGGCGGTACGCTCGTCACCGTGGTCCGTCCGTCGCTCGACGGGCCCGACGCGGTGACGTCCCCCTTTGACGGGACGCCCCGACAGGAGCAGACCGACCAGGAGCAGAAAGGCAGCTCGTGACCGTCGCCCTCGTGCCAGGGTCATTCGACCCATTCCACAACGGCCACCTCGAGGTGGTCGAGCGGGCCAGCCGCCTTTTCGACGAGGTGGTGGTGGCGGTGCTGCGCAATCCCCAAAAGGCCGAGCCGCTGTTCTCCGGGGCCGAGCGGGAGCAGATGCTGCGCGAAGCGCTGGTGGACGTCGCCAACGTCCGGATCGTCTCGGTGGCCACCTTGGTGGTCGAAGTGGCCCATGACGTGGGGGCCTCGGCCATCGTCAAGGGTCTGCGGGCCGTCTCGGACTTCGAGAACGAGCTGCAGATGGCCCAGATGAACCGGCGGCTGTCGGGAATCGAGACGTTGTTCATCCCCACCAGTTCCACCTCGTCGTTCGTGGCTTCCCGGCTGCTGCGAGAGGTGGCCCGCTACGGGGGAGACGTGTCGTCGTTCGTGCCCAAGGTGGTGGCCAAGCGGCTGCAGGAGAAGTTCGCATGACCGATTCCTTCGACGACGAGGGCGACGTCTTCTCTGCGGCTCGCGAACCGGCGAGCGATGCCGAGGGACTCATCCGCCAGGTGCTCGACGTCGTCAATTCGGCTCGTGCCATGCCCTTGTCGGCCTCAGTGCTCGTGGCCCGCGAAGAATTGGCCGACTTGTTGCAAAGAGCGCTCGACCGGCTTCCCGACGAGGTGCGCCAGGCTCGGTGGCTGCTGCGCGAGCGCGACGAGTTCATCGCCCAGCGCAAGCGGGAGGCCGAGGGCCTTCTCGAGGACGTCCGGGCCCAGGCGGAACGCATGGTGCAGCGCACCGAGATCGTCCGCCAGGCCAACCACGTGGCCCAGCGGATCTTGGACGACGCCCGCGAAGAGGCGCGGCGTCTGCGCCACGAGGCGGAGGACTACTGCGACCAGAAGCTGGCCTCCTTCGAGATCGTGCTCGACCGGACCCTGAAGACGGTGCAGGCCGGCCGCGAGAAGCTGCAGGCCACTCCCTCGTCCCCCGTCCCCACCGAGGCCGGAGCAGCGGCCCTCCCCGAGGAGACCAGCGCCTTCTTCGACCAGGACCACGACGGAGGAAGGTGATGCAGCGCACGACGCACGGTCCTTTCGTCGTGCACGCAGCGCGGCTGCGGCGGCAGGTCGGCTCCCGCTGGCACGAGGTGCGCCGCGGAGTCATCGAGGACCTGGCCTGTGCGGGTAGCGCCGTGCCCGCGGGCTCCGAGGTCGAGGCGGACGTCGTGCTCGAGTCGGTGGTGGGTGGCCTGTCCGCGTCGGGCACGGTGCGCGCCCCGTGGGCGGGCACTTGCCGGCGTTGCCTGGAGCCGGCGGGCGGCACGTTGGTGGTGCCGGTTCGCGAGCACTTCACCGAGGGTGGAGACGGCGAGGAGACTTATCCGCTCCACGACGGCGAGGTGGACCTCGAGCCGATGGTGCACGACGCCGTGCTCCTCGAATTGCCTCAGGCCCCGTTGTGCGGGCCGGGGTGCCTCGGCCTGTGCCCGCAGTGCGGTGCCAACCGCAACCTGGAGGCGTGCAGCTGCCAGCCGGGGCGTGACGAGCGCTGGGCCGCCCTCGACATGTTGCGGGTCGAGCCCGACCAGACCTAGGAGCCGGCCGAGCGGCCCCACCAGGCGGAGGCGGGCCCGGTCAGGCGGCCCCCGGTCAGGAGGGCCAGCGGCTAGGCAGCCCCGGTCAGGCGGCCCCCGGTCAGGCGGCCCCGGTCAGGAGGGCCAGCGGCTATCGTTGTCCGGTCCACCGGCAGTGCCCTTCGGGCGCACAGCCGAGATCGTGCCGGCAGGTGCGAGCGCGGGCCCCACGTCGAGGTGATCAACCATGGCCGTCCCCAAGAAGAAGACATCCAAGGCCAAGACCCGCAGCCGTCGGGCCAGCAACTGGGTCCTGGGCCCTCCGGCGCGCAGCGTGTGCCCTCACTGCAACCAGGCCAAGCTTCCCCACGTCGTGTGCCCCAACTGCGGGTGGTACAAGGGCCGCCAGGCCGTCGAGATCGACTAGTGCCCGGCGCCGCCACGGGCCCCCGGCGCCGCCCGCGCACCGGGGTCCGCGCTGGCGACCCGAAGCTTCCCGTGGCGGTGGACGCCATGGGTGGCGACAAGGCCCCTGGCGAGATCGTGGCCGGCGCCCTGCAGGCGGCCCGCCAGCTCGGTGTGGCGGTGGCCCTGGTGGGCAGGCCCGAGGACATCGGTGACAGCGGCGGCCTCGAAGTGGTCGGGGCGTCCGAGGTCATCGCCATGGACGAGGACCCGGCCCAGGCGGTGCGCCGCAAGAAGGACTCGTCGCTGGTGCGGGCGGCCGAGATGGTGCGCGACGGGCGGGCGTCGGCCATGGTGTCGGCCGGCAACACCGGGGCCACCATGGCCAGTGCGCTGCTGCGCATGGGGCGGCTCCCCGGAGTGCTCCGGCCTGCCATCGCCACCCCCATCCCGCGTCCGGGCTCCCATCCCACGGTCCTCGTCGACGCCGGCGCCAACGCCGAGTGCACCGCCGCCATGCTCCTGCAGTTCGCACAGATGGGCGCTGTGTACTCGGCGACGCGCTACGCCGTGGCAGATCCCTCGGTGGCGCTGCTTTCCATCGGGGAGGAGCCCTCCAAGGGCACGCCGCTCGTCAAGGAGGCCCACGAGCTCCTGGCGGCCACCCCCGGCCTGCGTTTCGTGGGCAACGTGGAAGGCCGTGACCTGCTGCCCGGTACGGCTGACGTCGTGGTGAGCGACGGTTTCACGGGCAACGTGGCCTTGAAGACCCTCGAGGGGGCTCTGCGCTTCTTCATGTCCACCTTGGGCGAGCTGCTCGGCCGCGACGACGCCACCCGGGCGGCGGGCGACGCTCTGCTGCCGCACCTGCTGCCGCTCGCCCAGGAGTTCGACCCCGACAACACGGGGGGCGCCATGCTGCTCGGGGTCAACGGGGTGTGCGTGATCAGTCACGGGTCGTCCTCGGCCAGGGCCGTCGTCTCCGCCGTGGGCGTGGCCCACGAGCTGGTGAGCGCCGGGCTCGTGGACCGCCTGGCCCAGCGCCTGGCACCCGTTGCAGCCCCAGCGTGAGAAGCCGGTCACCGGGCGGAGCCAGACGAGCACGGGCACGCTCACCAGGTAGGATTCGTCGCCGGAGCCCGAGCTGACGCTCGCAGAGGCTGAGCCGCAGGAGAGGATGTGCCCGCCGAGACCCACGTGGAGAAGGGCCCGATCGACCGCCGCCAGGTGTTCGAGCTGATCCAGGAGCAGTTGGCCGACATCCTCGAGATCGAGCCCGCCGCCATCAGCGAGTCGTCTTCGTTCGCCGAGGACCTCGACGCCGATTCCCTGGCCCTGATCGAGCTGGTCGAGGCCCTAGAGGAGGAGCTGGGGGAGCGGACCGTCGGGTTCCGCATCGAGGATGAGGACCTCGAGGACCTGCGCACGGTCCGCGACGCGGTGGACTACGTCGTCGCCAAGCTCGGGGTGGCCTGAGACGGCTCTCGACCCCGCCGGTCCCGAGGGCGCTCCCGGCCCCGATACGGCCCCGCTCGAGCCCCTCATCGCCAGGCTGGGGTTCGAGTTCGACGATCCCAATCTCCTGGTCCAGGCCCTGTCCCACCGCTCGTGGTGCGCCGAGGCGGGCGGCATGCCCTCCAACGAGCGCCTCGAATTCCTGGGCGATGCCGTGCTCGGCCTGGTGGTGGCCGAGCACTGCTACCGCACCTACCCCGAACTGCCCGAGGGGTCGTTGGCCAAGGTGCGCGCCGCAGTGGTCAACACCAACATGCTGGCGGAGGTGGCCGCCCAGCTCGACCTGGGCGGGATGGTGCTCCTCGGCCGGGGTGAGGACGCCTCGGGCGGCAGGCGCAAGGCGTCGATCCTGGCCAACTCCGTGGAGGCGGTCATCGGGGCGCTGTACCTGGATCAGGGTTGGGACGCCGCCACGGCCGTCGTGCTGCGCCTGCTGGGCGAGCACATCGCCGAGGCGGCAGCCGGACCGGGTGCCGAGGACTTCAAGACGCGCTTGCAGGAGCTCGTCATAAGAAGAGCGGGCGAGCTGCCGCGCTACGAGGTGGACGGGGCGGGACCCGACCACGCCAGGCGCTACACGGCGTCGGTCTACGTGGCCGGCTCGCCGACGGGCCGTGGGGAGGGCCGCTCCAAGAAGGACGCCGAGCAGGCGGCGGCCCGCCAGGCCTGGGAGCAGCTCACCGCCTCCCGGACCCAGGAGCCGAGCGGTGCCTGAGCTCCCAGAGGTCGAGACCATCCGCCGTGACCTCGAGAAGGAGATCGTGGGCCGGCGGGTGAAGAGCGTGGAGGTGAAGGGCAAGCGCTCGGTGCGCCGGCACAAGACGGCGGCAGAGTTCCGCTCCCGGGTCGAGGGCCGCAAGGTGACGGCATCGCGCCGGGCCGGCAAGTACCTGCTCGTGGACCTCGAGGACGGCGACATCCTGGTCGTGCACCTCGGCATGAGCGGCCAGCTGCTCAGGGTGAAGAGCGCCAAAGAGCCCCTGGAGCGCCACACCCACGTCGTGATCACCTTCACCCAGGGCGGCCAGCTGCGCTTCGTCGACCCGCGCACCTTCGGCGAGCTGTTCGTGACCAAGGCCGAGGAGCTGGGAAGCGATGTCCCCGAGCTCGCCCACCTGGGGTTCGACCCACTCGAGGACGTGATGAGCTGGGCCCGCTTCGGCGTGCTGCTGGCGGACCGCCACGGTGCGCTGAAGAGCCTGCTCATGGACCAGAAATTCGTGGCCGGCATCGGCAACGTCTACTCCGACGAGATCCTCTTCGCCGCCGGTCTCCGCTACGACCGCCTGTCGGACTCCTTGAGCGCCCAGGAGGTTCGCCGGCTGTATCGCGCCATGGTGGAGACGCTCTCGGAGGCGGTGAAGATGCGCGGCTCGTCATTGGCCGACGAGCAGTACCGCGACCTCTACGGCGAAGTCGGCGAGTACCAGGGTCAGCATCAGGTCTACGACCGCGAGGGCCAGCCGTGCCGCCGCTGCCGGAACCCCTTGGTGAAGGTCAAGGTCAACGGCCGCTCCGCCTACCTCTGCGAGCACTGCCAGATCTGACCTCTGCGAGCACTGCCAGATCTGAGCCCGTCCGGAATCGTTGCGGTCCCCCGGACCGCCGCAGACGGCCGGTATGGTGAGTCCTCGGTGTTCCTGAAGTCGCTCACCCTCAAGGGCTTCAAGTCTTTCGCTGACCCCGTCACGCTGCAGCTCGAGCCGGGCATCACCGTGGTGGTGGGGCCCAACGGCAGCGGCAAGTCCAACGTGGTGGACGCCGTGGCGTGGGTGCTCGGCGCCCAGGGGCCGCGCACCGTGCGGTCGCAGAAGATGGAGGACGTCATCTTCGCCGGCTCGGCCGACCGCCCCGCGCTGGGGCGGGCCGAGGTGTCGCTCACCATCGACAACCGCGCCGGGCGCCTTCCGGGGGGCCTGGCCGAGATCACGATCACCCGTACCCTGTTCCGCTCGGGCGACAGCGAGTACGCCCTGAACGGCCAACCGTGCCGCCTGCTCGACATCCAGGAGCTGCTCTCGGACTCCGGCGTGGGGCGCCAGCAGCACGTGATCGTGGGGCAGGGACAGCTGGACGGCATCTTGAACGCCCGGCCCGAGGACCGCCGGGCGGTGATCGAGGAGGCGGCCGGGGTCTTGAAGCACCGCCGCCGCCGTGAGCGTGCCGAGCGGCGCCTGGCGGGAGCGGAGGAGAACCTCGAACGGCTGGGGGACCTGCTGCGCGAGGTCCGGCGCCAGATGCGCCCGCTCCAGCGCCAGGCCGCCGCCGCCCGTTCGCATGCCGCTCTGGCCGAGGAGCTGCGCTCGCTGCGCCTGTACCTGGTGGGTCGCGAGCTCTCGGTCCTCGACGAGCGGCGTCGGTCGGGCACCGCCCATGCCCAGCGACTACGTCACGAGGAGGACGAGCTGCGCCGGGCGCTGGCTGGCCTGGACGCCGCCGCCGATGCAGCGGCGGCCGAGCTCTCGGCGCACCAGGGTGACGACCTGGTCGACGCCCTCACCCGTGTCCGGGGGCTGGCCG
>JBJKRZ010000107.1:0-3115 GCA_046704365.1 Acidimicrobiales bacterium | reverse complement strand
GGTGGGGATGCTCCAGGCGCTGGTGGCCCGGGGGATCGTGCCGGACGCCCTGTACGGAGCCTCGGTGGGGGCCATCAACGCCGCCGGCTTCGCCGGCGACCCCACGGTGGCCGGCGTGGAGCACATGGCCGAGCTGTGGCGGGCCATCACCCGCGACGACGTGTTCCCCCAGGGCCGCTTCCCGAGCCCCTGGCGTTTCTTCCAGCAGCGCGAGTCGGCCTTCCCCAACGACGGGGTGCGGCGGATCATCCAGAGCGGGCTCCGATTCGAGGACTTGGAGGACAGTCCCGTGCACCTCGAAGTGGTGGCCACGTCGCTGCACGACGGGCGCCCGCAGTGGTTCACGCGGGGTCCCGCCGAGCCTGCCATCCTGGCGTCGGCGGCCCTGCCGGCGCTGCTGCCGCCCGTGCAGATCGAGGGCGAGTCCTTCATCGACGGCGGCGTGGTCGACAACGTCCCCGTGGGCCGGGCCATGGCCGAGGGGGCGCAGAGGATCTTCGTGCTGTTGTGCGGCCCGATGCACTACGTCCCGCAGCAGGCCCGGCGACCCGCCGAGGCTTTGCTGGCCTCCTTCTTCATCGCCGTGCACGCCCGTTTCGCCCGCGAGGTGCGACACCTTCCGCCCGGCGTGGAGGTGGTGGTCTTCACCGTGGACACCGAGCCGGTGTCGAGCTACGACGACTTCTCGGCCACCGGGACCCTCATCGACGCCGGCCGGGCCAACGCCGAGCAGGTGCTCGACTTCTGGGAGGCGGGAGGCGTGGGCGACACCTCGTCCGACGACTCGGCACCGGCCCCGAGCGAAGCCGGGCGGGAGGACGAGCCGGCCGTCGTCTAGCAGCGCGCCGGGAGCGGCTCAGCGCTCCTCGGGCGGGTGACGCGGCTTGGGCGCCACCTGCCACCCGGCGTCGGACACCCTCCTCGGCTCATAGAACACACAACCCTCGGGACAGGCGAAGGGGAGCTGCTCGTTGGCGTCCACCCGACAGCGCTCGAGCTTCTCGCCCCGAGCAGTGGTCTGCATGACGTAGTGGCGGCAGTCGGCCCTCACTGGCATGGTCCATTCTCGCCCACCTCGGCCCGGCGCGTGCGCCGGCACGGCGACCGGCGCAGGCGGACGGTCGAGTAGCGTCCCCGCTGGTGCCGGCTTCGGAACCAACCGTCTCGATGCGCCAGCTTCTGCGGTGGAGCGAGAGCTTGGCCGCCATCGCCCGCACCGGGCTGGGCTTCACCGAGAGCCTCTACGAGCGCGAGCGCTTCGAGGAGGTGCTGCGGGTGGCCGCCGACATCCGGGTGGCGTCCAGCCTGGGCTCAGAGGGGGCAGAGGACGCCGAGGACCTCGTGGAGGAGTGGCTGCGGGCCGTGGGCAGCGGGGTGCCCGGCTACGTGACGCCCAAGATCGCCGTGGGGGCGGCGGTCGGCAACGACAGGGGCGAGCTGCTGCTCGTGAAGCGGGCCGACTCGGGTGTGTGGCTGTACCCCACCGGCTGGGCCGACGTCGGCTACTCGGCGGCCGAGGTCGTGGTGAAGGAAGTCCTCGAGGAGACAGGCATCGAGGCCGAGCCGCTCCGCCTCATCGCCGTCCTCGACGGGTTGCGCCTGGGGTTCACCCGCGTCCCGCTGTACTCGCTCGTCTTCCACTGTCGCGCCACAGGCGGGCGGCTGCGGGCCCACCCGCTCGAGGTGTCCGACGTCGGGTGGTTCGCTCCCGACGACCTGCCACGGCCGCTCGTGGGCGCCGAGCGCTGGGGGCCCCATGTGTTCGCCGCCCTGCGGGGCGAGAAGCTGGACGTGCTCTTCGACCGGCCGCGCCAACCCATGTGGCGCGGGGAGGACCAACCCGAGGCGCAGGCCGAGGCTTGAGGCGACGCGTCAGTGGGCACCGGCGGGGCGCCGGCGTCCTTCGGGGTCGAAGCGGAACCCCACGCCGCGCACCGTCACCAGGTACTGGGGATCTGCGGGGTCGTCTTCGATCTTTAGGCGCAGCCGCCGGACGTGGGTGTCCAGAGTGCGGGTGTCGGTGAGGTCCAGGCCCGACCACAACCGGTCGATCAGCTCGTCACGGGTGCGCACCTGCCCGGGCGGCGAGAGCAACATGGCAAGCAGGTCGAACTCTCGACGCGACAGATGCACGAGGTGCCCGTGGCGCGTGACCTCCCGCCGGGCGAAGTCCACGGCCACGGGCCCCGCCACCACCACCTCGGGGGCATGCGTCCCGCCTTGGCGAGTCCCGGGGATCTCCGGCAGTTCCGGTGGTGCCACCCGACGGAGCACGGCCTGGATGCGCGCCACCAGCTCTCGCAGCCGATAGGGCTTGGTGACGTAATCGGCAGCGCCGGACTCCAGGCCCAGCACGACGTCCATCTCGGCGTCCAGGGCCGTCACGATGATGACAGGCACCGGCCGTATCTGGCGCATGCGTTGGCACACCTCGGCACCGGGCATGCCCGGCAGCATGAGGTCGAGCAGGACGAGGTCGGGAATCCTGGCGGCGAAACGGCGCAGCCCTTCCGTGCCGTCCGCCGCCAGCACGACCTCGTAGCCCTCTCTGGCCAGGCCGGCCGAGAGCACCTCCCGATAGGACTCCTCGTCCTCCACGACGAGGATGCGAAGGGGTCGGCCGGGGTCGCGAGCGCCGGGCACGACCAGTGACGTCATCGGGGCGACCGGCGAGGACCACCGGGTCCGTGCCAGCCGCGGCGCTTCACGGTGCTGGGCTTACAGAACCGAGGTGAACACCCCGCGAACGACCGTCGACCACTCGGTGATCGTTGGGTGAACTTCCCCGCCGCCAGCTACCTCAGACTCTCGGGTCTGGTGGTGACCCCGGTCCCGGTGGTGACCCGGGTCCTGGTGGCAACATCAGGCCTCGTGGCGCCCCGGGTTCCGGTGGCGGGCCCTGTGGGCGGCGGCTTTGGCCGCACCCCACGCCATGCCCAGCTCGGCCACACCAGGGCCCACGGCGCCGAGCGAGCCCGGCACGAGGCCGTAGGGGTCGTCGGGGAAGCGCTGGGCGGCGAAGCGGTCGCGCTCGACAGGTGGCACTCCGGCCTCGCTCAACACGGCGGTGGGGTAGGCCACCAACCGGCGCACGAGCGTGAGCGGGGTGGTCCAC
>JBJKRZ010000106.1:0-5636 GCA_046704365.1 Acidimicrobiales bacterium | reverse complement strand
CCACCACGAGCCACTCCCCGCTGCCCCAAACGGCGTTGGGGCCCACGGCGGCGACGTCCCCGCCCACCAGGAAGCTGGGCTGGAGCCCGGCCTCCACCAAGATGAGGGCCAGCATCGAGGTGGTGGTCGTCTTGCCGTGGGTGCCCGACACCGCCACACACCTCCTGGTGGCGCACACCGCCGCCAGCACCTCGGCCCGGGTGTAGCAGGGGAGGCCCCGACGACGGGCCTCGAGAAGCTCGGGGTTGGACGAGGTCACCGCCGTGGAGGCCGTGACCAGCTCGGCGTCGCCCAGGTGCGCCGGGTCGTGGCCCACGTGCACCTCGACCCCGGCCGCCCGCAGCCGCTCCAAGCCCGGTGACCACTTGAGGTCGCTGCCCGACACGTGATGGCCCATGGCCGCCAGCACGGCGGCGATGGCGCTCATGCCCGCCCCTCCCACACCGATCACGTGCACCCTGCGGCCCTGCGTCAGGTCGGGCCCGGTCATGGCCTGACCCCCGGCGACGGCGGCCGGCGCCGACCCGGAGGCCGGGCGTGGGCCTCCACCACCGCCGCCACGGCCGCCAGGGCCTCGGGGTGCCCCAGTGAGGCTGCCGTCTCGGCCATCTTCTCCAGGTGCCACCGGTCGGCGAGCAGCTCGGTGAGCTCGGCGTCGAGGCGCTCGGCGTCACACTCGTCGTCCTCGATCAGCACCGCCGCCCCGGCGTCGACCAGGGCAGCGGCGTTGGCCCGCTGATGGTCGCCGGGGGCACCGGGCAAGGGCACGAGCACCGACGCCACGCCCACGACGGCGAGCTCGGCCACCGTGACGGCCCCCGCCCGGCACACCACCACGTCGGCGGCGGCGTAGAACAGCTCCATGGCGTTCTCGAACTCCACCTGCCGGTAGCACAGCTCGCCGGGCGCTGGCGCCTGCTCGTGCACCCACGGGAAGTCGCGCCCGCCCACCACGTGGTACAGCGCCACGTCGCTCCGCCCGTTCCATCGACGGGCCAGACCGAGTGCCGCCTCGTTGACCCGGCGCGCCCCGAGCGAGCCTCCCACCACGGCGACGACGTGGCGGTCCTCGGGAAGGCCGAGCAGGCGGCGGGCCGTCGCCTTCTCCTCGGCGCCGGGCCGGGCGCGCTCCACGATCTCGGGCCGCACAGGAGCGCCGGTGAGCACCGAACGCGCCAAGGGCGTACCGGCGAAGGCCACGGCGGCAGCCCGGGCGAAGCGCCCCACCAGGCGGTTGGCTGCGCCCGGGCGTGCGTCCACGTTCACGAGCACCACCGGCACCCAAAGCATCCAGGCGGCGAGGGAGAGCGGCAGCGAGGCGTAACCGCCCATGGACACCACCACGCGGGGCCGGCGCCGGGCCACGAGCACGAGAGCGAGGACGAGCGCCCAGGCGAGCGCCCCCAGGGCGCCGGTGTTGGCGCCGAGCGAGCGGAAGTCGGTACGCCGGACGATGCCGCGCCCGGGCAGGAGCGTGACGGGCAGCCCGGCACCCTCGAGCATGCCGGCGTCGAGCCCGCGCCGCGAGCCCACGAGCTCGACTGAGCCCGCCGGCCGATCCCGGGCCAGCTCCCTGGCCAGCGCCAGCGCCGGCACGAGATGGCCTCCCGTGCCGCCCCCCGCCACCAGGGCGAAGCGCGTCGAGCTCATCTCAACGGCTGGCGTCGCTGCGCGGTCGGGCCAGGGGTCTCCCCTCCCCGTCCGGGCGCTCGTGGCCCGCCACGTTCACGAGGATGCCGGCAGCCACCAAGATGATGACCAGCGAGGAGCCGCCGAAGGAGATGAAAGGGAGCGGGATCCCCGTCACGGGCAGCACGCCGATGACGGCCCCGATGTTGATCACCGCTTGGGCGCTTATCCAGCACGTGCACGCCACGGCCAGCAGCGCGCCGAAGCGATCGGGGGCGTTGGCGGCCGCCCGCAGCCCCAGCCAGGCCAGAGCCAGGAACAAGGCGAGCACGGCCACGGCGCCCACCAGCCCGCCGTCCTCGCCGATGACCGAGAAGATGAAGTCGGTGTGGGCATTGGGCAACAAGCCCCACTGGGCGTGACCCCCGCCGAAGCCGAGGCCGAAGAGCCGGCCTGAGCCCAGGCCCACCAACGACTGCACGACCTGGTACCCCGAGCCCCGGGCGTGGGCAAAGGGGTTCACGAAGGACAACAGCCGCTGGCGCCGGTAGGGCTCCGCCAGGCCCACCACCAGCCCCAGCACCACGGTGACCGACACGGCCTTGAGCACGGGGCGAAGGGGCACCCCGCCGGCGAACAGGAGCCCGAAGGTGATGCACACGAGGATGATGGCGGTGCCCATGTCGGGCTGGGCGAGCACGAGCACGGCGGCCAGCGCCATGAGCAGCAGAAGCGGTCCCACCACCACTCTGGCCTGCTCGAGCCGGTCGGCCCGGCGGGTGAGCAGGTCTGCGGCGAAGACGGCCAGGGCGAGCTTCATGAGCTCCGAGGGCTGGACGCGCAGGAACCCGATCCCGATCCAGCGGCTCGAGCCCCCGGCGGAGACACCCACGCCAGGGACGAGCACGGCCAGCAACAGCACCATGGTGCCGAGCAGGAGCGGGACCCGCACCCGCTGCCAGCGGTCGTAGGGCATGCGGGCCGCCACGAAGAAGCCCAGCGCCCCGATCGCCATCCACAGCACCTGGCGCTCGAAGATCGTCCATACCGAGCCGTAGTCCACGAGCGACGTGTAGGCGGAGGCGCACAGGACCATCACCAGCCCGATGGCGCACAGCAGGGCCACCACCCACATGAGCGCGCTGCGGGTGGACAGCTGGCCTGCTCGCCGCCGGGCGGTGCCCGCACCGGCCCCGCCCCGCAGCAAGGTGAGCGCCGGGCCCCGCCGGGACCGGTCGCGTGCCTGGCGCCGGGCGGCGTCAGCGGGGCTCACGACGCGCTCTCCGCTGCGGGCAACCGGCGAACCCAACGGGCGAAATCCTCACCGCGCTCGGCGTAGGAGGAGTACCAGTCGAAGGAGCTGCAGGCCGGCGACAGCACGACGACGTCGCCAGCAGCGGCCAGCGCGGCGGCGGTGGAGACCGCCTCTTCCATGGAACAGGCCCGCCGGCACTCGCTCACGCCCTCGAACACGGCGCCGATCTCCTCCGCCGCCTCCCCTATGGCCACCACCGCCTTCAAGTGCGCAGCCAGCGAGCGCAGGGGCGACAGGTCGAGGCCCTTGTTGCGCCCTCCGGCGACGAGCACGGCGGAGGAGAAGCTCGAGACGGCGGCGAGCACGGCGTCGGGGGTCGTCGCTTTCGAGTCGTCGAAGAACCGCACCCCATTAGCCTCCCGCACCAGCTCGAGCCGATGGGGGAGCCCCCGGAAGTCGCGCAGCGCTCGTCGGCACCCGTCGGACTGAGCGCCGGCGGCGCTGGCCGTGGCCCAGGCGCACAGCGCGTCGCCGATCTCGTGGGGGAAGGGGCGGGCGAGGTCGCCCACCTGGCACAGGGCGCCGGCTGGCCCCACGAGCTCGTCGCCCCGGAGCCGGTAGTCGCCACCTCCGAGGCCGAAGCCCACGACGACGGCTCCGCGCTGGCGCGCACCTTCGCTCTCGGCGCGCACCACCGGGTCCTCGACGTTGGCAACGGCCCGGTCGCCAGGGCCGGCGTTGGCCCACAGCCGGGCCTTGGCCCGGCGGTAGTGCTCGAGCGTGGGATGCCAGTCCAGATGGTCGGGGGCGAAGTTGACCCACGCCCCCACCGAGGGGTGGAAGCCCGACGTGAGCGCCAGCTGGAACGAGGACGCCTCGGCCACCACCACTTCGGCGTCACCGCTCACCACGTCGAGCAGAGGCAGACCGATGTTGCCACCCGCCACAGCCCGAAGCCCCGAGGAGCAGAGCATGGCCGTCACCAACGTCACCACGGTGGTCTTGCCGTTGGTGCCGGTCACCGCCACCACGGGCACCCGGGCTCGCTGCCAGGCCAGCTCCAGCTCGCCCACCACCGGCACGTCCCCAGCCAGCTCCATGACCGGGTGCCCGGCGCCCACGCCGGGGCTCACCACGACCTCGTCCACCTGGCCCGCCATCCGCCGCAGCTGCTGCGCAGTGGGGCGGACGACGAGGTCCACGCCCAGCTCGCCCGCCATGCGTCGAGGCCGCTCGCCGGCGTCGTCGTCGGCGGCGATCACCTCGACGCCTTCGGCTCGCAGATGCCGTACGACGGCGATCCCCGAGAGCCCCAGTCCGTACACGAGCACGCGCGGCGACATGGCGCTCAGTGCAGGGACGTGGCCGACAGGAAGTCGGCGTAGAAGATGCCCAGGCCCAGGGCGGCGAAGAGCCCGCCCAGGATCCAGAAGCGCACCATCACGGTGGTCTCCGGCCAGCCCAAGAGCTCGAAGTGATGGTGCAAGGGGGCCATGCGGAAGACACGGCGGTGGAACACCCAGAAGGCCACCACCTGGATGACGACCGACATGGTGACGATCACGAACAGGCCGCCGATGACGGCGAGCAGCAGCTGAATGTTCATCTGCATGCACAGCGCTCCCAGCCCGGTGCCGATGGCCAACGAGCCCGTGTCGCCCATGAAGATGTGGGCGGGGGCGGCGTTCCACCACAAGAAGCCCAGGCAGGCTCCGGCCAGGGCCACCGCCACCAGGGCCAGGTCGAGGGCAGGGGCCACCCGGTAGATCGAGTAGTGGCGGAACTGCCAGTACCCGATGATGGCCAGGATGGCGAAGCAGAAGGTGGCCGCTCCCGAGGCCAGGCCGTCGAGGCCGTCGGTGAGGTTCACGGCGTTGGCCGTGCCCACCACCACGAGCACCGCCCACACCACCCACCACCCCAGGCCGAGTTGGATGCCGAGCGAGTCCCAACGGGTGAACGACAGATGGGTGTTGACCCCGGCCCAGTGCTCGCAGGCCAGGCCGTAGCCGAGGGCGATGGCCACCAGCGCCCCGAACTTCCAGCGCTTGTTGAGCCCGAGGCTGCGCCGGTGGCGGACCTTGATCCAGTCATCGGCGAACCCCACGCAGCCAGCGGCGAAAGTGACGAGCACGACCAGGATGCCGCTTCTTGTGAAGGCGACATGCGCCACGAAATGGGCCAGGAACCACCCGATGCCCATGGCCCCCACGATGGCCACGCCCCCCATGGTGGGGGTCCCGGCCTTGGCCAAGTGCATGCGGGGACCGTCGGCCCTGATCTGCTGCCCGATACGCAGGCGGCGCAGCCAGCGGATGAGCACCGGGGTGCCCAGCGCCGCCAGCCACAGCCCGAACCCTCCGGCCGACATGAGCGGGATCACCGCCGGGGCCCTCCTGCCACCCTCTGCAGGGCGGCGGCCGCCTCGAGCCGGTCGTCGAAGGGCAGGCGCTGGGTTCCGACCTCCATGACCTGCTCGTGGCCCTTGCCGGCGATGAGCACCACGTCGCCCGGCTGGGCCCGCTCGACCGCATCGGCGATGGCCGCCCGCCTGTCGGGCTGGACGGTCACGGCCGCGCCCGGGGCCGCGCCCGGGGCCGCGCCCGGGACCACGCCCGCCAGGATCTCGCCGATGATGGCGTCGGGATCCTCCGAGCGGGGGTTGTCCGAGGTGATCACCACCTCGTCGGCACCGCCAGCTGCCACCTGCCCCATGTCCGGGCGCTTGGCCGGGTCGCGATCGCCCCCGCAG
>JBJKRZ010000105.1:0-14059 GCA_046704365.1 Acidimicrobiales bacterium | reverse complement strand
GGGTGGAGGGATCGGCCTCGTCCCTTCCGCCCAGGTGGGCCCGGGAGTATCGTCAGGTCACCCGAGGGGGGAGGTGCGCTCATGTACAAGACCATCCTGGTGGGCACCGACGGGTCGTCCACCGCCGACAAGGCGGTGGTAGCGGCAGCCGACCTGGCCAGGCAGTGGGGGGCCAAGCTGCACATGGTGACCGCCTTCCGATCGTCGTCTTCGGGAATGGCCGGCCTGTCGGGGGCCGCCATGGTCGACACGGGAGCGGAGAGCGCCCTGCGCCACGAAGCGGCCGGTGACGTCGGCCAACGCTCGCTCCAGTCCTTCGCCGAGGGGATCGACGCCGAGCTGCACGCCGTGCCGGGAGACCCGGCCGACGCCATCTTGGACACGGCCAACGCTGTGGACGCCGACCTGATCGTGGTGGGGAGCAAGGGCATGCGCGGCGCCCGGCGCATCCTGGGCAGCGTGCCCAACTCGGTGGCGCACGGGGCTTCGTGCGCCGTGCTCATCGTGAAGACCGACTGACGCAGGACCTCGGCCCGGCGCGCTCGGGGCCGTTGCCGCCTTCCGAGTTCCGCCCGGCCTCGCCTCAGGTGATGGCCAGCATCCGGTCCAGGGCCACCTTGGCCCAGCGCGCCGTCTCTGGCTCCACCGTGATGCGGTTGACGACCACACCGTCGACCAGGGACTCGAGCACCCAGCACAGGTGAGCGGCGTCGATGCGGAACATGGTCGAGCAGGGGCACACCACGGGGTCCAGGGAGACGACGGTCTTGTCGTGGTGCTCGTCGGCCAACCTCTTCACGAGGTGGATCTCGGTGGCGATCCCGATGGTGGAGCCCCGGGGCGCCTCGGCCACCGCCCGGATGATGCGGTCGGTGGAGCCCACCACGTGGGCGAGCGCCGCCACCTCGCTGGCGCACTCGGGGTGGACGAAGACCAGCCCGGCGGGGTGCTCGGCCAGGAACTGCTGCACGTGCTCGGGCCGGAATCGCTGGTGCACGGAGCAGTGGCCCTTCCACAGCAGCAGCGAGGCGTTCTTGACGGCGGAGTCGTCCAGGCCTCCGGCTTCCAGACGCGGGTCCCACAGGGCCATGTCCGACGTCTCGTAGCCCAGGGCGAGGCCGGTGTTGCGCCCTAGGTGCTGATCGGGGAAGAAGAGGACCTTGTCGCCTCGGGCGGTGCCCGGAGCGGACCCGTCACCGGGCCCCAGCGCCCATGTCAACACGGCGGCGGCGTTGGAGGACGTGCACACCGCTCCCCCGTGGTGGCCCACGAAGGCCTTCAGGGCTGCCGAGGAGTTCATGTAGGTGACGGGGACGACGCGCTCGACGTCGGTGACCCTGGCCAGGCTGTCCCAGGCCTCTTCCACCGATTCGAGGTCGGCCATGTCGGCCATGGAGCACCCGGCGTTCAGGTCGGGGAGGACGACCTGCTGGTGCGGCCCCGTGAGGATGTCGGCCGATTCGGCCATGAAGTGCACCCCGCAGAACACGACGTACTCGGCGTCCCGGCGCTGAGCGGCGATGCGGGAAAGGCCGAAGGAGTCGCCTCGGGCGTCGGCGAAGCGCATCACCTCGTCGCGCTGGTAGTGGTGGCCGAGGACGAGGAGGCGCTCTCCCAGGGTCCTCTTGGCGTCGGCGATGCGCAGCGCCAGGACCTCGGGATCGGCGCCCGCGTAGCCATCAGGCAGGGCACCCTGGATCCGGAGCATGGACAACCCCCTTCGGGGAGCGCTCCGCATGCGGCCGGCGGGGACAGCCTGGTCGCCCATCCGCGGGGTTGTCGGCCACGGAGCGATATGTACGCCGGGGTACCAGGCCGGCGCTCGCCCCCAGTGTAGAGCCAGGGGGGCCGGGGCGCGGTCGCGACGCACAGGGGTGGGCGTGGAGCCCGGCAGAGCCGGGGCGGCGCGTACGGCACAGTACAGGTATGCGACGGCGCCCCCCCGCCGGTTCGGTCCCCGACGCCCCGGGCTCGTACCAGTTCCTCGACGCCCACGGGCGGGTGCTCTACGTGGGCAAGGCCAAGTCGCTGCGGAGCCGGCTCTCCTCCTACTTCGGCGATCCCTCCACGCTGGCGCCGCGTACGGCCCAGATGGTGGCCGCCGCCGAGCGGGTGGAGTGGATCCAGGTGGCCAACGAGGTCGAGGCCATCCTCCTCGAGTACGCCCTCATCAAGCAGCACCGGCCCCGGTTCAACATCCGGCTCGTGGACGACAAGAGCTACCCGTACCTGGCGGTGACCCTGTCGGACGACTGGCCCCGCGCCTCGGTGGTGCGGGGCCGCAAGCGCCCCGGGGTGCGCTACTTCGGTCCCTACGCCCACGTGGGGGCCATCCGCGACACCCTGGACCTCCTGCTGCGCACCTTCGGGGTCCGTAGCTGCTCCGACGCCAAGCTGGCGCGTCACCAGAAGCTGGGCCGGCCTTGCCTGCTGTACCACATCGAGCGGTGCTCGGGCCCCTGCATCGAGGCTGTGGACCACCCCAGTTACGACCGAATGGTGGGCGACCTCATGGACTTCCTCAACGGCGACACCGACGCCGTCGAGGGCCGGCTCACCGAGGAGATGGAGCAAGCTGCGGCCGGCCTCGACTTCGAACGCGCCGCCCGCCTGCGCGACGGGCTGGCCGTCCTGCGCGCCGCCTGTGAGCGCCAGCAGGTGGTGACCGAGCGGCCCGAGGACCTCGACGTGGTGGGTGTGGCCGAGGACCTCTTGGAAGCAGCCGTGTGCGTGTTCCACGTCCGTCGCGGCCGGGTCGTGGGCCGACGGGCCTTCGTCGTGGACAAGGTGGAGGAGCTCAGCACGGATCAGCTGGTGGGACGCGTGCTCGAGGAGCTCTACGCCGAGCTCCCCCCGCTGGGAGGGCCGCCGAGGACCAAGGGTCCCGGCGCCCGGCGCACCGAGGTCCCCCGCTGGACGTCGGGGGCAGGCGATCCCCGGGTCCTGGGCGCCGAAGGGCCCGAGATGCCGGCCCTGCCCCGCAGCGTCCTCGTCCCCGAGCTGCCTGAGGGCACCGAGGCATGGCAGCGGCTGCTGGCCGAGCGCCGCGGGGGCCCCGTCGAGCTGCGGGTCCCGCGGCGCGGCGGCAAGCGTGTCCTCATGGAGACGGTGGAGCGCAACGCCCAGGAGGAGCTCCTCCGCCACCGTCTGCGCCGGGCCTCCGACCACGACAGCAGGTCCAGGGCACTGCAGGCCCTGCAGGAGGCCCTCGTGTTGCCCCAGGCCCCCCTGCGCATCGAGTGCTACGACATGAGCCATCTGCAGGGCACCGATTACGTGGGCTCCATGGTCGTGTTCGAAGACGCCCTGGCGCGCAAGTCCGAGTACCGGCGCTTTCGCATCCGGGACGTGGCGGGCAACGACGACTACGCCGCCATGGAGGAGGTCCTGACCCGCCGTCTCGGCGCCCTGGTGGCGGCGCGTGCCGAGATCGCGACCAAGGGTCCCGAGCAGAGGGCGGTCGAGGCCCTCGGTGCGGGCGGGCGCCTCCGGCGCTTCGCCTACCCTCCGCAGCTGCTGCTCCTCGACGGCGGCAAGGGCCAGCTGGGCGTGGGCGTGCGGGTGCTCGAGCGCTTCGGGCTGTCCGGGGAGATCCCCGTCGCCGCCCTGGCCAAGACCTTCGAGGAGGTCTTCGTCCCCGGCCGGGCCGACCCGGTGCGCATCCCCCGGGGTTCCGAGGCCCTGTTCCTGCTCCAGGGCATCCGCGACGAGGCGCATCGCTTCGCCATCACCTACCACCGCACGCTTCGGGCCAAGCGGGTCCGTAGCAGCGTCCTCGAGGGCGTCGCCGGCCTGGGCCCGGCCCGGCGGGCCCGCCTGTTGCGGGAATTCCGCAGCGTGAAGGCCCTCGGCGCCGCCTCCGTCGAGGAGCTCGAGGCCCTGCCGTGGCTCCCCGACCCCGTGGCGCGCGCCCTGTACGAGCGCTTGCACGCGCCGCTGCGCCCGACTCCCCCCGGGGTCCTCCCCGGCGCCGCTCGGCCCCGGGCGGCCACGGTCGTTCCCCCCGGCCCGGGGGCAGGGGAGGATGGGGGGCCGTGATGGAGTATCTCGTCATCGCCGGGATGTCGGGAGCAGGCCGCTCCACGGTGGCCGCCGCCCTGGAGGACGCCGGCTGGTACGTGATCGACAACATGCCTCCGGCGCTCCTGGGCCAGCTGGACACGGCCCTGGAGCGCCCGGGTGCGGGCCAGGAACGGGTGGCTGTGGTGGTGGGCCGGGGCGGCGGCGCCCAGGTCGGCGACGTCCTGCCCGCCATCGACGCCCTGGTCGAGCGGGGGCATGGCGTGCGCGTGCTGTACCTGGACGCCCCACGCGACGTCCTGGTGCGCCGCTACGAGGGGACCCGCCGGCGCCATCCCATCGCCGGGGCGGGGGTGGAGGAGGCCATCGACGACGAGCGGGAGCTCCTCGGTCCCCTGCGTGAGCGCGCCGACGTGGTGCTCGACACGGGACCGCTCAACGTCAACCAACTGCGGACGCGCGTGATGGCCCTCTTCAGTGGCGAGGAGGGCGAGGGCATGAACACCTCGGTCGTCTCCTTCGGCTACACCCACGGCCTGCCGCTCGACGCCGACCTCGTCTTCGACTGCCGCTTCCTCCCCAACCCCCACTGGGTGGACGAGCTGCGCCCCTACTCCGGGCTCGACGAGCCCGTGCGCTCCTTCGTGCTGTCGCGCAAGGAGACCACCCGGTTCCTCGACGAGGTGGACGACCTGCTCGGCACCCTGCTCCCCGCCTTCGAGGCCGAGGGGAAGTCGTACCTGACCATCGCCATGGGCTGCACCGGGGGCCGCCACCGTTCGGTGGTGCTGGCCGACGAGCTGGCGCGGCGGCTGGCTGCCCGTGGCGTGCGGGCCAGCGTGTCGCACCGGGACGTCGACCGGTGAAAGAGAGCGGCCCCCGGGTGGTGGCGGTGGGTGGTGGCCACGGTCTGGCCGCCACGCTGCTCGCCGTGCGCCGCTTCGCCTCCTCGGTGACCGCCGTGGTGTCGGTCGCCGACGACGGAGGTTCCTCGGGCCGTCTGCGCCGGCAGCTGGGCATCGTCCCCCCGGGGGACCTGCGGCGCTGCCTGGTGGCCCTGGCCGCCCCCGACTCGGCGCTGGCTGGTGCCCTCGAGCACCGCTTCGAGGGTGAGGGGCTCGAAGGCCACGCGCTGGGCAACCTCTTCATCGCCGGGCTGGTGAGCGCCACCGGCGACCTACAGCAAGCTCTGGACGAAGCGGCTCGATTGCTCGGGGCGGAGGGGCGGGTGGTGCCCGCCACCGGGGAACAGGTGGTCCTCAAGGCCAGCTCCGACGAGGGGGAGATCGAAGGCCAGAGCGCGGTCACCCGGGCCGAGCACATCCGCCGGGTGTCCCTGGTGCCGGCCGACCCCCCGGCCTCCCCGGAGGCCTTGGCGGCCCTGGAGAAGGCCGAGCTGGTGGTGATCGGCCCGGGATCGCTCTTCACGAGCATCCTGGCTGCCCTGGCCGTCCCCGGCCTGGCCGAGGCGGTGCGGCTGTCCCCGGGCCGGAAGGTGTACGTGGCCAACCTGCGGCCCCAGGTGGGGGAGACGGCGGGGTTCGACGTGGCCGACCACGTGCAGGCCCTGTGCGCCCACGGGATCGAGGTCGACGTGGTGGTGGCCGACACGACCGCCATCGCCCTGGGCGACCTGGGAGCGGCGGTGGTGCAGTCCCAGCTGGCCCGCCACGATGGAGGTCCTGGCCACGACCCGGCGAGACTGGCGGCGGCGCTGGCCGGTCTGATCGGATAGCAGGGATGGCGGGAGCACGGGGAGAAGGCACGAAGCCATGACGGTTCGAGTAGGCATCAACGGGTTCGGGCGGATCGGAAGGAATTTCCTCCGGGCGGTGCTGGCCCAGTCGGCGGACGTCGAGGTGGTGGCGGTCAACGACCTCACCGACGCCGCCACCAACGCCCATCTGCTGCGCTTCGACTCCACCCATGGGCGACTGGACCGGGCGGTGAGCGTGAAGGGCGACACCATCGTGGTGGGGGAGCGGCCCGTCAAGGTCCTGGCCGAGCGCGAGCCCAAGGCCCTGGCGTGGGACGAGCTCGGCGCCCAGGTGGTGGTGGAGTCCACAGGCCGCTTCACCAGCCGCTCGGCGGCCGCCGGGCACCTCGAAGGCGGGGCACAACGGGTGGTCATCTCGGCTCCGTCGTCCGACGCCGACGCCACCTTCGTGATGGGCGTCAACGACGGGGAGTTCGACCCTTCGCGCCACGTGGTGGTGTCCAACGCCTCGTGCACCACCAATTGCTTCGTGCCCATGGTCAAGGTGGTGCAGGACGCCTTCGGCATCACCGGCGGCCTCATGACCACGGTGCACGCCTACACCAACGACCAGAACCTGCTGGACCTCACCCACAAGGACCTGCGGCGCGCCCGGGCGGCGGCCCAGAACATCGTCCCCGCCTCCACCGGTGCGGCCAGGGCCACCAGCCTGGTGCTCGAGGCCATGAAGGGCAAGCTCGACGGCAGCGCCCTGCGCGTCCCGGTGGTGGACGGCTCGATCACCGACTTCACGGCTGTGGTGCCCGGCTCGGTCTCGGTCGCCCAGGTGAACGAGGCCTTCGCCGCCGCCTCGGCACAGGGGCCGCTCGTCGGCGTCCTCGAGTACAACGAGGATCTCCCCGTCTCCTCGGACATCGTCGGGAACCCCGCCTCCTGCGTGTTCGACGCCGCGCTCACCATGGTGATGCCGGTCGGCGATGACGCCACGCTGGTCAAGGTGTTCGGCTGGTACGACAACGAATGGGGTTACGCCAACCGCCTGGTGGACCTGGTCGTCGTCGTGGGCGCCCGCTCCTGACGGGCCGCCGGGCAACGAGGGGTTCGGTGAGCGAGGAAGCGACGGGGCCGCTGGCCGGGCTGCCCCTGCTCGAGGACCTGCCCGACCTCTCGGGCAGAAGGGTGCTCGTGCGCGTGGACTTCAACGTGCCGTTGTCCCCGGGCCCCGGTGGGGCCATGGTCGTGGACGACGACTTCCGCATCCGAGCCGCCCTGCCCACCTTGTCCTGGTTGGGCGAGCGCGGCGCCGAGGTGACGACGTGCACGCACCTGGGCCGGCCCCGGGGCAGCGTCGACCCGCGCTATGACCTGTCCCCCGTGCGGGCTCGGCTGGCCGAGCTCGCTCCCGGGGTGGCCCTCGGGGAGAACCTGCGCTTCGACCCCGGCGAGGAGTCCAACGACCCCGCTTTCGTGGACCGGCTGGTGGAGGGATTCGACGCCTACGTGAACGACGCCTTCGGCGCCTCGCACCGGGCCCATGCCTCGATCGTGGGCCCTCCGGCCCGCCTCGCCTCGGCGGCCGGTCGCCTGCTCCAGCGCGAGGTGGAGGTGCTCGGATCGCTCATGGTGGCTCCGGCTCGGCCCTTCGTGGCCGTGGTGGGCGGGCTCAAGGTGGCCGACAAGCTGGGCGTGCTGCGCGCCCTGCTCGAGCGTGTGGACACGTTGGTGGTAGGCGGCGCCATGGCGTACACGTTTCTGGTGGCGGCGGGCCGGAAGATGGGGGTCTCACCCGTGGACGAGGCCGAGGTCGACACCTGCGCCGCCCTTGCCCGGGAGGCGGGCGAGCGGTTGTTGCTGCCGGTGGACACCGTGGCCCTGGCGCCGGGCGGATCCTTCGCCCGGGGGACAGCGGGGGAAGGGGAGGTGGCCCTCTACGAGGGCGACCTGCCCGAGGGATGGGAGGGCGGGGACATCGGCCCCGAGACGCGCCGGCGCTTCCTCCAGGTTCTCGAGGGAGCCGCCACGGTCTTCTGGAACGGGCCCATGGGCGTCTTCGAAGACACCCGCTTCGCTTCGGGCACCGACACCTTGGCCGGCGCCCTGGCCTCGAGCAGCGCCTTCAGCGTGGTGGGAGGTGGCGACTCCGCCGCCGCACTCGACCGCCAAGGGCTTTCGGACAAGGTGAGCTTCGTGTCCACCGGGGGCGGCGCTTCGTTGGAGCTGCTGGAAAAGGGCGACCTGCCCGGTCTGGCCGCCCTCCGCGACGCGCCCAACGCGCCCGGCTCGCAGGGACGGAGCTGAAGGACATCATGGCGACGGTGTCGCGCCGGCCGCTCGTGAGCGGCAACTGGAAGATGCACCACGACCACGTGCAGGCCATCCGGGCCCTGCAGGATCTCGGCCTTCGCTTGGCCAAGCTCGACCTGAGCGGGTTGGAGGTGTCGGTGCACCCGCCTTTCACCGACCTGCGCTCGGCGCAGACCGTGATCGAGGACCGTGGTGTGCCGGTGGCACTGGGAGCCCAGCACTGTCACTGGGAGGACGAGGGTGCCTACACGGGCGAGGTCGCCCCGCCCATGCTGGCCCGACTCGGTGTGCGCTATGTCATCGTGGGCCATTCCGAGCGCCGCGCCCGTTTCGGGCAGACCGACGAGGAGGTGGCTGCCATCCTGCGCGCCGTGCTCCGCCACGCCATGACCCCCATCGTGTGCGTGGGGGAGACCGAGGAGGAGCGCGAGGACGGTCTCACCGAGTCTCGTCTGACGGACCAGACCACGGCTGCCTTGGCCAAGCTGCCGGCCCAGCACGTGGCCGGCCTGGTGGTTGCCTACGAGCCCATCTGGGCCATCGGCACCGGGCGCACAGCAGAGTCAGCCGACGCTCAGGGCGCCTGCGCCCACATCCGATCCGTGGTCGAGAAGCTGACCGATGCCGACACGGCTGGCGCCCTTCGCATCCAGTACGGGGGCTCAGTGCGCCCCGACAACACCGAGGACCTCATGGCGCAACCCGACGTCGACGGGCTCCTGGTCGGCGGGGCCAGCCTGGAATCGGCCACCTTCGCCGCCATCGTGGGGGCAGCCCAAGGCGCTGCCCGCCGGTGAGGGGCAGTTGGTAGCCTTGGCGTTTCCCCTCGGGCCCTGGAGGACCGCCTGGTGCTGACCATCGCCATCTTGGTCGTGGACATCTTGGTGTCCGGGGCCTTGATCTTCCTCATCCTCCTGCACTCCGGCAAGGGCGGGGGCCTGTCGGACATGTTCGGCGGAGCGGTGGGCCAGGCGGCAGCCGGGTCCACTGCGGTGGAGAAGAACCTCGACCGCATCACGATCACGGTGGCCCTCGTCTTCGCCTTCGCCACCGTCATCCTGGCCATTCGTCTGCAGTGACCCCCGGCGCTGCCGGGAGGGCGCTCGGCGCCCTGTCGCTGGTAGCCCTTTTGGGAGGGTGCTCGGGTGGGGCGCTCGCCGGGGGTACGACGTCGACGGGTGCCAAGGCGCCGCTGGTCTCGGTGGACGGGGGGACCGTCACGGTGGACGTCCCCGCCGTGCCCACCACGCTGAACGACCACACAGTGGCCGGCGACACTGCTTCCACCCGGGCCATCTGCAGCCTGCTCTGGCCGCAAGTGTTCCAAGTGGGACCGCATCTCGCCCCCACCCTCGACACGTCGGTGGTGCAGAGTGCCGAGGTGGTGAGCATCGACCCGCAGACGGTGGTGTACCAGATCAACCCCAAGGCTCAGTGGTCCGACGGTGTCCCCATCACGGCGCAGGACTTCGTGTACGCCTGGGTGTCCCAGGCGGGCGCCGCTACAGACGTGAACGGCATCCGGGACTCGGTGGCATCGGTGGCCGGTTACGACGACATCAGCTCGGTGACGGGCTCGAACCAGGGCCGCACGGTGACCGTGGTGTTCAAGACCCCCTATGCCGACTGGATGTCGCTGTTCGACGACCTCCTGCCTGCCCATGTCGCCGAAAAGGTGGGATGGAACTCCGGGTTCGACCACTTCGCTCCCTCGGTGCTCGTGTCCGGAGGCCCCTTCATGGTGAGCGCCTGGACGCCGGGCCAGCAGATCGACCTGGTCCGAAACCCGCACTGGTGGGGCACGCCGGCACGGCTGGACGGGATCGTGCTGCGAGCGGTCCCGGCGTCGAGCCAGATGGCTGCCGACCTGCGCTCTGGCCAGGCACAGGTGGCCATACCCGGGGCCTTCGACGCCGCCTTTGAGGCTGCTGTCTCGTCGTCGCCAGCGCTGGAGAGCACCCTGCAGCTCGGCAGCACAGCGATGCAGCTCGTCTTCAACGTCCGTCGCTCCCCGCTCGACAACGCCGTGGTCCGCCAGGGGATCGCCCACGACATCGACCGGGCCGATCTGGCCACCTCGCTCCTCCAGCCCCTCGACCCCCTGGTGTGGGAGGACAACGACCACCTGTTCGCCAACAGCGTGCCCTGGTACGCCGACGATGCTGCCGGCTACGACCAGGTCGACCCCACCACGGCGGCCAAGGACCTGGCTGGCGGGGGGCTCGTGGCGGGAGCGTCGGGGACCTGGATGTGGCAGGGCGCGCCCCTGACGCTGCACCTGACCTGGGCCTCGGACGACCCGTGGGCGGCGCTCGTGGGGCCGGTGGTGGCGGCCCAGCTGGTGGCGGCGGGATTCGACGTCGCTGCCGACCCCGTCCCGTCCTCCACCCTGTACGGCACCGTGCTCCCGGCTGGCGCCTTCGACCTGGCGTTGGTGCCGCTTCGGACAGGGGCGTACCCCAGTCGCCTGGTGGCCGCCTTCGGAAGCTCACCGGGGACGCCCGCCGGCTCGCTGCACGATTGGTCGGGCTTCAACGATCCTCATATCGACGCCCTCTTCGCCCAGGCGGCCCAGCAATTGGCCGCCACCCCCGATCGCCAGCTGTACCAGCAGATCGACAGCGCCCTGTGGAGCGCCATGCCCTCGCTGCCTCTCTTCGCCGAGCCCGAGATCGTGGCATGGTCGGTCTCGCTGTCGGGGGTGAAGGACGATCCCGGCGCGCTGGGGCCGCTGTGGAGCGCCACCACGTGGGCGAAGCTTCGCCCTGCAGGCACCAAGGCCGGTGCTCGCTCGGTCACGGGAAGGGTGGGGGCCGGGACCGGGCGCGCTAAAGTCGCTTGACGGCCGTCCGGACGCGCCGAGCCACGTCGGAGTGGCGGAATAGGCAGACGCGCCAGCTTGAGGGGCTGGTGCCCGCAAGGGCGTAGGGGTTCAAGTCCCCTCTCCGACACCATTCTCGGCTGCAGCACGTGTCGCGCGCCGGCGTCGGTCATTCGGCGAGGTCAGGGACATTTCCCGGTTTTCCGCGAACCATGGGCCGGTTAGTTGCTACTCACTTGGTCATGGGAAAGGCTTCCGAGAGGCCGATAGCGGGCGGGGGATCGGACTTCTCGCCCGGTCCCCGCGATGACCGCTCGCCCGACCGGGAACAGGAAGACACCGAGACGCTGCGCCGAGTGGCAGCCGGTGATGAAGCTGCCTTGGCTCAGCTGTACGAACGCCACGGCCAGGTCGTATTGGGTCAGATCCTCTTCGTCGTCGCCGAGCGAGCCCTTGCCGAGGAGATCTTGCAGGACACGATGCTCGTTGTCTGGCGTCGAGCGGGAAGCTTCCGGGGCGAATCGCGGGTCCGAACCTGGATGATCGGTATCGCCCGGCGCCAAGCTCGGGACAGGATCCGGCGTAGCCAACTGCGCGTAGTGGAGGACGGCGCTTTGGCAGGCCGACCGACCTCCGAAGCCGGGCCCGAGCGCGTCGCACTGGAGCGAGCAGACATCGCCGCGGTGGCAGGCGCCCTTCAGAGCCTCGGCCGTACCCATCGCGAGGTCCTGGGGTTGGTCTTTGCCGCAGACCTCACGCTTTCCGAGGTCGCCGAGATCCTGGCAGTCCCCGTGGGGACGGTGAAGAGCCGTCTGGCTGCAGCACGCACTGCGCTTTGCCGCGCCCTCGGAGACGAAACAGTGAAAGGGACAATCCGATGAGCGTCGAGTCACAGCACCATTTGGATATCGAAGATCTCCTACTTGCCGCCGACGGCGAGCTCCGCGATGAAGGAGCGCGAGCCCACCTGGCCTCCTGCGTGGTCTGCCGCAGCGACACCGATTGCTGGCGTACGGTCGGCCTCGGTGTCCGCCACGTCGCCGCCCAGGCGGTCCCTCCGCCCACGCCCGTGGCCGAGGGAGCTTCGGCGACGAGCTCCGGTTCCAGAAGTCCCGCTGTCCTGCCGGCAGCATTCTGGCACGCCGACGAGCGCCTTCGGCGTCGGGTGCTCGTCGGCGCTGTGGCGGCCGCCTTGCTCGCCGTGGGCGCCGGCGTGTACGGCGCGACTGTGTCGCAGGGTGGCAATGGCGCGCCACCCGGTTCGCCACCCGCCACTGCGGTGCGGGCGGGACTCACGGCGGTGAACGGGTGCCCGAGCCTTGCAGCCGTCACGGGCACGCTCGAACAACTCAGCGGCTCCGAGCTCGTGATCGCAGCTTCCGACGGCCAATCGGTGGCGATCACCACGGGAGCCTCGACACGGATGATCGGTTCTGAGAGCAACGGGACCCTCGAGGACATCAGCAACGGCGCCCAGGTCGCCGTGAGCGGCACCGCATCCGACGGGACCATCGCTGCAGCGACGGTGACGGTCGGGGCCATCGACACCGTGAAGCCGTTCGAGCCCCCGCAACCCTCTGGCGCCCCGGTGAAGGTGGGGACAGTGAGCGGCGCTCACACAGGAGGATTCACCGTTGTCAGCTCGGGCGGAACCAGGACTTCCGTGACCACGACGGCGTCGACCGCCGTCATCGTCCTGAGGACGCTCGCCGTGCAGCAGCTCCAACTAGGCCGCTTCACGGTCGCCGTCGGCAATACGTCCGGAGAGGGGGGCACGCTCGTCGCAGGCGCCATCGAGCAGGTTCCGCAGCCGATCTCATTTCCTCAGGGCCCTGGCCCCAGCAAAGGCTCCCAGGCTGGCTGCTCGCCGCAGAACGTCATGACCTCGGCGCTCTTGGCGGCTTCCTGACCGGACATCACCACGTGGGCCAGCCGCACGGGAGCGACGGGACCGCGCCCCCGGCCGGTCTCGCCTCCTACGGCTGCGGTGGCGGGGGCAGTGGTGGGGGCGGGAGCGCCTTGGGTGGAGGCGGCGGTGGGTGCGGCGCGTTGTCGAGGTTGGCCCCCTTCACCGTCGCTCCGGCGAAATCCGCGCCAGCCAGATCGGCGCCTTGGAGGTTGGCCCCGCTCAGATCCGCCGTAGTGAGATCAGCGCCGGCCAGATCGGCGCCTTGGAGGTTGGCCCCGCTCAGATCTGCTCCGGCGAGGTCTGCTCCGGCCAGATCGGCGCCCTGGAGGTTGGCGCCTTTCACCGTCGCTCCGGCGAGGTCTGCTCCGGCCAGATCGGCGCCTTGGAGATTTGCGCCCTTCACCGTCGCTCCGGCCAGGTCGGCGCCAGCCAGATCGGCGCCCTGGAGGTTGGCCCCGCTCACGTCTGAACCGGCGAGGTCGGCGCCGCTGAAATTGCCGGCCTTCAGGTTGCAACCCTTGGGGCCGTTGCACTTCGAGGGCAATACCGCGATCTTCTGGTCGACTTGTGGTGCCGGCTCGTAATAGGCGTTACCTGACTGGTTGGCATCGACAGTGCACGTGCCTACCCCGATGAACGTCACGATCGACCCCGAAACGGAGCAGGTCGACGGAGAGCCCGAGGAGAACAGCACCGGGTTGCCCGAGGCGCCCCCCACGGCCGCAACCGCATAGTACGGACCGCCGACGTCGACGTAGCGCGGCGCTGCCGAGAGGAAGGTGATCGGTCCCGGCGTCTGCGGTGCCGGAGCGGTTGGCGTCGTCCCCACGCTCGTCACTGTGCCTGTCGTCGTCGGCGGCGGTGGCGCCACCGGGAGCGGGGTCGACGGTGCGGCCGGTGTCTCGCTGACGGCAGTGGGGGCGCTCGGAATCGCCATGGCGAGGACAGGGCCGTTGCCGGCCCCGCCGGCCTGTGCCGGGGCAGCGGTGCGTGCAGCCGCCTCTGGCGGGACGGGGACCACGCTGGACCCGGCCGGGCTCGTCACCGGCACGGTGGTGGTCACAGCGGGGTTCGAGGGGCTGGGAGACCCGACCCGACTGGACGGGGCGGCGCCGGCTTGTGACCGGTTTCTGATCGGTGCCGAGGTACGGCTGAGGATCTGCAGGGCTTCCCCGGCGGTGGGCGCCGCCACCCCGGGGGCGGCGGCGCCGACCACGAGTACACTTAGACCGGTGTGCGGCACTAGACCGCCCCGACACATAGCTTGCGCCACGACCAACGCCGCACG
>JBJKRZ010000104.1:0-7128 GCA_046704365.1 Acidimicrobiales bacterium | reverse complement strand
CGCCCCCCCCGGTCGGGCGCCACGGCGGATGGCGTGTCGGAACACGGGCACCTTCGTACGCTCGTGCCATTCGGGATGGTCGAAGAACGTGAGGTCATGGATGGTGACCACGACGGGAACGGGACTGCGCGCCGGCATCGTGTAGTGAGGCCCGTGGTGCACGTGGGCGCCGCTGGCGGCCACCAGGCGCGGCAGGGACAGCTGCTCCCAGGCCAGGCGGGCAGGGCGGTGCTCGGGCGCCACGGCCCGCACGGTGCGCCCGGCCAGCACCGCCCGCACGGTGCGCCCGGCCAGCTGGGTACGTCCCGCCGCTTGGGCCGGCATGGCCTGCTCCAGGAGCTCCTCCCACCGCATGGCGTCGGCCCGCCGGCTCCACAAGGTCAAATGGAGGTCGCCGCGGCGGGCGAGGGCCCGCACCAACTCGATCGTGTAGCGCCCGGCGCCCACGGGTTCTTCGGGCACGGCGCTCACGTCGAGCGACACGTGCAGAGGCCGGTCAGCAGGATCTCCTTTCCGCTCCGGCATGTGAGTCCCCTCCGACATGTGAGCGGGAACCTCCTCGGGGCCGTCGGGGCTGCTCACGATGACACGCTCTCCCACAGCCGGAGATGCCCGGCGGCGCTGTCCACCCACCGGTGAGCCGCAGCACGCGCCAAGCCCCGCTCGGACAGCTCTCGGCGCAGCTCGTCGTCGCCTGCCAGGCGGACGAAGCCGTTGGCGATGCCAGTGACGTCGAGCGGGTCCACCACCAAGGCGGCGTCGCCCACGCTGGGGACGGTGCTGGCGAGCACGGGCGTGCCGGCGGCCATGGCTTCGAGTGGAGGCAGGCCGAAGCCCTCCATCAGAGGGACGAAGGCGAGCAGACGGGCCCGGCGGTACAGAGCGGCGAGCGTGGCCGGGGGCACCGGTCCGGCCAGCAGCACCTGGTCCGGCAGGTGCCCGCTCAGGCGGCCCCAGCCTCTGGGGCCCACCACCACCAAGGGGAGAGGGGTGCTCCAGGACCGCCGGGCGAGCTGGTGAGCGGCCAGCAGGCGCTCGAGGTTCTTACGCGGCTCGAGCGTCCCCACGGCGAGGGCGAAGCTCCCGCCGACCCCCAGTCGGCCGAGGAGGTCACCGGCAGACGCCTCGTCGGGAGCGGGCAAGTGGTCGCTGCCATGGGCGATCACGTGGAGGAGCTGCGGCCGGGCACCGTGACGGCGCAGGGCGTCGGCCACCGGCGCCGAGGGCACCACGACAGCTGCAGCCTGCTCGAGCACCCGACGGAACGCCGCTTCATGCCAGCGACGACCGCGCCGGGGGAAGGCGTCGGGCACCTGGCGCCACGCCAGGTCGTGCACGGTCACAACCAGGGGCGTACGACGAGCCGGTGGAGCATCGAGCGAAGGGGCGTGCACGACGTCCCAGCCCCCGGGCGCGACATGGAGCCCGACGGCCCACAGGCGAGACAGGGCGGGGGCAGGCAACACGGGCGTCCGCACGCGATGACCCAGCTCCAGCAAGGGGTCCGGACGCGTCTGGGAGCGGCCGGCGTACAGCGTGACCGCGGCCCGTGGGTGGGGATCGGAGCCGGTGGCGAGCCCCTGGAGCAGACCGCGCACGTATGTCCCGATGCCACCGGGCGCCGCCCGCCGCAGCTGCTGCGCCACGAGGAGCACGCGCAGTGGGGAGAGGGACCCTTGAGGCCCGCTCACCGGGCCTCCTCGCCGGCGACGCGGTACAGCCCTGCGAGCTCCTGGCCACACGATCCCCAGGTGAAGTGGGCGGCCCGCACCTTGCCCCGGCCGACGAGCTCGTCCCGTCGGTGGCTGTCGTCGAGGACGCTGGCCAGGGCCTGCGCCAGGGCGTCGAGGTCACGGGGTGCCACGAGAAGCCCTCCGTCGCCCACCACCTCGGGCAGCGCCCCAGCCGTGGTGGCGACGACAGGGACGCCCAAGGCCATGGCCTGCAGGGGGGGGAAGCCGAAGCCCTCGTAGAGAGACGGATAGGCGAGAACCGAGGCCGCCCGGAACAGCGAGGCGAGATCGCCATCTGCCACATACCCCGTGCGCAGCACCCGCTCGGCGAACGGTGAGGCGGCGATGGCCTGGGCCAAGGCGTCGGATCCCCAGCCGGTGGGGCCGGCCACAACGAGGCCCAGTTCGGGTCGGTCTCCGGCCAAGCTGTCGAAGGCGCGTACCAGGCCCGGCAAGTCCTTGCGGGGCTCGACCGTGCCCACGGCGAGCACGTAGCGACGGACCGAAGCGGGCACGGTCCTCGACGTGCCCGCCCCACGGAGCACCCCTTCGAGGACGCCATGCACATCCTGCAGGGGGGCGACGCCGGGCACGTCCTGCAGGGGGGCGACGCCGTGCACGTCCTGGAGGTTGGCGTGCAGGGGTATGCCCGGTGCCACCGCCCGCACACGGCTTCGCTCGGCGCCAAGCTCGGCGACCACCTCGTCGGCCACGAACCGAGAAGGCGTGTGCACCCAAGCACCGTCGGCCACAGCGCCACGAAGCATCGCCAAAAGCGCCAGGGTGGTCGGCTCGCACATCTGCGGATAGCGCACCATGGTGAGGTCGTGCACGGTGACGACGCGACCGGCTCGCCTCGTGGGCGGCACTACGAAGTTGGTCCCGTGCACGACGTCCACGTCTCCCAACCACCATTCGACGGGCGGCCACCCCGCCGTGCGCCATGCGCGGTGCAGGGGTCGTGCCGGCATCGCTCGCTGCACCGCCCGCACCCCTTGGGGCAGGCGCGGAGGCAGGAGGTGGCGGCGGCGCCACGTGACGGCGTACGCCGACACCGACAGCTCCGGCCGCCGGCCGAGTGCGCCGAGCACCCCCGAGCAGAACTCGCCCACGCCGGTGCGCACGCCGAGAAGCGGTGTGGCGTCGACGCCGACGGCGAGGTCCGGGCTCTTCACGGAGCACGAGCCTGGCACACGCTTCGGCTGCTCCCGGGGGTGGTCCCAGTACAGGGATCGATGCGTGTCATCATTCGCCGGGATGACCATGGCAACCGACGGCTCCAGGCGCGCCCGGCGCCGTCACCTGCGGCGGCGCCGGCGCATCCTGATCGGTTCGGCGGGCTCCCTGGTCCTGCTGGTCGTCGCCCTGGTACTCGCCTTCGTCTTCTCGGGCTCCCGGTCCCCACACGTCGCCAAGCGCCCATCGCCCCGGACCGCTCGAGCAGGGGCCACCACGCCGACCACCTTCCCCGGTCCCGACGGGATCGAGGCCAGCTGGGTGGTGGACGAGAACAAGCTTCCCGGCACCACGGCGTGGGTCATACCGGCGGGACGGGCGGGGGGCATCAACGGCTACAGCTCGGCGGTGCAGGCCACCGCCGGCCAGCAGGTGACGCTCTTCGTCTCGACGTCCGCCCCCACCTGGACGGTGACCGCCTACCGGATGGGCTACTACGGCGGTGACGGTGCCCGCCAGATCTGGCAGTCGTCTCCACAGCAGGGCGTGGTGCAGCCCGCCTGTCCGGTCACCCCGGGGATCAACATGGTCCAATGCTCGTGGGCGCCGTCGCTCAAGATCACGATCGACTCCTCGTGGGTGCAAGGGGACTACCTCCTCAAGCTGGTGGGCAGCGGCGCTCAGCAGAGCTACGTTCCGCTCACCGTGTGGGACCCCTCGAGCACCGCCACCTACCTCGTCCAGAACGACGTGCTCACCTGGCAGGCCTGGAACACCTACGGCGGCTACGACTTCTACCAGGGAAAGGGCCCGTGCCCTGCGGGTTCGCCGACCTACCCCCCGTGCAACCGTGCCCGGGTCGTCTCCTTCGACCGGCCCTATGCGGCCAGCTTCGGCCAAGGTGCGGCCGACTTCCTGGCCGAGGAGTACCCGCTCGTGCGCTTCGTGGAGGAGCACGGGCTCGACGTCACCTACGGGACCGACATCACCACCGCCCAGGACCCGGGGGGGTTGCTCCAGCACAAGGCCTACTTGAGCCTGGGCCACGACGAGCAGTGGACGCTCTCCATGCGCAACGCGGCGATCAAGGCCCTGTCGCAGGGGGTGAACCTCGCCTTTTTGGGCGCCAGCCCTGTGTTGCGCAAGGTCCGGCTGCAGGCCTCTCCGCTCGGGCCCGATCGTGAGGAGGTCAACTACCGCGACCCCAGCAAGGATCCCGAGCTGGCGATCGATCCCGCCCAGGTGAGCCAGAACACCTGGAACCAGGCTCCGGCCAACTGGCCGCCCAGCGAACTGGTGGGCTCCACGTACTTCGCATTCGGCGGCACCTTCCCGCTCGTGGTCAGCGACCCAGGGTCGTGGCTGTACAAAGGAACGGGCCTCGGTGCCGGCGCCACCGTGGCAAACGTGGTCGCCGCCGACTTCAACGGCTACACACCGGGACAGAGCGAACCCCCGAACGTCGAGATCCTGGCCCACTCGCCCGTCGTACCCGCCGGGGGACACAAGGGCTACGCCGACACCGTCTACTACACGTCCACGACCAGCAAGGGCGGCGTCTTCTCGAGCGGCACCAACGGCTGGATCCCGGCCATGGCGCCCTGTGGTCCCACCACGCCGGCGAACGCCTGTCCGGCCACGGCCGTGCAGCAGATGACCGGCAACCTGCTGGCCCTGTTCGGCCAGGGCCCGGCGGGGGACTCCGCACCTTCCACGGCCAATTGGCAGCAGTACTACCCGTGATCACCGCCCTGGCCGGAGGCGTGGGAGCGGCGCGGCTGCTACGAGGTCTCGTGCACGCCGTGCCGGCGCCCGAGGTGACGGCCGTCGTCAACACCGGTGACGACACCGTCATGCACGGCCTGCACATCAGCCCCGACCTGGACACGGTGAGCTACACGCTGGCCGGGCGCAACGACGAGGAGCGGGGATGGGGATTGGCCGACGAGACCTGGGCGGTGATGGAGGCCTTGGAGGCACTGGGCGGCGAGACATGGTTCCGCCTGGGCGACAAGGACCTGGCCACGCACCTCTACCGCACGGCGCGCCTGGCGCAGGGGGCCCCTTTGTCGGAGGTGACCGCCGAGCTGTGCCGAGCCATGGGGATACGGTCACCACTGCTGCCCATGAGCGACGACCCAGTCGCCACGTGCATGCTGCTCGCCGCCGACGGGAGGGAGGTGCCTTTTCAGGAGTACTTCGTTCGCCTGCACCACGCCGAGCCGGTGAACGCCGTTCACTTCGAGGGTGCCAAGCATGCTGCGCCGGCGCCCGGTGTCGTCGAGGGAATCGAAGAAGCCGAGGTGGTGGTGATCTGCCCATCCAATCCCGTGGTCTCCATCGGCCCCATCCTCGCCGTCCCCGGAGTGGCCGACGCCGTCCGCCGCCGCCGGTCCTCGGTGGTGGCGGTCTCCCCCATCGTGGCCGGAGCGGCGCTGAAGGGTCCCGCCGACCGTCTGCTCGTCGAGCTGGGCGGGGAGTCCTCGGTCGTCGGCGTGGCCCGTCGTTACGCCGAGCTGTGTTCCACACTGGTGATCGACGAGGCGGACGCCGACCTCGCCGGGGCGGTCGAGGAGGTGGGCATGCGCTGCCTGGTCGCCCCCACCGTCATGCGCTCCACTGAGGACTCCATCGCCCTGGCCAAGTTCGTCGTCGACGCCGGACGGGCGGGTGCCCGGTGACCGCACGCTCGAGCCGGGACGACGGAGCCGCCGCCGACCGGGAAGACGGGACCGAGCACCTGGAGATCATCGCCATCGGGGGCATGGGCGAGATCCGGCGGGGCGACGACCTGGCTTCCGCCCTCGCCGCGGCGGCCAGGTTCCAACAGGGCGACGTCGTCGTGGTCACCCAGAAGGTCGTGTCGAAAGCCGAAGGGCGCCTGGTGCCCGTCGACGGCGACGGTCCCGACGCTCGCCTGTCGCTGGCCCTGGCCGAGTCGGTGCGGATCTTGCGCCGAAGGGGAGACCTGGTGATAAGCGAGACCCGCCATGGATTCGTGTGCGCCAACGCCGGCGTCGACCTCTCCAACGTGGACAGCGGCTGGGCGGCGCTGCTCCCCGAGGATCCCGACCGTTCGGCGCGCCGGATCAGAAGCGGCCTGCTGGCCAAGACGGGTGTCGAGGTCGGCGTGGTCGTGTCGGACACCTTCGGCCGCCCCTGGCGGCGCGGGGTCACCGACGTGGCCATCGGCTGTGCGGGGGTGGCCGCCGTGGTCGACCTGCGCGGGTCGCTCGACGACCGAGGACGCATGCTGGCGGCCACCGAGGTGTGCGTCGCCGACGAGATCGCCGCCGCCGCCGAGATGGTCATGGGAAAGGCAGCAGGAATACCGGCTGCCGTGGTACGGGGCGTGCCCAGAAGCTGGCTGCGGGCGGGCTCGGTCAGTGCCGAGATCGTGCGCCCTCCGGGCGAGGACCTGTTCCGCTGACGGCGGCTCTCAGCGGCCCGCTGCGAGGTGGGCCAGCACGCCGTCGAGGCCGTCGGGCAGTTCGGTCCACGGTCGCCAGCCGAGATGGATGCCCGCCCGCTCGGGGTCGAGGGCGTTGTGGCGGAGCTCGCCGGGTCGCGCCGGTGCATAGTCCGGCTCCACCTCGGCGCCGGCGCGCTCGCCCATGATGGATGCCAGCTGCCGGACGGTCACCTGGCGACCTGTTCCGACGTTGAGCAGCAGTCCTCCCCCTTTCCCCGCCGCGCGGACGAAGGCGTCGGCGACGTCGTCGACGTAGACGAAGTCCCGAGTCTGTTCGCCGTCGCCGTAGATGGTCACCGCCTGACCACGCAGCAGGCGCTCGGCGAAGATGGCGACCACTCCGGCTTCACCATGGGGGTCCTGGCGAGGCCCGTACACGTTGGCCAGAGCGAGGGCACAGAATTCGAGTGAGTGCAGATGGCGATAGGCCACCAGGTAGTCGATGCCCGCCTTCTTGGAGACGCCGTAAGGCGACAGGGGGTGCTGCTCGTGCGTCTCGCGCAGAGGGAGCTCGGAGGGGTCGGGCTCCCCGTAGAGGGTCCCTCCGCTGGCGGCGAACACGACACGGGAACTGCGGGCGGCCCGGGCACCCTCGAGCACCCGCAGGGTGCCGAGCACGTTCACCTCGGCGTCGAACACCGGCCTTTCCACCGAGACCCGCACGTCGGCTTGTGCTGCCAGGTGGAACACCACCTCTGGCCTCCGATCCGCCATCAGCTCCACCACCTCCCCCGAGCGCACCTCGCT
>JBJKRZ010000103.1:0-4907 GCA_046704365.1 Acidimicrobiales bacterium | reverse complement strand
GGCCCGGCCAGCGTGCGCCGGGGGGGCAGCGGCCTCGGACTGGCGCTCGTGGCCGAGCACGTGCGCGTGCACGGCGGCACCGTCGAGGTGTCCGACCGGCCCGGCGGAGGAGCACGGTTCACCGTGCGGCTGCCCGTGGTGGGACAGTGAGCCGGCGCGCCCCGTGGCCGGTGCTGGCAGCGCTGGCCGCGCTGGCCGTGACGGCTGCGGCCTGCGGCGTGGGGACCCAGCCGTCGGCCCAGGTCATCAACAGCCACGACGTCCCCTACGGGCTGCTCACCCCGGCGTCCACCACCACCACCACGGTGCTGGCCCCCACGGCGAACGTCACGCTCTACTTCGAAGGCCCCAACGGCCTCGTGCCCGTGGTCCGCCACGTGAAGGCGCCGGCGACGGTCGCCTCCGCCCTGGACCAGCTGGGCAAGGGACCCACCTCCTCCGAGGGGGGCGGCATGCTCCAGAGCCCGGTGTCGACGGTGACCCCGCTCAGCTTCAAGCGACTGGAGGGATCGACCGCCTACGTCTCGGTACCGAGCGCCTTCAGCAACTTGGGCGGCCAGGCACAGATCGTCGCCGCGGCCCAGGTCGTCTACAGCGTGACTGCCATCTCGGGGGTGGACGCCGTGGTGCTGCTCGTGAACGGCCAGCCCGCCCAGGTCCCCATAAGCGGCGGCAACCTCCAGCAGGGACCGCTCACCCGCGCCGACTACCAAGGAATGCTCGCTCCGTGAGCACCGAAACATCAGGGGGCGTTCCCGCGCCAGAAGGTGTCATGACCATCGGGACCCTGTCACGCCGCAGCGGCGTAGCGGTCAAGGTCCTGCGCCAGTACGAGGACATGGGACTGCTCTACACGGTGGGGCGCAGCGCCGGGAATTACCGGCTCTTCGACGAGGACGCCCTGTGGTGCGTGGGCGTGGTGAGCGGTCTGCGCTCGTTGGGGCTCACCCTGGCCGAGATCGGCGAGCTCGCCTCGCAGTACCTGGCCCCCGGGCAAGGTCCGGTCGGTCCCCGGCTGGCGGGGCTCCTTGGCGATGTCCGGGCCCGCACAACACGGAGGATCGCCGAACTGGGCGAGCTGCTGGGACGGATCGACGCCTTCGAGGACGCCGCACGCGCCGAGCTCGACGGGCGGGCCGACTTCCGGGCCCAGGACCCCCACTTCGCAACGGGCCGGCCTTGATCCCATTAGGTCAGGAGACCGGGTCATCACCTACCCGGTCTCAGTAGTCGGGATCGTGGAGGTATCCGACGATCGCCACCTGGGGCCCGACTGCCATCGCAAAGAACACAACAGGCCCGAAGATCGTGCTGAGGGTGTCCCACTGCCGGATGGCCGGGAGGTCGGGCACGGGGATTGGAGCCTCATCGAACCGGCGCGCAAAGAACAGCCGGGCAGCTTCTAAGGGGCCATCGCGGAAGTCGGCAAAGCTCGGATGCCCGTCTTCTGTCCGATCCCTCGGGAAGTCCTCTCGAGCCTGCGCGAGGACATGAGAAGCGACGGTGACTTCTCGGGGGCCCTGGTTTCCCAGCACGCCCCGAGGAAATTACCTGGTGACTCCGAGCTTTTCCGCCAGCTCCTCCACTCGCCTACGGGAGGCATCGGTTACTTCTGTCTTGTTCGCCAAGTAGGCCGCTGCAAAGGGGATGTCCTCACCTTCCTCGGCCAATTGCCACGCCATGTCCCGGTGGGATAGGTCCGACACGTCCTCGGCTGCCATGGCGCGTAGCCGCTCGATGGCCTGGTCCACGGCTCGGCGTTCCGAGTCGGTGAAGCGCGTTGGGTCCACCTTGCGAAGGGGAACGAGGCGGTGCAACTCCCGCCCGAAGTAGTCGTCGATGACGAGTTCCGCATCGCCCCGGGTGATCATCTGGTCCCGTATCGGCTTCAGGCGTCGGGGGGCCGGGCCGCGAGGAAGCTTCTGGTAAGGCACACCGCTGATCGGGACCCCCGTCGAACGGACGTGGGCGAATTCGGCGAAGTACAGGATCTTGTTGATCTTGGTAGCGCCCCCCGTGGGATCGTCCCGAATCCTCTCGGCGACGTAGAGGATCAGGTCGGCGAGCTTCTCCTCGTCGGGCTCCCACAACCCCATTGCGGGGCCATGTTCGCACACGTGCCCTCGTCTCGGCCGCCACGGTCTCACGGAGGGGAGCATAGCGAACAGGTGTTCGCTCACGGCAGTCGGCTTCCCTGAAAGCCTCCCGCGTCTTGAAAGACGCCCCCGCGTCACGTCGGTGATCACGACTGTGATGGCCTTGACTCTCCCCCCGGGGGGAGGCCGTAGCCTCCAACGGTGACCTCGTGCGTGCCTCGGGGCTCGTGGCGGTGCTCACCGCCGGCACTGGCCGCCGACACCAGGGCCAAGGTGCTCGTGGACCGCCTCCTGCCACGGGGCGGCTTGGGCGTCGTGGCCTATTTCGCCGTGTCCGTGGCCCTCTTCGAGGTGGCGGGCACCTTCCACGAGCCGGTGCAGTCGGCCCTGCAGGGAGTGGGCACGCTGGCCGCCGGGGGGTGGTGCGCCCTCAACTTCTGGCGCTGCCGGCACGCCCACTGCCTGGTGACGGGGACGGGCTGGCTGGCGCTGAGCGCGCTGTGCTTCGTCGGAGCCGTGGTGGGCAGAAGCGTGGTGGGCGGCCACGAGGGCGCCGTGTTCGTGGCGGTGCTCCTGGCCGGATGTGGCTTCGAATGTGCCTGGCGGGCGCGCAGCGGCACCAACGCCGTGCTGCGGTCTCAGTCGGAGGACGGCAGGGGCTTGGCACCTTTGACCAGAAGGGGGCTGTCGTCGAGGGTGAGCGTGCCCTCGCCGCCCTGGGTGCAGAGGACTTCGAGGCCCGAGGCCTCGTCCTCGTAGCGCTTGCCCAACAGCGTCGCCTCGGCCAACGACCCGTCGACGGCTCCCCCGGGGCTGGCGGCGTCCATGGGAACCATGTCGGCTCCGCCACATCCCAGGCGGTGGTCGCCCGGGGCGGGGCGCACCACGATCACCTGGGTGTCGGACACTGCGCTCTTCCAACGTGATCCGGCGGTGAGATTCATCTGGTCCTCTGGTGGATGCGTCGGGACGACGCTGTCTCTTGCGTAGCGGGTTCGGGCGACGCGGGTTCGGGCGACGCTGTCTCTGGCGACGCTGTCTCTGGCGAGCGGGAAAGGTCGTCGCGCACGACTCGGCGCAGCAGCTTTCCGGTCTCTGTATAGGGTAACTCGTCGAGGATCACGACGACGTCGGGCGTCTTCGAGCCTCGCAGCTGCCCGCGGGCGAAAGAGCGGATGTCCTCGGGCGTGGCGGCGGAGCCGGGAACGAGGACGACGGCGGCGGCGATGCGCTGGCCCCACTCCTCGTCGTCGATGCCCACCACGGCGCAGTCGGCCACGTCGTCGTGGCCGAGCAGGACCTCTTCGATCTCGGCCGGGGCGATGTTCTCCCCGCCGCGGATGATGGTGTCGTCGGCGCGGCCCTCGACGAAGAGGTAGCCGCCCTCGTCCAGGCGTCCCCTGTCCCGGGTGGGGAACCAGCCGCCGGCGGAGACCGTCTCCACTCCCTGGTATTCGCCGGCCACCTGGTCGCCGCGCACGTAGACGTCGCCGCTCACACCGGCGGGACAGGGCCGGCCCTCGGGGTCGCGTATCTCGATCTCCACGCCGGGCAGCGGCAGGCCGGCCGAACCCAGACGGGCTTGCACGGCCGGGTCGTCGCTCGACAACGCCGCCCGATGGTCCTCGGGCCCGAGCACCGTGATGGTCGAGCTCGTCTCGGTGAGGCCGTAGGCGTTGGCGAAGGCGACGTCGGGGAACAGCTCGAGCGCCCTTCCGATCACCTCGGCCGGCATCTTGGCCCCGCCGTAGGACACGGTGCGGAGGCTGGGCAGCTCCACGGGCGAATCGCCCAGGACAGAGACGATGCGGGCCAGCATGGTGGGCACCACCATGGCGTGGGTGATCGACTGCTGGCGCACCGTGGACAGCCAGCCCTCGGGATCGAAGGCGTCGAGGTAGACCACCCGGCGGCCCATGTAGAGGTTGGAGAGCAGGTTCATCACACCGGCGATGTGGTACGGAGGCACGCTGAGCAGCGCCGCCTCCTCGGGCCCGGCGCTGCCGAACTCGACGGTGGAGATGACGTAGGCGGCCAGATGGCGGTGGCGCAGCAGGGCGGCTTTGGGAGCCGCTGTGGTGCCGCTCGTGTAGAGCACGAGCGCCACGTCGTCCGGCTCCACCGGCGGCTGCTCGCCCAGCGCTTGGGCACCCAGCGCTTCGGCACCGCGGGCTTCGGCACCGCGGGCTTCGGCACCGAGGGCTTCGGCGCCCAGGGCTTCGGCGCCCAGGGCGGCGTCGACGAAGGAAGCCGAGTCGGCGAGGACCTGCACCCCGAGAGCACCCAGGCGCTCACCCTGCTCGGCGGAGGCGACGGCCCGGTCCTCGCCGCTCACCACCTGGCGCAGCTGGGCGTCGGCCAGACGGTAATTGAGCGGCACGAGCGGCCGGCGCGCCGCCACGGCGCCGAAGAGCGTGACGGGGAAAGCGAGGCCGTTGGTGGCACAGAAGACGACCCGCGATCCGCCTGCCCGACGCAGCAAGGTGGCCGATCCCGCCGCTGCCGAGCGCAGCTGCCCGGTGGTCAGGCTGCGACCGTCTGGTCCGGTGACAGCCGGGCGCTCCTCGTCGAAGGAGGCGGCCATGGTGAGAAGCAGCTCGAGGTCCATCTAGGGACGGCCCCCTTGTTGGCGTGAGCGATCCCGGGAGGGCCGGCGCCGGCCGGGGCGGTCTTGGAGGGGGCGGTCTTGGAGGGGGCGGTCTTGGAGGGGGCGGTCTTGGCGGGGGCGGTCTTGGCGGCGGGGGCAGAACCGGCCAACCGGGGGTGCAGACGGACGGCGCGTTAGCCTGGAGCGGCCCACCGCAGACCCAC
>JBJKRZ010000102.1:0-2559 GCA_046704365.1 Acidimicrobiales bacterium | reverse complement strand
GTCCGACACCATGGCGCGGCTGGCCGATGCCGAGAAACGACTCTCAGCCGCCCGCTCGGAGGTGGAGGCCCGGGGCGAGACCTTCTATCCCGGTCCCTCCCGGGTGCACCTGGCGGCCTTCCCCCCCAAGGAGCGCTGGGACGACTGGGTGGAGCTCGACAGCCGGGCGTGGCCCCAGCGCGTCGAGCGCCACGCCATGCTGGTGCCGACCACCTGCTTCAACTGCGAGTCGGCCTGCGGGCTGCTCGCTTACGTGGACCGCCAGACCCTGCAGATCCGCAAGCTCGAGGGCAACCCCGAGCATCCCGGCTCGCGCGGGCGCAATTGCGCCAAGGGCCCCGCCACCTTGAACCAGGTGACCGACCCCGATCGCATCCTGTACCCGCTGCGCCGGGCCGGCGGGCGTGGCGAGGGCCGCTGGGTGCAGGTGAGCTGGGACGAGGCGCTGGACGACATCGCCGGGCGCTTGCGGGCCGCCATCGAGGCGGAACGCCAGAACGAGATCATGGTGCACATCGGGCGCCCCGGGGAGGACGGCTTCACCGAGAGGGTGCTCGCCAGCTGGGGAGTGGACGGGCACAACTCGCACACGAACATCTGCTCTGCCGGGGGCCGGACCGGGTACCAGTTCTGGATGGGCATCGACCGTCCCAGCCCCGATCACGCCAACGCTTCGGTCGTCTACCTCATCAGTTCGCACCTCGAGTCCGGGCATTACTTCAACCCCCACGCCCAGCGCATCACCGAGGCACGGGCCAGGGGCGCCAAGGTGATCGTGCTGGACACGAGGCTGTCCAACACCGCCACCCACGCCGACTACTGGTTGGCCACCTGGCCGGGGTCGGAGGCGGCCGTCAACCTGGCCATCGCCAACCACATCGTGGCAAGTGGCCGCTACGACCGGGAGTTCGTGCGCCGCTGGTGGAACTGGGAGGAGTACCTGTCCGTCTGCCATCCCGAGCTGGAGCAGAGCTTCGAGAGTTTCGAGCAGCTGCTGCACGGTATGTGGTCGACCTTCACCTTCGAGTACGCGGCAGCCGAGTCCAAGGTCCCGGCCGAGACCATCGCCGAGGTGGCCGAGGTGGTGGCCTCGGCCGGCCACCGCTTCTCGGCCCACACCTGGCGCTCGGCGGCGGCGGGGAACCTGGGCGGCTGGCAGGTGAGCCGCACGCTGTTCCTCATCTCCGCTCTGCTGGGAGCGGTGGCGACCGAAGGTGGCACGTTCCCCAACGCCTGGAACAAGTACGTGCCCAAGCCCATCCACGTTCCCCCGCATCCCGGTGGCTGGAACGAGCTGAACTGGCCGGTGGAGTACCCGCTGGCGCAGAACGAGCTGTCGTTCTTGTTGCCGCACTTCTTGAAGGAGGGCCGGGGCCAGCTGTCGGTGTACTTCACCCGCGTCTACAACCCGGTGTGGACCAATCCCGACGGCATGAGCTGGGTGGAGGTGCTCACCGACGAGGAGAAGGTCGCCTGCCACGTGGCGCTCACCCCCACCTGGTCCGAGACAGCGTTCTTCGCCGACTACGTGTTGCCGGTGGGACTGGGCGCCGAGCGTCACGACACCCATTCCTACGAGCAGTACGACGGCCAGTGGATCGGCTTTCGCCAGCCGGTGCTGCGCGCCGCCAGGGAGCGTCTGGGCGAGCAGGTCACCGACACCCGCCAGGTCAACCCCGGCGAGGTGTGGGAGGAGAACGAGCTGTGGATCGAGCTCTCCTGGCGCATCGACCCCGACGGCAGTCTCGGCATCCGCCGCTACCACGAGTCCCTGGCGCAGCCCGGGACCAAGTTGGGCGTGGACGAGTACTACGGGTGGATGTTCGAGCGCTCGGTCCCCGGCCTGCCCGAGCGCGCCGCCGCCGAGGGGCTGAGCCCGCTGGCCTACATGCGACGCTACGGCGCCTTCGAGATCAGCCGTGGGGTGGGGGCCCGCCACGAGGAGCAGGTCCCGGTATCCGAGCTCGAGGACCAGGCCACGGGCAGCCACGGCCGGGTGTACGCCCGCGGCGCCACCGCTGGCTCGAACGTGGTGCCCATGGGTTCGCCCGATCCGGACTCCGAGGGCAGGCGCGCCGCCGGCGTGCTCGTGGACGGCGTCGTGCGCCGGGGGTTCCCCACCCCCTCGGGCCGCCTGGAATTCTGGTCGTCGACGCTGGCCGGCTGGGGATGGGGCGAGCACGCCCTGCCGGGCTACATCAAGAGCCACGTCCACCCCGAAGCGCTCGACGACGGGCAGCTGGTGCTCATCTCCACCTTCCGCCTGCCCACCCAGATCCACACCCGCTCCGGCAACGCCAAGTGGCTGGACGAGCTGGCCCACAGCAATCCCCTGTGGGTGCACCCCCGTGACGCCGAGCGCCTGGGCATCACCGGCACCGGCGCCCTGGTCCGGGTGGAGACGGGCATCGGGCACTTCGTCGTGAAGGCCTGGGTGACCGAGGGCATCCGGCCCGGCGTGGTGGGCGGCAGCCCCCACATTGGGCGCTGGGGCCCCCGGGGCGAGGCCGGCAAGCGCCAGTTTTTGGCCGAGGTGCGGCTAGACCACGAGGGAGACCG
>JBJKRZ010000101.1:0-2982 GCA_046704365.1 Acidimicrobiales bacterium | reverse complement strand
GGCCCATCCGCACCCGGCCGATCAACCAGACCGCCCCCCGGCGGACGCCGCCGGTCCTGACGCCGCGCGAGGTCGTCGCCGTCCTGGCCGCCCCCCAACGGGCGCGTGTACGGTTACTTATCGCCGTGCTGGCCGAGACCGGGATGCGCGTCGGCCAGGCACTGGGCCTGCGCCACAGCGACTTCGTGAGCCGCAAGAAGCTGGTCCACATCGTGCCCCGCCCCGACAACACCAACGGCGCCCGAGCGAAGTTGCGCCAGCCGGCGACGATTCCGGTGAGCGCCGGGCTCGTGCGCGCCTACTCGGACTACATGTTCTCCGAGTACGGCGAGGTCGACTCCGACTACGTGTTCGTGAACCTGTGGTCGGGACGCATCGGCGCACCGATGACCTACTCGGCCGTCCACGACCTGGTCGGCCGGGTGCGGATCCGCACCGGGATCTCCTTCACCCTCCACATGCTTCGCCACACCCACGCGACCGACCTCGTGCGCTCGGGAGTGGCGATCGAGGTGGTGGCGCGCCTGCTCACCCACCAGTCGTCGACGACGACCAGCCAGACCTACGTGCACCTCGACGCAGAGGACATCCGCCACGCCTTGGAGCGCGCCGGGGTGTGGGAAGCCAGCGCACCGTGACGGCGTCGGGCGCTGCACGCCACCTGCGGCCCCGCCCCGACGTCTTCTCGGGGAGCGGTGCGGCCGAGGCGGAGTACGCAGCGGACATCTGGCACGCAGAGGTGCTCGGCGTCCCCGCTCGCCGCGGCCGTTCCACGGCGCGCTTCTCCACCATCGGCCAGCCCTGGCTGCGCCAGGCCATCAAGCGCTGGTCCCGGTTCCGCCTCGGCGCCGGCTACGCCTTCACCTCGATCGACACCGGTGCCCAGGCGCTCGGCCGCTTCTCGTTGTTCGTGGCCGAGCATCCCGAAGTGCGCGGCTTTCGTCACGTCAATAGAGCACTGCTCGAGGACTTCTTCGTCTGGCTGGCGACCAAGCCCGAGTGGTCGGTCAACACCCGCCACCACACGCTCACCTTCGTGAAGGTGTTCTTGGACTGGGGGCACCGCCACGGGACCCTGCCGGGCCTGCCGGCGAACGCCGTCGTCTACGAGGAGGAGGTGAGCCGGCCCGCCGACCGGCTGCCCCAGTTCGTCGCCGAGTTCGTGATGCGCCAGCTCGAGACAGACGACAACCTCACCAAGATCGAGAACCCAACCGTGCGGCACCTGGTCATCGTGCTCATGGAGACCGGCCTTCGTGGCGGCGACGCGTGTGCCCTGCCGTTCAACCCGATCGTCGAAGACAGCGTGGGCTGGCCGTGCCTGCGCTTCATCAACACCAAGGTCGCGGCCGAACAGCTCATCCCGATCAGCGCGAAGGCGGCCGACGCCATCCGAGCGCAACAGACCCACGTGCGCGCCAGCTTTGTCAACGGATCGCCATGGCTGTTCCCGGGCATCATGGACAACGCCGACGGGCAGAAGCCCTACGCCCACGATTCCCTCTCAGGCCAGCTGCGCAAGTGGCAGGCGCGCATCGACCTGCGCGACGAAGCTGGCGAGCGAATCTCGGTGCATGCCCACCAGTTCCGTCACACCCTCGGGACCCGGCTCATCAACGCCGGCGTCCCCCAGCACGTGATCCAGAAGCTGCTCGGCCACGCGAGCCCACGAATGACCTCGCGCTATGCCCAGATCCACGATGCGACCGTGCGCGAAGCGTTCGAGCGCTACTGCGCCCAGCGGGTCAACACCGCGGGCGAGCACCTGAGCTACGACCCCGACGCGCGCACCGCGGACGCCGAGTGGGTGAAGCACAACGTGGCGAGGATCCGCGACAGCCTCCCCAACGGCTACTGCGGACGACCGCCCCAGCAGAACTGCCCACACCCCAACGCCTGTCTCACCTGCCCCGACTTCCAGACGACGCCCGAGTTCTTGGAGATCCACCGGTCCCAGGCGGCGGCCAACCGCAAGCTCATCGCCAGAGCCCAGGCGAACGGCCAGTTCCGCCTCCTCGAGAACCTCCAGCAGGTCCAGGCGAGCCTCGACCGGATCATCCCCGCCCTCGAGGCCATCGAGGAGCAGCACCAGTGAGCCGCCCCGACAACACCAGCCATCTCCTCCGGGCCGCGGCGGCTCGTCATGACCGCGCGATCCGCCGGGCACGCGATGCGATCGACAAGCTCGACCGGTCCGGAGGCCCACTCACCGTCGCCGCCGTCGCACGTGCGGCCGGCGTGTCGAGAGGCTGGCTCTACAACCAGTCCGAGCTTCGCCAGACGATCACCAGGCTGCGCCAGGACCGCCCCGGTGCACCCGCTGTGCCGCAACCCGAGCGGGCGACCTCCGCCTCACTGCGCGAACGGCTAGAGGCCCTGCGGGCCGAGGTCGGTCAGCTCCGGGATGAGAACGCCGTCCTCCGTGAGCAGCTCGCCCGACGCCTCGGGGAGGAGCGACTCCGCAGCTGAACTACTCGTTGATGACATGTCATCGACGCAGACGTGCCGGTCAGCAGGCTGCTTTGGGCTGACGGCTGAAGATAACGACACTTACGAGGCGGGGGTCACGGACGGTCCGCACGGGGATAGGGGATACGCAGCGACCGGCGTCACAACCATCTGCCAACCTTGGTCCGAGCTGACGCACCATCGAAAGCAGGCCTCGTGGAGGACGAACCAGCATCCGGACCGCCTGGCGACATCGCCCTGGGTCTGGAGGAGGCCCTCGAGCTGCTGGCCGCCCTCGAGGACGCCAGGGACGTCCTCGTGGATAGCGACCACCTCTCTGTCCTGGCCCAGGTCGAGGACCAGATCCAGCGCCTAAGTCGTAAACTTGGTCTCGATCAGGGAGGGCAGGATGCCATCTGAACTGCTCAGAGCTTCAGAAGCCGCTCGTCGTCTCGAGATGCCGACCAAGGAGCTGCTGCGACTAATCCAGCAGCGGAAGCTGCGCTACGAGATGGTCGACGGTATCGCACATGT
>JBJKRZ010000100.1:0-3860 GCA_046704365.1 Acidimicrobiales bacterium | reverse complement strand
CGGCGCTGGGGCGCCTTCGCCGCCGACCTGGAGGCCGTCGCCGGGCCGGTGGGCTACCTGCGCACGGGAACCCTGCTCGTGGCTTCCGACGACGACGACCGGGCCTGGGCCGAGGAGCTGTTCGCCTTCCAGCGCAAGCTCGGCTTGGAGGTGCAGTGGCTGAGCGGGCGCCGCGCCCGGGAGATGGAGCCGTCGCTGGCCCCCGGCGTGCGCGGCGGGCTGTGGGCCCCCGGCGACCACCAGGTGCACAACCGTCAGCTGCTGGCGGCCTTGACGTCGGCGCTGGCGTCGGCGGGGGCGACGCTCGTGCACGAGTCGGTGACCGCCGTCGAGGGCTCGGCGGCGGTGGGCGGCGTGCGCTTGTCGTCGGGAGCGGTGGTGTCGTGCTCGGCCCTGGTCCTGGCCGCTGGCTGCCGCTCGGGTGAGCTCGTGGGGATCCCGCGCCACCTCCTTCCCGCCGTGCGCCCCGTCAAGGGCCAGATCCTGCGGCTGCGGGCCAGGACGGGTGGGCCCTCCTTGGCGCACTGCGTGCGTGCCGTGGTGGAGGGGTCGTCGGTCTACCTCGTGCCCCGCCAGGACGGCAGCCTCGTGGTGGGAGCCACCGTCGAGGAGCAGGGATTCGACACCGCCGTCACGGTGGGAGCGGTGTACGAGCTGTTGCGCGACGCCCGGCGCGTGGTGCCCGCCGTGTCCGAGATGGAGCTGGCCGAGGCCCTGGCCGGCCTGCGCCCGGGCTCCCCCGACAACGGGCCGGTGGTGGGCGCCTCCCCGGAGATGGCGGGGCTCGTGCTCGCCACCGGCCACTACCGAAACGGCATCCTCCTGGCGCCCATCACCGCCGAAGGCGTCGTCGCCGTGCTCACCGGCCGCCCGCCGCCGCACGAGCTGGCCCCCTTCGCTCCGGACCGCTTCGCAGCGCTCTCCTGAGGAGCTTGCCCATCGTGGTCGCTGTGCTCCTAGCGGCGCCCGCTGACCGGGGCACGGCTCGGTGGTGCCATGCTGGCCTGGAGGTGACGGCGTGGAGGGCTGGCCGGCGTGGAGGGCTGGCCGCTGTGGAGGGCTGGCCGCTGTGGAGGTGACGGCGTGGAGGTGACGGTGAACGGGGCAAGCGAGGACCTCGGGACCTCGGCCACGGTGGCCGACGCCGTGGGACGGTTGTGCGCCTCGCCCGAGGGCATCGCCGTGGCCCGCAACGGCGAGGTGGTGCCCAAGAGCGCCTGGGCGGACACGACGCTACGCCTGGGCGACCGTCTGGAGATCCTCACGGCGGCGGCCGGTGGCTGAGAGCGCCTCCTGGGCGGTGGCGGGTACCGCCCTGTCGTCGCGCCTCATCCTGGGCACCGGGGGCGTGGCCAGCCTCGAGGTCCTCGACGACGTCCTGGTCGCCTCTGGGGCGGAGCTGGCCACCGTGGCGCTGCGGCGCGTCGACGTCGGGGCCCGTGGCTCCATCTTGGACGTGCTGCGCCGGCGCGCCGTGCAGGTCCTGCCCAACACCGCCGGCTGCTTCACCGCCGCCGAGGCCGTGCTCACCGCCAAGCTCGCCCGCGAGGCCTTCGGCACCGACTGGATCAAGCTGGAGGTGATCGGGGACGAGCGCACGTTGCTCCCCGACGTGGCCGAGCTGCTCGACGCCGCCGAACAGCTGTGCGAGGACGGCTTCGTGGTGTTGCCCTACACGAGCGACGACCCCGTGGCCGCCCGGCGCCTGGAACAAGTGGGGTGCGCGGCGGTGATGCCGCTCGGGGCGCCCATCGGAAGCGGTCTGGGGATCCGCAACCCGCACAACATCGCCCTCATCGCTGAGTCCGCCTCGGTGCCCGTCGTGCTCGACGCCGGTCTGGGCACGCCGTCGGAGGCGGCCCAGGCGCTCGAGCTCGGCTGCGACGCCGTGCTCGTGGCGAGCGCCATCACCAGGGCCCAGCGGCCCGAGCAGATGGCTGTGGCCTTCCGCCTGGCTGTGGAGGCGGGGGCGCTGGCCCGGGGGGCCGGACGCATTCCCCGCCGCTTCCACGCCCGGGCATCGAGCCCGAGCGAGGGCAGGGCCGATCTCGCTGCGGCACCGCCGCTCGGATGAGAGGACCTCTCAGCCCGCTTCCTCCTCTGTGCCTTGCGCCACCGGCTCCGCTGCGTCGGGGACCGGCGAATCCGGCTGCGGACCCACGGGCGCCGGGCCGACGGCGGGGCGGTTCAGGATGTTGGACACGCGCTGGTGGGTGACCCCGAACAGTCGGGCGATGGCCGGGATGCTCGTGCCCTCGGCGCGCATGGTCCGTGCCAGGGCCCGGCGCACGTGACCGCTGGACTCCATGAGCCGGGCCAGCACTCGCCCGAGCAGCTGCACGGTGCCCGGCGAGGGCTCCTGGCGAAGTGCCGCCGTCACCTCGGCGCCCGATTGGCGCGCCTGGCGCAGCTCAGCGATCCGCTCCTGCAGCTGCGCCTCGTCCCGGCTGTTGTGCTCGATGGCGTCGGACAGCGCCGTGAGGGCCCCGACGACCTCGTCTCCCCGCTCTTGTGCCATGGCTACTTCCATACCTCAGGGCACAAGACCGGGAACCGCACCGCCACGCTGCGGCGTTGTGCCATCCATGGGCAACGCCCACCCGGGGCGTATCGACCCTGGTCGCTAGGCTCGTCGTTCGTGGAACCACCGGTGGCCCTCACCGTGGCCGGCTCCGACTCGGGAGCGGGGGCCGGGCTCCAAGCCGACCTCAAGACCTTCGCCGCCCACGGGGTGTTCGGGGTCAGCGTGGTGACCGCCGTCACCGCCCAGAACAGCCTCGGTGTGCTGGGTGTGGAGCGCATAGACCCCGCCTTCGTCGACCTGCAGCTCGAAGCCGTCCTGAGCGACCTGCCCGTGGCGGCGGTGAAGACGGGGATGCTCGCTTCCTCGGCCACCGTGGCGGCGCTGGCCCGTTGGGCAGCCGCCGGGCGCCTGCCCAACCTGGTCGTCGACCCCGTGCTCGTCGCCTCGACGGGACGCCCCTTGTTCGACGACGGCGCCGAACAGGTCCTCTTGGAGCAGCTCGCGCCCCATGCCCTGGTGCTGACCCCCAACCTCGCCGAGGCGTCGCTGCTCAGCGGCCTCGAGATCGCCGACGTGGACGACATGGCCGAGGCGGCGCGGCACCTGGCCCGTAGCGGGGCGTCGGTGGTGGTCGTCAAAGGCGGCCACCTCCCCGCCGGGCGCGCCCCCGACGTCGTGGTGAGCGAGGGGAGGCTGTGGGTCCTCGAGGAGGAGCGCGTGGACACCGTCAACGACCACGGCACCGGCTGCACCCTCTCCGCCGCCATCGCCGCCCGCCTGGCGGGCGGGGAAGCCCTCCCCGACGCCCTGGCCGGCGCCAAGCGCTACGTCACCGAGGCACTGCGCGGCGCCTCCCGCTGGCATCTGGGCGCCGGGCACGGGCCTCTGGACCACTTCGGCTGGGCCGCTCGGGTCAGCAGCTGAGGCGCCGGTACACTCGCCAGGCAGGGCGCGCCCGTCGCCCGTCGCCCATGGCCAACCCGTCCGATCCGCTCACCGCCTCCCGCCCCTCGCCGGGCAACGGCCACGTCCCCCTCCCCGACGGCGGTGCCGGGCACGCTCTCGGCGCCGCCCCTTCCCACCGGGTCCGCCCGCCGGGGCCGAGCGCCAAACCGGCGGCTGTCGTGTTCGGCATCATCGCCGTGCTCTTCGTGGCGGGCTTCGTGGCCGACGACCTCACGAGCGCCCACCATCCGGCCGCTGCGCCCAGCGTCACCACGACGGCCAGCGCCGTTCCGGGCACGGGCGGCCTCGTGCCCGTGGCGGTCAAGGACGTGATCGGCGCCATCGTGACCGCTGACGAGCCACCTGCCGACGTCCTGGGCGCCTTGGTCGT
>JBJKRZ010000099.1:0-6172 GCA_046704365.1 Acidimicrobiales bacterium | reverse complement strand
TCGTCGTGCAGCCAGAGGGTCGGCGGCCCATGGGTGCCGACGCCTGGCGGCGCGGCGTGCGGGCCCGTCCCGGCGAGCGGCTGGGCGGCGACGCCGGCGATGAGCCGGGAGCCGGCGGGGCCGCCCGTTAGGCTCGCCTCGATGCTGCGGATCGCCCCGTCGCTGCTGTCGGCCGACTTCGGAGGCCTGGCCGAGGCGGTGGGCGAGGTCGCCTCCGAAGCCGACTGGTTGCACGTGGACGTGATGGACGGCCATTTCGTCCCCAACCTCACCATCGGCCCGCCCGTGGTGCGCTCCTTGCGACGGCACTCGGGGCTGTTCTTCGACTGCCATCTCATGATGACGGACCCTGGCGACTACCTCGAGGCCTTCCGCGACGCCGGCGCCGACGGTTGCACCGTCCACGTCGAGGTGGGCGACACCGCCGAGCTGCTGGCCGAGACGCGCCGCCTCGGCATGCGAGCAGGAGTGGCGCTCAACCCCGACACCGCCTACGAGGCCGTGGCCCCCTTCCTCGACCGCTGCGACCTGGTCCTGTGCATGACGGTCTTCCCCGGGTTCGGCGGCCAGGAGTTCATGGCCGAGGTCCTGCCCAAGATCGAGCAGGTGCGCGCCGCCCTCGATCGGGCGGGGTGGCCGGCCGAGCTCGAGGTCGACGGTGGGATCGACGAGCACACCGCCCCCCTGGTGGTGGAGGCGGGCGCCAGGGTGCTCGTGGCGGGCTCGGCCATCTTCGGGCAAGAGCGGCCCTGGGAGGCGGCCCGGCGCATCCGCCTCGCCGGCGCGAAAGCCCAGCCAGGGAGCGAAGTCGACGCCAACTAGTAACGTCCAGTCAAGACCACGGCCCCGATCCCGGCGCCCGGCCCGGGGGCCGGCGACGACGACCTGGCGGTGATGCGCCGGGCCATCGAACTGGCAGCCGCCGTTCGACGCCACAGCTCCCCCAACCCCTGGGTGGGTTGCGTGGTGGTGAGCCCCGAGGGACGCCGCTACGAGGGCGCCACCGAACCTCCGGGCGGGCGCCACGCCGAGGTGGTGGCCCTCGAGGCAGCCGGCGAGCAGGCCCGCGGCGCCACGCTGTACGTCACCCTCGAGCCCTGCGCCCACCACGGCCGCACCCCCCCGTGCGCTTCCTCGATCGTCGCCTCGGGCGTGGGCAAGGTGGTGGCGGCCCTCGCCGACCCCGACACCCAAGTGGCAGGGCGGGGTTTCGCCGCCCTGCGCCGAGCCGGCGTGGAGGTGGTCGAAGTGGTGGGTGCCGCCCAGGTGGCGGACCAGCTGGCTCCGGACCTGAAGCACCGCCGCACCGGCCGCCCTTGGGTGGTGCTCAAGCTGGCCATCACCCTCGACGGCCGCATCGCCGCTGCCGACGGGAGCTCGAAGTGGGTGACGGGGCCCGAGGCTCGAGCCGACGCCCAAGGCCTGCGTGCCGAGTCCGACGCCGTGGTGGTGGGGGCGGGCACGGTCCGAGCCGACGACCCCGCCCTCACCGTGCGAAGCGATCCGCTCCCTTTGGACCAGCCCCTGCGGGTGGTCCTGGGCCGGGCTCCCACCGGCGCCGCCGTGCTGCCCGCCATCGAGTTCGAGGGCGACGTGACCGAGTTGCTGGACCAGCTGGGCGCCAAGGGCGTGGTGCAGCTGCTGGTGGAGGGCGGAGCCTCCGTGGCTCACCAATTCCACGCTGCCGCTCTGGTCGACCGCTACGTGCTGTACGTGGCACCGGCGCTCTTCGGCGGCGACGACGCCCGACCCATGTTCGACGGTCCAGGTGCTCCGAGCATCGAGGAGCTGTGGCGCGGACGCCTGCTCTCGGTCGATCGCCTGGGCGACGACCTGCGCCTCGAGCTCGTCCCGCTGGGGTCCGCCGTCACCGGCCAAGGGGTGTGGTCATGACCTTCTCCGCCGTCGAAGAAGCCGTGGCGGCCATCGGCAGGGGGGAGATGGTCGTCGTCGTCGACGACAAGGACCGCGAGAACGAGGGCGATTTGGTCATGGCTGCCGAGGCGGCCACTCCCGAGTCCATCGCCTTCTTCCTCGCCCACACCTCCGGCGTGATCTGCGTGCCCATCACCGACGAGCGCGCCGATGCCCTGGAGCTCCCGCTCATGGTGTCGATCAACACCGAGTCCCAGCGCACCGCCTTCACGGTGAGCGTGGACGCCCGGCGGGGGACCACCTCGGGCATCTCGGCCGAGGACCGGGCCACCACCATCCGGTCGCTCATCGACCCCCACACCAGGCCCTCGGACCTGAACCGCCCGGGCCACATCTTCCCGCTGCGCGCCCGCCACGGCGGGGTGCTCAAACGCGCCGGCCACACCGAGGCCACCATCGACTTGTGCCGCGCCGCCGGCCTGAGCCCCGCCGGCGTGCTGTGCGAGATCGTCACCTCCGACAAGGCATCCATGGCGCGCCTGCCCGACCTGGAGCGCTTCGCCACCCACCACGGCCTCCTGTTGGTGTCGATCGCCGACATCATCCGCTACCGCCGGCGCAAGGAGATGCTGGTGCGGCGCATCGCCGGGCCCGCCCGCATCCCCACCGACTTCGGCGACTTCACCGGGTACGCCTATGAGTCGGTGCTGGACGGCGAGCACCACCTGGCCGTCGTGCGCGGGGACGTGGCGGGCCGCAGCGACGTGCTGGTGCGGGTGCACTCGGAGTGCCTGACGGGGGACGTGTTCGGATCCCTGCGTTGCGACTGCGGGGGCCAGCTGCACAAGGCGCTGAGCCTCATCGCCGACGAGGGCTGCGGTGTCGTCGTCTACCTGCGCGGACACGAGGGCCGCGGCATCGGCCTGGCGCACAAGCTGCGGGCCTACGGGCTCCAGGAACAGGGCCACGACACCGTGGACGCCAACTTGCAACTGGGCCTGCCCGTGGACAACCGGGAGTACGGCATCGGCGCCCAGATCCTGGTGGACCTGGGCATCACCACCATGCGGCTCATGACGAACAACGAGACCAAGTACGGCGGTCTGGAGGGGTTCGGCCTGGAGATCGTGGACCGGGTGCCGCTGCCGCCCACGCCCAACCCCGAGAACCTCCAGTACCTGCGCACCAAGCGCGACCGGTTGGGACACCTCTTGGAGGGCCTCGATGACCTCGTCTGACGACACGGCCCTGCCTGCAGGAGCCGTCGAGCGCCTGGCCGCACGAGTGGCCGTTTCGCACGAGGGTCGGGCGAGGCGCGCCGCCCAAGGGGGGGCGCGGGTGGCGCTCGTGTGCGCCAAGTTCAACGGTGCCATCACCGAGCGCCTGGCCGACGGGGTCCTGCGAGGCCTGCTCGACAGCGGCGCCGGCGCCGCCGTGGAGGTCGTCTGGGTGCCCGGGGCATTCGAGCTCCCCGTGGCGGCGGCCCGCCTGGCGCGCTCGGGGCGTGCCGATGCCGTGGTGGCACTGGGCGCCGTGGTCCGCGGCGAGACGGCTCATTTCGAGTACGTGGCCGGGCCCTGCGCCACGGGCCTGCAGCAGGTGGCGCTGGACACCGGCGTGCCCGTCGTCTTCGGCGTGCTCACGACCGAGGACCTGTCCCAGGCACTGGCCCGATCGGGCCCGGGTGAGGACAACAAGGGCTACGAGGCCGCCGTCACCGCCCTCGAGATGGTGGACCTGCTGGGGTCGCTGTCGGGGGCGAAGGTCTGAGCCATGTTGCGCATCGTGCTTCCCAAAGGGTCGCTGGAGAAGGCCACGTTGGAACTGTTCGCCGAGGCCGACCTGGCGGTCGTGCGCCGCTCGGAGGTGGACTATCGCGGCGCCATCGACGATCCCCGCATCGACGAGGTCCGCATCCTGCGGCCCCAGGAGATCCCCCGCTACGTGGCCGACGGGCTCTTCGACGTGGGCATCACCGGACGCGACTGGATCGAGGAGACGGGCGCCGAGGTGGTCTCGCTCGGGGAGCTCAGCTACTCCAAGCGGACCTCCAGCCCCATTCGGGTGGTGCTGGCCGTGGAGCGCGACAGCCCGGTGCGCACCCTGGCCGACCTGCGGCCTGGGGTACGGGTGTCCACCGAGTACCCCGAGCTCACGCGCCGGGCCCTGGAGAAGGCCGGCGTGCAGGCCGAGATCCGGCTCTCCTACGGGGCGACGGAGGCCAAGATCCCCGACATCGCCGACGCCGTGGTGGAGATCACCGAGACGGGCCGGGCGCTGGCTGCCGCCGGCCTGCGAGTGGTGGAGACGCTGCTCTTGTCGCGCACCGAGCTCGTCGCCAACCCCGTGGCCGCCTCCGATCCCGACAAGCGCCATGCCATGGACCAGGTGCTCACCTTGCTGCTCGGCACCCTGGAGGCTCGGGGCAAGGTGCTGCTCAAGTTGAACGTGGCCAAGGCCGACCTGGCGGGCGTGGTGGCCGTTCTCCCCGCCCTGAAGGCCCCGACGGTATCGGAGCTGTCGGGCGTGGGCGGTTACGCCGTGGAGACGGTGGTGCCCAAGGCGGAGGTGAACATCCTCATCCCGGACCTGAAGGACCGAGGCGCCACCGACATCATCGAGCTCCCCCTGGCCAAGATCGTCCATTGAGCGAGGGCCTCTCCACGCCCCGTGGGCGGGGCGGCACCTGGCCTTCGTCTGGCGAGGTGCGCACGGGGACCGTGCGCTGCTTCGACGACGAGCGGGGACTCGGCGTGGTGGCGGACGACGGCGGTGAGGAGTTCGCTTTCCACTGCACGGCCATCGCCGACGGCACCCGGTCCATCGCACCGGGAACCCGAGTCGCCTTCGCGGTGGCTGCCGGCCACCTGGGCCGGCGCGAGGGGAGGGGTCTGAGCACCCTGCCCTGAGAGTCCCGCCGCTCGCCGGGGCGCCTCGCCGTGGCGAGCCCCCGGGCCTCAGGTGCCGGCCGAGGCGTCCCCGGCCCCACCACCGGCTTCGTCCTGGGCAGCTTGGATCTGCACGAAGGCCAGGCGGATCTGAGCCAGGGCGTCGACCAACGAGGGCTCGGCTTGCCCCAGGCGTCCCACCAGTCCCTCGACCACGGCGCCAAGGGCGTCGATGGCCAGGCGGGCCTCGCCGAGGCCCGGTGGTCGCTCGGAGAGGTGGATGGCCGCCAGCTCGAAGAGGCCGTAGGCGTGGTTGGCCACCACCACCTCCGCCGGGGTAGCCACCAGCTGCTGGCGGAGCTCGTAGAGGGGCTGGGACAGCTCGGCCTGGTCGGCCGCCTCCTCGCCGGCGGCGCCGAGGGGGCCGGTCGCTGCTGGTCGGGGAGAGGCCCCCGGGTCGGGCGCCGGAGCACTGTCGCGCTGGACGCGGTGCTCGCCTTCAGGTGTCCACAGGCTGCTCACCCCTGGTAGCGTAGAAGGCCGAGCACACAGGGAAAGCGGAGTGGCCTCGCGCCCTCCCACCTGGCCACAGGGATGTGCGCCAGGTCGACGGTGTCCGACGGACACGGCGGCGTCGCTTCGCATTCTCCGCTCACGGCGAACCGGGGAAGCCCGGCCGGACCGGGAGGAATGCGCATCGCCACCACGCCCAGTACCACCGAGCCCAGGATCAACGACCGCATCAGGGCGCGCGACGTGCGCCTGGTGGACCCCGAAGGCCAGCAGCTCGGCATCAGACCCCTGCCCGAAGCCTTGGCCATCGCCCGCCAGATGGACCTCGACCTGGTCGAGGTGGCGCCCATGGCCAACCCGCCTGTCTGTCGGATCATGGACTACGGCAAGTTCAAGTTCGATGCCGCTCAGCGGGCCAAGGAGTCACGTCGCAAGACCTCGAGCGTCGGGATAAAGGAGATGAAGTACCGGCCCAAGATCGGGCCGGGTGACTTCGAGACCAAGACCCGGCAGGTGCTGCGCTTCCTCAACGAGGGCCACAAGGTGAAGGTCACGATCATGTTCCGGGGCCGCGAGGTGTTCCACCCCGAGTTGGGCAAGCGGATCCTCGACCGGGTGGCCGAGGAGGTCGACGGAGCAGCCCGCGTCGAGAGCGAAGCCAGGCTCGACGGGCGCAACATGGTCATGGTCCTCGCTCCCGACAAGCGGGCCCGGCAGTCGGCAGCTGCCCGCACGGCTCGTGGCGAAGGCGGCGAGGGCGGCGAGCCGGGGGGGGACCGGTCCGCTGGAGCGCCCGTCGGGGAGGCCGGAGGCGCCGAGGTGCAGAGCCCGGTGGACGCCCGGCCGGGAGCAGGCGAGGCGGGCGGCAGTTGACAGCGGGAGCGGCGGCCCAGGGG
>JBJKRZ010000098.1:0-15020 GCA_046704365.1 Acidimicrobiales bacterium | reverse complement strand
TGTCGGGGGGGGGCGGGGGGTGGTGTGGGTTTGGGCTGGGTGGTTGGGGTTCTTGGTGTAGGTGGCCGTGTATGTTTATGATGTCGTTATGGAGGTTTATTGGGCCGGGGGTTTGGGGGGGCCCTTTCTCTTGACCCAACGGTCCTGGGGACGCTCCGGCTACACCGAGAATCCGGTGACCACCGGGGCGTTGAGCGCCTTGCCGCCCATCGACCCCATGAAGCTCGACGTGCCGAAGCTGAAGACCCCACCGTCCTTGGCCAGCATCCAGTAGCCGCTGGTGGTTGCCGTGAAGGTGGAGAAGTCGAGGGACACCGGTCCGCCCACCAGGCCCACGATGGGGGCGTTGAGCTTCATGCTGCCCGTCGACCCCAGGAAAGGTGCCTGGCCGAAGCCGTAGATCCCGCCGTCGGAGCCCACCAGCCAGTAACCGGTGTCCGACAAGTTGCCGGTGGAGGGGTCGATGGCGTAGGAGGCGGGGACCATGCCCACGATGGGGGCGTTGAGATGCTTGCCGCCCATCGACCCCATGAAGGTGGCGTCGCCGAAGCCGAAGATGCCGCCGTCTGAGGCCACCAGCCAGTACCCGCCTCCGTCGGTGGTCACGACCATAGCCACGATGGGGGCGTTGAGCGCCTTGCCGCCCATCGACCCCATGAAGGTGGCGTCGCCGAAGGCGAACACCCCGCCGTCCTTCGCCACCAGCCAGTAGCCACCGCCGTCCTGGGTGGGGGCGATGCCCACGATGGGGGCATTGAGCTTCATGCTGCCCGTCGACCCGTCGAATCCGGCGTCACCGAAGGCGTACACGCCGCCGTCGGATCCCACCATCCAGTAGCCGCCCAGGTCCGGCGTGGGAGCCGTGGCAACGATGGGGGCGTTGAGATGTTTGCCGCCCATGGATCCGTAGAAGGCGGCGGACCCGAAGTTGAACACCCCGCCGTCGGAGCTCACCATGCTGTAGCCGGTGCCCGGAGCAGGTTCGGCGTAGACGGGAGTGCCGCCCGGGGCCACCGTGATGGTGTTGCCCGACACGCTGGTCCCGCCGGCCGCCAGCGGCGACATCCAGACGCCGAAGTAGACGCCGTTGATGGTGTTGTTCTGGACGACGGTGCCCGTCACCGGCTGGTAGACGCTCAGGATGTCGAGGCCGGCGCTCTGCTGGACGTTGGCCGACGCCGGAGGACCGTTGTCGTCAGCTCCGAAGATGCCGTCGCCCGACAGGGTGTTGTTCTCGATGACGTTCCCGTTCAGGTCCTGCAGCGGGGCGTGGCTGTGCATCGTGACCCCGGGCAGGCCGTTGCCCGAGGTGGTGTTGTTGGTCACCGTGTTGTTGTAGGAGCCGGTGCCGGGGTACGGGGCGGCAATGAGGATGCCGGCGCCCCCGTTGTTCTCCGACGTGTTGCCCGTCACGGTGTTGTCGTAGACGCCGGCCAGGGCGGGCTGGGGCTGGCCGGTGTTGGCCCCGAAGGTGGCCACCGCCCTGGGGTCGTGACCGGGCAGCGTGATGCCGCAGTCGAGCAGGTTGTCGGTGACCGTGTTGTCCGAGATGGTGTCGTGGGCGGCGGGTCCCACCGAGATCGGACCGTGGGTGGCGCCGGGGAGCCCGCCGTCGGAGACGAGGATGCCTCCCACGTTGTGGGCGACGGTGTTGCCGGTCACGGTGGAGGAGGTGGCGCCCAGCAGGTGGATGCCCTCACCGCAGTCGTCGAGGTCGGTGGGGGAGGTCGGGCAGGAGAACGTGGTCAGGTCGATGCCCTGGTCGTTCAACTGCACGACGTTGCCCGAGATCGTGACGCCGGTGATGTTGGCCGGCGGTGCCGAGGTGGGGCCCGCCCCTGGCCACGTGGAGGGCGGTGGCTGGACGAGAATCCCCTCCAGGGTGGCGTTCTCGAGGCTGAGGTCGGACACCGTCACACCGTTGGCCTCGACAACGATGCCGTTGGCCTCGCCGGTGGCGTCGATGATGGTGTTGGCGGCGCTCCCACCCTTGCCCGAGTCCGATTTGATCGTCAGCCCGATCAAGGAGGCGGGAACGGTGTTGGTCGTGCCCGAAGGGTTGTGCGATTCGGCGTAGGTGCCCGGTTCCACCAGGATCGTGTCGTCTGCCGCTGCTTGTGACAGGGCGTACCCCAAAGTGGCACAGGCGCTTACTTGGCAGTTCCCCGTGTCGGCTCCGGAGGTCGACACCGTGAGCGTTCCGGCCGCAGCGGCCGGCATAGCCAGTGCCACCACGGTGGTTCCGGTGGCCACGATGGTTGCTATAGCCAACGAAACCACGCGCCGCGCAAAGATCGAGCCAGACATCATGTTTTGAACCCCCACCGTTTGCCGGAGACGCGTTGGTCGCGGCTCGTCCGATTCGTGCAACCGCGGACCGTAGACGCGACGCTCTGGGAGCGAAAGGCTTTTTCTTCGTTTCTTCCGTCGCAGCCACGCGTCTTTCTCCGAAGTCCACGCCACTCGTCGCGATGCGCGCGGTGTACTTCACGCTGCACGGTCCCGGCGCCGTCACGCAACGGTCACGGTCGCGGGCCGTTGTCGAGGGCAACGGTCACAGTCGCGGGCCGTTGTCGAGAGCAACGGCCGTTGTCGCGGGCCGTTGTCGAGGGCAACGGCCGTTGTGTCCGTAGGCTCGGGCTGTGCAGCACGGGCGCCAGGTCATCCCCAGACCCCCATCGACGCGGCCGGGAGGCCCGGCGCCCTGGGCCACGGTCCCCGGCACAGAGCGCCGCGGCATCGGCCTGGCACGCCTGCGCCGGGCCGTGGCCGCCCACCGCCATGCCCTGGGCGCCGGCGAGCGGATCTCGTTCGACAACCTGCCTGGCGGCGTCGCCCCGGCGGCCGTCCTCGTTCCCCTTTTCGAGGAGGGGGGCGAGACGCGGGTGGTGCTCACCCGCCGGGCCGCCCACCTGCGCACCCACACCGGCGAGGTGAGCTTTCCCGGCGGGCGCCTCGACGACGGTGAGTCCCCCGAGGAGGGGGCTTGTCGCGAGGCCGCCGAGGAAGTGGGCCTGGACCCCTCGGACGTTGAGGTGGTGGGTCGCCTCACCGCGCTGTCCACCTTCTCCTCGGGCGCCACCATCACCCCGGTCGTGGCCGCCCTCGCCCGGCGGCCACAGCTGCGGGCCAACCCGTCGGAGGTCGAGCACGTCTTCGACGTGTCCCTCGCCGACTTGGCGGCCGACGGCGTGTTCCGCGAAGAGCAGTGGTACATCCCGGGGCGTCCCTGGCCTTCGGGTCGGGGGGCGTTGCACCTTCCGGGCTGGTTCGCCATGTGGTTCTTCGAGCTCCCCGACGACACCGTGTGGGGGGCCACCGCCCGCATGCTGGTGGAGCTGTTGCGCCTTGCCCTCGACGTCTGAGGGCGGGACCCGGCCACGAGCTGGGCCGATCCCGAGAGCCTGGAGCAACCAACCGGCGAGATAGGGTGAGCGTGCGGCGCCCGCCGGGCTCGCACCGGCGAACGACCAGGTGAGAAGGGCAGCCCGAGGAGGGCGTAGGAGGCGTGCCAGGTGGCTGAGATCGAGATCGGCATCTACAAGTCGGGGCGCCGGGCTTACGGCTTCGACGACATCGCCATCGTCCCCAGCCGCCGTACCCGGGATCCCGAGGACGTGGACATCTCCTGGGAGATCGACGCCTTCGGATTCGACCTGCCCCTCATGGCCGCCGCCATGGACGGGGTGACGAGCCCGCGCACCGCTGTCGAAGTGGGCCGCCTCGGCGGGTTGGGGGTGCTCAACCTCGAGGGGCTGTGGACCCGTTACGAGGACCCCGAGCCCCTGTTCGAGGAGATCGCCGAGCTGGCCGACGACAAGGCCACCGCCCGCATGCAGCAGATGTACATGGAGCCCGTCAAGACCGAGCTGGTCACCGAGCGCATCCGCCAGGTCAAGGAGGCCGGCGTGGTTTCCTGCGCCTCGGTGACCCCCCAGCGCACGGCCGAGCTGGCCCCGGCCATCCTGGCCGGCGAGCTCGACGTCCTGGTCATCCAGGGCACCGTGGTCTCGGCCGAGCACGTATCCAAAACGGTGGAACCGCTCAACCTGAAGCGCTTCATCCGCGAGTTCGAGATCCCGGTGATCGTGGGCGGGTGCGCCTCCTACCAGGCCGGCCTCCACCTCATGCGCACCGGAGCGGTGGGTGTGCTGGTGGGTGTGGGCCCGGGCAATGCCTGCACCACTCGGGGCGTGCTGGGTCTGGGGGTCCCCCAGGCCACCGCCATCGCCGACGTGGCCGGGGCCCGCATGCGGCATCTCGACGAGACCGGCGTGTACGTGCACGTGATCGCCGACGGCGGCATGAGCCGGGGTGGGGACATCGCCAAGGCCATCGCCTGCGGGGCCGATGCCGTCATGCTCGGGTCGCCGCTGTCCTCGGCCGAGGAGGCGCCGTGCCGGGGCTTCCACTGGGGCATGGCGACGTTCCACCCCACCCTGCCGCGCGGGGCCCGCGTGCGCACCTCGGTGCGCGGCACCCTCCAGGAGATCCTCCTCGGGCCCGCCCACGAGAACGACGGCCGGATGAACCTCTTCGGCGCTCTGCGCACCTCCATGGCCACCTGCGGGTACCAGTCCGTCAAGGAGTTCCAGAAGGCCGAGGTGATGGTGGCGCCCGCACTGCAGACCGAAGGCAAGGCCTTGCAGAGGTCGCAGGGCGTGGGCATGGGGCACTGACGCCCCCCGCCGCCCCACCGTCCGCAGCTGCGCCTTTCCCCTCTCCTCGGAGCACCCCGTCGTGAGCACGCCGCTTCATCACTTCGGCACTCTCGGCACCTTCGAGGGTGACGAGCTGGCCGATGACTTCGTCCCCTCGCCCCAAGGGGCCTCTCCCGGCCAGCGGGATCGCCCCCAGTGGTTGGAGGACCTGCCCGACCCGGCGTCGCTGCTCGAGAACCTGAACGGGCCCCAGCGGCGGGCCGTCGAGCACCGTGGCAGCCCCCTGCTCGTGGTGGCCGGCGCCGGCTCGGGCAAGACCCGGGTGCTCACCCACCGGGTGGCCCATCTCATCGCCACCGCCGACGCCACCCCCTGGCAGGTGCTGGCCATCACCTTCACCAACAAGGCGGCCGACGAGATGCGTGATCGCCTCGTAGCGCTGGTGGGTCCGGTGGCCGGGAAGATGTGGGTGTCCACCTTCCACGCCGCCTGTGTGCGCATCCTGCGCAGCCATGCCGAGCGCCTGGGGTACCGCAAGTCGTTCACCATCTACGACGACGCCGACTCTCGCCGCCTCGTCGAGCGCGTGGCCCGGGAGATGAACATCGACCTCAAGAAGATCCCGGCCCGGGGCATCCAGGGCGCCATCTCGGGGAGCAAGGCCGAGCTGGCTGGCCCCGAGCAGTACCGCGACTCGGCAACGGGCATCTTCGAGCGACGCATCGGCGACGTGTACATCGAGTACCAGCGCCGATTGCTAGCCGCCTCGGCCATGGACTTCGACGACCTGCTGGTGAACACCGTGCGCCTGCTGCGCGAGCACCCCGACGTGCTCGAGGCCTACCGCAAGCGCTTCGCGCACGTCCTCGTCGACGAGTACCAGGACACCAACCGGGCCCAGAACGAGATCGTGCTCATGCTCGGAGCCGAGCACGGCAACGTCACAGTCGTGGGCGACCCCGAGCAAGCCATCTACGGGTTCCGCCGTGCCGACATCCGCAACATCTTGGAGTTCGAAGAGGCATTCCCCAGCGCCGCCGTGATACCCCTCGAGCAGAATTACCGGTCCACGAAGACGATTCTCGACGCCGCCAACGCCGTGATCGCCAACAACGTGACCCGGATCCCCAAGGACCTCTGGACCGCCGGTGAAGGCGGCGAGCGGATCCGGCGCTTCCGGGCCGAGGACGAGTACGAGGAGGCGGCGTGGATCGCCTCGGAGATCGAGCGGCTGCACGACACCGAGCCCCTCAACTACGGCGAGATGGCGGTGTTCTTCCGCACCAATGCCCAGAGCCGGGCCCTCGAGGACGCCCTGATGCGCGCCGAGATCCCCTACAAGGTGGTGGGCGGCACCCGGTTCTACGAGCGCCGCGAGGTGAAGGACATCATGGCCTACCTGCAGGTCCTGGCCAACCCGGCTGACGAGATGGCCGCCCGCCGCATCGTCAACGTGCCGCGCCGCGGCGTGGGCGAGCGATCGGTCGAGCGCCTGGCCGGGTGGGCCCGGGCCAACGAGACGTCCTTTGCCGCCGCCCTGGGCTTCTGCGACGAGGCCGGCGTGTCGGGCAAGGCGGCCAGGGGGATCGCCGAGCTGCGGGGGCTGCTCGAGGACCTGCGTCGCCAGTTGGAGGCGGGCGCCGGCCCCGGCGAGCTGGTGGCCGAAGTGGCCGAGCGCACCGGGTACCTCGAGGAGCTCGAGGCCGAGGACACCGTCGAGTCACGTGGTCGTATCGAGAACATCGCCGAGCTGGCCACCGGTGCCTCGCGCTTCGGTGCCCTCGACGAGTTCCTGGAGTCCGTCGCCCTCGTCTCGGACTCCGACGACCTCGACGGCGACGGTACGCGGGTGTCGCTCATGACGCTGCACACCGCCAAGGGTCTGGAGTTCCCTGCCGTGTTCCTGGTGGGGATGGAGGACGGCGTGTTCCCCCACTTGCGCGCTCTCGACGATCCCATGCAGCTCGAGGAGGAGCGACGGCTCTGCTACGTGGGCATCACCCGCGCCGAGCGCCATCTGTACGTCACCCACGCCTGGAGCCGTACCACGTGGGGGTCCTCCAGCCTGGCCATTCCCAGCCGCTTCCTGTCGGAGCTGCCCGAACAGCTGGTGGAGGACGTCGGCGGGTCGTGGTCCGGCCGGCCCGACCCCGTGCGCGCCATACCGGCCTGGGGTCGCCGAGGGCGCCGCAAGCCGGGTGGCGGAGACGGTGGCGACGGCACACTCGGCATGGCCCGAGAGGACCCCAGCGGTGCCGACGATTGGCACGACCCCGATCCCTGGGACGAGAACGGCCGGGACGAGCACGGCCGGGACGAGCACGCCCCTGACCCGTGGGACGAGCAGGCGCAGAGTGACGAGTCCCGCCGTCCCCCGTCACGAGAGTCCCGAAGCTCGGCACCCCGGGCGCGCAACGCCACGGGCGCGGGCAAGCGGCGAGGATCGCGCTTGCCCAAGATGGCCGAGTGGAAGCTGGGACGAGGCGACTGAGCGAACCCCTCCGGCTGGGCCCCTCGGCGTCGCTTGGCGCTCACCGTGCGTGAAGTGCCTATGCTCGGAGCCCGATGACCCCGCTTCGTGGGATGGCCCGATGATCCGGCCCTACCGGGTGGTGGTGGCCAAGCCGGGCCTCGACGGCCACGACCGGGGGGCCAAGGTGATCGCCCGTGCTCTGCGCGACGCCGGCTTCGAGGTGATCTACACCGGGCTCCACCAGACGCCCGAGCAGGTGGTGCAGGCGGTGGTGCAGGAGGACGCCGACGCCGTGGGGCTGTCGCTGCTGTCAGGGGCCCACCTCACGCTCGTGCCCAGGGTGGTGGAGGGCCTGAGAGCCGAGGGCCTCGAGGACGTCCTCGTGGTGGTGGGTGGGATCATCCCCGAGGCGGATCTGAGCTCCCTGCAGGGAGCCGGTGTGGACCTGGTGTTCACCCCGGGGTCGCCCCTGCAGGCCATCGTGGCGCAGATCGGGGATGCCCTCGACCGGCGTGAGGAGGCAGCCCGCCAGAGCTGAGGGATGGGCGGGAAGGACTGGTGGGCAGCTCCCCGGCCCTGGCGCGAGCCCGGGGATTGGCACGCCGGTGACGGCGCCCGCTAGGACGGGGCAGCGGCGCACGGCCGAAAGACGCAGGCCACAAGATTCAGGCCACGAGACGCAGGCCACGAGAAGAAGGAAAGGACTCGGTGGATCTCTACGAGTACCAAGGAAAGCAGTACTTCGCCCGATACGGCATCCCGGTGTCGCCCGGCGGGGTGGCCGACACGGTGGAGGAGGCGCTGTCCAGGGCCGAGGAGGTCGGCTACCCCGTGGTGGTGAAGGCCCAGGTCAAGGTCGGTGGGCGGGGCAAGGCCGGGGGTATCCAGCTGGCCGACGACGCCGAGGCGGTCCGCCGCCACGCCGGCAACATCCTGGGCATGGACATCAAGGGCCACACCGTGCACCGTCTGTGGATCGAGCACTCCTCGGACATCGCCCGGGAGTACTACGCCAGCTTCACCTTGGACCGCAGCGCCAAGAAGTACTTGTGCATGGTGTCGGCCATGGGGGGGGTGGACATCGAGGAGGTGGCGGCCACCGATCCCGGTGCCATCGCCCGTCGGCACGTGGACCCGGTGGACGGGCTCACCCACCGGCAGGCCACCGAGCTGGTGGCCGAGGCGGGGCTCGACCCCGAGGCTCGCGAGCAGGCGGCTGTGCTGCTGGAGAAGCTCTACACCTGCTACACCGAGGGCGACTGCGACCTGGCGGAGATCAACCCGCTGATCCTCACCACCGACGGGCGGGTGCACGCTCTGGACGCCAAGGTGACCCTGGACGACAACGCCACCTTCCGTCACCCCGAGTGGGCCGAATTCGCCGGCTCGGAGACCGAGGATCCCCGCGAGCGCCTGGCCAAGGAGAAGGGTCTGCAGTACGTGGGCCTCGACGGCTTCGTGGGGATCATCGCCAACGGCGCCGGCCTGGCCATGAGCACCTGCGACGTGGTCGAGCAGGTGGGCGGGAAGCCCGCCAACTTCTTGGACATCGGCGGCGGGGCCAACGCGGCGCAGATGGCCAACGCCTTGGAGGTCATCAACAGCGACGACAAGGTTCGTTCCATCTTCATCAACATCTTCGGCGGCATCACCCGCGGCGAGGAGGTGGCCAACGGCATCGTGGAGGCCATGGGCAGGGTGGAGATCACTTCGCCCATCGTCATCCGCCTCGACGGCACCAACGCCGACGAGGGCAGGCGCATCCTGGCCGAGCACGGTTCGGACACGCTCGAGTCGTTGCCCACGATGATCGAAGCGGCCCGTCGTGCCAGCGAGCTGGCCAAGGGGGCCCGGCCGTGAGCATCTTCGTGGACGAGAAGACGAAGGTGGTCGTCCAGGGCCTGAGCCCCACCAGCCAGGGGCTCTACCACGGGCTGCGCAACCGTGCCTATGGGACCCAGGTGGTGGCCGGCACCAACCCCAAGCGCGGGGGCGAGACCATCGAGGGCATCCCGGTGTTCGCCACCGTGGCTGAGGCGGTGGCCGCCACCGGTGCCGACGCCTCGTTCATCTCCGTGCCGCCACCCTTCGCCGCCGACGCCGTCATCGAGGCGGCCGAGGCGGGCATCGGCTTCGTCGTGTGCATCACCGAGGGAATCCCCGCCCACGACGAGGCCCGGGCCTACAACAGGCTTTTGCGGGACTTCCCGAGCACGCGCCTTCTCGGTCCCAACTGCCCGGGGATCATCTCCGCCGGCAAGTGCAACATCGGTATCACCTCGGGCGACATCGCCCTGCCCGGGGGCCCGGTGGGACTGGTGAGCCGCTCGGGCACGGTCTTCTACCAGGCTCTGTACGAGCTCACCCAGAAGGGCATCGGCCAGACCACCGGGGTGGGCATCGGGGGCGACCCGGTACCCGGCCTCACCTTCACCGACGTGCTGGCCGCCTTCGAGGCCGACGCCGAGACCAAAGCGGTGCTGCTCATCGGGGAGATCGGCGGGTCGGCCGAGGAGCAGGCGGCCGAGTTCATAGCCAGCCACATGTCCAAGCCCGTGGTGGCATACATCGCCGGGGTCACGGCCCCGCCGGGGCGTAAGATGGGCCATGCCGGCGCCATCATCTCGGGCAGCCAGGGAACGGCCAAGGCGAAGATGGATGCGCTGTCGGCAGCGGGGGTCACGGTGGCCCGGAATCCCACCGAGGCCGGTGAGCGCATGGTCGACATCGTGAAGAACGTGGGCTGAGCGTCCCCGGCGCGCCACTCGCCGTCTCCCGAGCCTCGGGCGGTAGCGTGCAGCGCGTGCGCGTGGCCGTGCTCGTCTCGGGGACCGGCTCCATCCTCGAAGCCATGTTGGCCGACGCCGTCCCCGTGGCCCTGGTGGTGGCCGACCGACCCTGCCGCGGTCTCGAGATGGCCGCCCGAGCCGGCGTGGAGGCCCGCCTCGTCGACCGGGGCGCTTTCGGCGGCTTCGGGCCCCGCTTCGACCGCACCAGCTACACCGAGGAGCTGGTCCGGGTGCTCGAGGAGCACCACGTGGACGTGGTGGCCATGGCCGGTTTCGGCACCGTGCTGGCCCAGCCGGCCCACGACGCCTATCCGGGGCGGATCCTCAACACGCACCCGGCGCTGCTGCCTGCCTTCCCGGGGTGGCACGCCGTGGAAGAGGCCCTGGCGGCCGGCGTGGCGGTCACCGGCTGCACCGTGCACGTCGCCACGCTGGAGACGGACGCCGGCCCGGTCCTGGCCCAGGAGGAGGTGCCGGTGCGCCCGGGTGACTCCGTCCACAGCTTGCACGAGCGCATCAAAGCGGTGGAGCGGGTGCTGTACCCCCGCACCGTCAAGGCCTTCGTCGCATCTCTGGAGGGCGAGGGGGCCGGTGAGAGAGTCCAGAGTGTCGGGACACGTCGAGGAACGGAGGAACCATGACGCTCAAGGTGGTCGGCGCCGGGGTGGGGCGAACAGGGACCCTGTCGCTCAAGACCGGTCTGGAGCAGCTGTTGGGGGCGCCTTGCTACCACATGATCGAGGTGTTCGGGCACCCCGAGCACGTCGGCCTGTGGAGGGCGGCGGCCGAGGGCGCGGTCGTCGACTGGACAGCCATGCTGGACGGATACGGTGCCACCTCGGACTTCCCGGCGTGCCTGTTCTGGCGCGAGATCCTCGAGGCTTGTCCCGGCGCCGTCGTCGTCCTGTCCACCCGCAGCAGCCCCGACAAGTGGTGGGAGAGCGCCATCAGCACCATCTTCTCCCTCGACGCCTCGCAGGTGCCCGCCGAGATGACCGAGTGGTTCGAGATGTGGAGGACCGTGGCCGGGGCCCGCTTCACACCGGAGTGGACCGACCGCGACGCCAGCATCGCCGCCTACGAGCGCCACAACGCCGACGTGCGGGCCTCGGCCCCGCCTGACCGCCTGGTGGATTGGCAGCCGGGCGACGGCTGGGCGCCGCTGTGCGAGGCACTGGGCCTGGAGATCCCCGCCGAGCCCTTCCCGCACATGAACAAGCGCGAGGACTTCCCACGCCCCGACGGCGACAGTTCGATCAGCGAGGTGGTGGAGCGCCTGGTCGGCGGCTGAGCTTCTCGCCTCGCACCCGGCGATAGGGTCGGGCCGTGTCCACTCCGAGAAGAGCGCTGCTGTCGGTCTACGACAAGACCGGGCTCGTCGAGCTGGCCCGGGAGCTCGTGGAGCTCGGCTGGGAGCTCGTGGCGTCGGGCAACACCGCCGCCGCCCTGGCCGAGGCCGGCGTCGCCCACCACCAGGTGTCCGAGGTCACCGGCGCTCCCGAGATGCTCTCGGGCAGGGTGAAGACGCTGCACCCGGCCATCCACGGCGGCATCCTGGCCGACCGCTCCGTGCCCGAGCACATGGCCGACCTGGAGCTCCGGGGCATCGCCCCCATCGACTTGGTGGTGTGCAACCTCTATCCCTTCGCCAGCCAGCCGTCGGTGGAGATGATCGACATCGGCGGTCCCGCCATGGTGCGTGGCGCGGCCAAGAACTTCGCCCACGTGTGTGTGGTGGTGGATCCGGCCGAGTACGCCGGCGTGCTCGAGGAGCTGCGGCGCCAGGGCGGGCTCTCGTCGGGGACCCGGCGCCGCCTGGCACACGCCGCCTTCGCCCACACCGCCGCCTACGACGCCGCCGTGACTGCCTGGCTGGAGGGCGGCACCGACCGGTCCGGCTCAGACGCCGGCCTGTCGGCGCCCACAGAGACGGCCGGGACGGCGCCGGCCCTGCCGGAGCTGCTCGAGCTCCGGCTCGAGAGAGCGGGAGGGTTGCTGCGCTACGGCGAGAACCCCCACCAGTCCGGCGCCCGTTACCGCCGCCAGGGGGAGCCGAGCTGGTGGGACGGGGTCGTGCAGCACGCGGGAACGGCCCTGTCGTACCTGAACCTCTTCGACGCCGACGCCGCCTGGCGGCTCGTGCACGAGATCGGCGGGCCCGAAGGGGCGGCCGCCGTCATCGTGAAGCACGCCAACCCGTGCGGAGCCGCTCTCGCTCCCGGGCTGGCCGACGCCTACCGCCGGGCCCTCGAGTGCGACCCGGTGTCGGCCTTCGGGGGCGTGGTGGCCCTGGGCGGGCCGTGCACCGAGGAGGTCGCCCGGGCCGTGGCCGAGGGCCCGCAGGCCGACGTGATCGTGGCCCCGGCCTGGGAGCCGGCGGCCGTCGAGGTCATGGTGGCCAAGCGCAAGGCCACCCGGTTGCTCGAGGCACCCCCCTACCGGGCCGCCGCCGTCGAGGTTCGCACGCTGGGCGACGGCTTCCTCGTCCAAGAGTCCGACCGGTTCTCGGCCGGCCGGGACACCTGGAGCGTGCCCACCAAGGTGGTACCCACCGACGAGCAGTGGCGTGACGTCGAGCTGGCATGGCGGGTGTGCGCCCGTACTTCGTCCAACGCCATCGTGGTCGTGAACGACGGCCAGGCGCTGGGCGTGGGTGCCGGCCAGCAGAGCCGAGTCGAGGCAGCGGGGATCGCCGTGACCAAGGCCGGGGAGCGGGCAAAGGGCGGAGCCGCCGCCAGCGACGCCTTCTTCCCGTTCCGCGACGGGCTCGACGTGCTGGCCCGGGCGGGGGTGGCGGCGGTCGTGCAGCCGGGCGGCTCCGTGCGCGACGCCGAGGTGGTGGCCGCCGCCGACGAGCACGGCATCGCCATGGTCATGACGGGCGAGCGCCACTTCCGCCATTGACGGCCCGCCTGCTCGACGGCGAGGCCCTGGCGGCGCGCATCCGCGCCGAGGTGGCAGAGCGTGTCGTCCGCTTGAAGGCCGAAGGCGTGACGGTGGGGCTGGGGACCATCTTGGTGGGCGACGACGGGCCCAGCGCCCGTTACGTGGAGATGAAGCATCAGGACTGCGCCGAGGTGGGCATCTCCTCGGTGCACGAGCACCTTTCCGCCGACGTGTCCCAGGCCCAGCTGGAGGCGGTCGTCGACCGCTTCAACGAGGATGACGCCGTCCACGCCTATCTGGTGCAGCTGCCTCTGCCCGCCGGGCTCGACGAGGAGGCGGTGCTGTTGCGGGTGGACCCGGCCAAGGACGTAGACGGCCTGCACCCGGTCAACCTGGGCCGCCTGGTCATGGGCCGGCCCGGACCCCTGCCGTGCACGCCGGCCGGCATCGTCGAGCTCCTCGCTGCCAACGGCGTCGGCGTGGAAGGCCGTCACGTGGTGATCGTGGGGCGCGGGCTCACCATCGGGCGGCCGCTGGCGCTGCTGCTCTCGCTCAAGCGCCCGGGGTGCAACGCGGCGGTGACCGTCGTGCACACGGGCGTGCCCGACCTCGCCGAGCACGTGCGGCGCGCCGACGTCGTGGTGGCCGCCGCCGGCCATGCCGGGTTGGTCACCGCCGACATGGTGAAGCCGGGTGCCGCCGTGGTGGGAGCCGGCACCTCGTGGTCGGGACGCAAGCTCCTCTCCGACGTCGACGAGGCCGTGGCAGAGGTGGCGGGATGGATCACCCCGCGCCTCGGTGGGGTCGGGCCCATGACGCGGGCCATGCTGCTGCGCAACGCCGTGGAGGCCGCCGAGCGGGCCTCCTGACGGGCGGGCCGATTCGCCTGCGGCGGGCCCTCAGGCGGGGCCGGAGCGGGCCCACAGCCCGACGGGCTTCGAAGCGGGTGCCCAGCGGGGCTCAGCGGGCCCTCGGCCGGGCCCTCAGCCGGGCCGTCCTATGGACCGGGCTCTCCGCCCGGTGGGCCTCCAGCGGGTGCCCAGCCAGCTCAGCGCGCATGGACCGCCCACCCTCGGGCCCAATTTCGTTGCCCAAAACTTCCACAACAGCGCTAGGTTGGAAGTCGAGGGTGCCCCTGGCGGGGCCCCCTGCGGGGGTGCGGATGGAGGGCGAAGGGCGCCTGTTCGGGCACGTAGTCGGGCCGGGGCTGGTGCAGGGGCTGCCGATTCCCGAGCGCCACGGTCGGCGCTGGTGGGACGCCGTCGACCTTCCCGGCCTGGGCGCCCAGGGCCGCGTGTACCGCGCCCTGCGGCCGAGCTGGCGACCGCGACGCGTCGCTTTCGTGCTCTCCGGCGGGGGAACGCTGGGCGCCGTGCAGGTTGGTGCGCTGCGGGCGCTCGTCGAGCGTGGCGTCCACGCCGATCTCGTGGTGGGCAGTTCGGTGGGCGCCCTCAACGGGGCTGCCTACGCCCAGGGGTCTGACCCGGACAACCTGGCCCGCCTGCACCAGGCCTGGGTGAGAGCAGCTGCCGACGCCGTCTTCCACCGGGGGCGGATGTGGGAGCTCGTGCACTTCGCCGCCCGGCGTGAGGCGGTCTACGAGCACAACGGTCTGGCATCGGTCATCGAATCGGCCATCGACTTCAGCGACCTCTCCCAGTCGCCCATCCCCCTCGGCGTGGTGGTGACCGCTCTGACGGGGGATCCCGAGCGCTGCTACTGGGAAGGCCCGGCCCGGGAGCTGCTCCTCGCCTCGAGCGCCCTGCCCGGGGTCTTCCCTCCGGTCCGCCTGCACGGGACCGAGATGATCGACGGGGGAGTGATCAACAACGTGCCCGTCACCGACGCCGTGGCCGCCGGTGCCACCGCTCTCTACGTGCTTCTGTGCGGGCCGCGCCTGAGCGAGATCGACAGCTTCGGGCCCCGTCCCATCGATCGTGTGCTGGCGGCGCTCGCCCTGGCCCGCAAGGCGCGTGTGCTGCACGACCTCGATCAGCTCCCCGACGACGTGGAGGCCGCCGTCATTCCCGGTCCGGTCACCGGACGCTTCTTCTACAGCGACCTGTCCCACACCGAGGAGCTCATCGAGCAGGGATACCAGGTGGCCGCTGCGTTCCTCGACCGCCTCGGCGCGTCGGCGTCGTCGGGCACCGTGGCCAGCGGGACATCCGCCCTCTCGACGCGCTGACCCCCAGAGGAGCAGCCCCCGGC
>JBJKRZ010000097.1:0-3859 GCA_046704365.1 Acidimicrobiales bacterium | reverse complement strand
GGGCCTGGTGGCCGGCCTGCTCGGCACCTGCGGACCGGGAGGCGCCGGGGCGGCCGGGGCGGCCGCCCGATCGGCGCCCGGACCGAGCTCGTCGGCGTCCACATTCGGCGCGGCGAGCGGGCCGGCGTGCGACGGACTCGACCCCAGCCAGTGCATGCTGCCGTTCCCGAACGACTACTACACCAAGACCGACTCGGCGACGGCCACCGGACGCCAGGTCGACCTCCCCTCGTCGGCGTTCCCGGCCGGAGCCGGCCAGCCCGCCTTCGACCCCACCGCCTGGAACGCCAGCGACGGGTTCAGCCCGGGGGCCTCGCTGCTCACCCACGTGCCCGGCATCAGCCTGGCCACGAGCAAGGTGGCCACCAACTCCGACATGGGCGGCTCGCTGAAGTAGTCGAGCCCGGTGGTGGTGATCGACGCCACGACCGGCAGGCGCTGGCCCACCTGGTCCGAGCTGGACGTGCTCGACCACGATCCGTCGACCCAGCTGCTCATGGTCCACCCGGCCAGGGACTTCATCGAGGGCCAGCGGTACCTGGTCGCCCTGCGCAACCTGAAGACCGCATCGGGCCAAGCCATCCAGCCGTCGGCCTGCATGTCCCAGGTGCTGGGGACGTCGGCCGCAGCCCTGCCCCAGGGAACCTGCACCGCGTCGCCCGCCTACCGCTCCCACCTGAAGGACGTGGTCACCGAGCTGGGAAAGCACGGCGTGGACAAGAAGGGCCTCTACGAGGCGTGGGACTTCACCGTGGCCAGCCGCCAGGACCTGACCGGCCCCGCCCTGGCCATGCGCGACCAGGCCTTCGCCACCCTGGGCACAGCGGTGCCCGCCTACACCGTGACCTCGGTGATCGACCACCCGTCCACAGCGCCGCAGGCCGCCCGCAAGGTGGTCGGGACCTTCACGGTCCCGAGCTTCCTGACCGGGCCCGAGGGGACGGCCGGCACCGTCCTGAACGAGGGGGCCGACGGGCTGCCGACCGAGTCCGGGGGAGCGACCCAGACGGCCAACTTCACCTGCGACGTCCCCAAGGCGGCCACCGCCGCCCACCCGGCCTCCGTCGGCTACTACGGCCACGGGCTGTTCGGGACATCGACAGAGGTGTTCCACAGCGGCGTGCCCGGGTTCTCCGACAAGTACGACTGGATGTTCTGCTCGACCGACTGGGTCGGGCTGGCCAAGCCCAACGTCCTCTTCGCCGCCACCGTGGTGGCCAACCTCTCGAACTTCCCGAGCCTGGCCGACAACCTGCTGCAGTCGATGGTGAACGCGCAGTTCCTCGGGCGCCTCGAGGACAGCCCCAAGGGCTTCGCCACCAACCCCGCCTTCCAGGCCACAGGGAAGCCGGTCATCAGGGCCGGCCACGGCCTCGTCTACTACGGCAACTCGCAGGGCGGGATCATGGGCGGGGCCTTCCTGGCCGTCTCCAAGGACGCCCACCGGGGCGTGCTCGGGGTCCCGGCCATCGACTACGACGTGCTGCTCAACCGGAGCGTCGACTTCACGGCGTTCGAGACGCTGCTGACCAAGGCGTACCCCACATACGCCGTCCAGGAGATCGGCCTCGACCTCATCCAGATGCTGTGGGACCGGGCCGAGGGCGACGGCTACGCCGAGCAGATGACCGGCGGCCTTCCCGGCACGCCCCAGCACCAGGTGATGCTGGAGGAGGCGTTCGGCGACCACCAGGTGGCCAACGTGCAGACCGAGACCGAGGCCCGCACCATCGGCGCCGCCGTACACGAGCCCGCCCTGAGGAAGGGACGGTCCAATGAGGCCCAGCCCTTCTGGGACATCCCTCGCCTGAAGCCCGGCTCGAAGGGCCCGGCCCTCTTCGTCTGGGACAGCGGGGTCCCGCCCCCGCCCCTCACCAACACGCCGCCGACCGCCGGCCACGACCCCCACGACACGACGCCGCGCACAGACCCGAAGTTCTGGGACCAGATGAACACGTTCTTCGCGTCGGGCAAGGTGATCACAGTGTGCGGCGGCAAGGCCTGCACGGCCCCCTACCCGCCGACGCCCGGCACGACATAGGCCCCACCGGATGGGCGGGCCCCACGTCGGCGCGGCGGCTTGCAGCTGAGGGCGCCCGGGGTCCCATACCGCCCCGGCGCCGCTGAGCGCCAGGGTCAGCGGGGGGGTTGCCCGGGGCGGGGACGGCGCCGCAGGCGGACGTCCGCCACCAGCAACAGCGCGCCGGTCACGGCCAGCGATCCGCCGAGCCACAGCCAGGGCTCCACGGTCGACCCGGTGTAGGCCAGCTGCGGCCCGCCGGTGGCCGCCGTGGCGCCGGTTGCCGGGGACGGGATCGACGTCGACGAGCCGCCCGAGGTCTTCACCGGGACGGTGACCGTCGTCGGCACCGTGGTCGTCGTGGTGGTGGTGGTCGTGGTGGTGGTCGTGGGCGCCGGCGGTGTCACGTGGCCGAAGGCCACCGCCAGCGGCTTGGTCCCGGTGCTCAGCGTGGTTGTGGTCGACAGGTTGACGGTGGCCGTCACGGTCGTGATCGTGTCGAGGACCGAGACCGATGTGGCTGTCTCGTTCACGGCGTAGAGCCCTGTGCCGCTGGGCAGGAACTGCAGAGCGGTCGGCCCGGCGGTGGGGCCGAGGGAGACCGGCGTGTCGGGCGTGGGTGTGAAGGGCTTCGTCTTGGTGATGGTGAGCGGGGCGACGGCGGGGTCGGTCCCCTCTGTCAATGACGCCAGTGCGACGGCCAGTGTCGTCCCCGACGGGCTGGCGGCGATGGCGGTGGCGAATCCTGTGGCCAGGTCCACCACCTTGGGCGGTGTCGTGGCCACTGTGGTGAAGGTCACCAGTGTGACGACCGTGACGGCATGGGTGTCGACGGGACCCTTTCCAGCCGCTGTTGTGGCCTCCTGGACGGCGTAGGCGACCTTTGTTGTCGCCGGGCCCACCGCCACCGAGGTGGCCAGGTCCTGGAACCGGAGGGTCCGCACCGGCGCGCCAGCTGTCACTGTGCCCGTGACCGGGTCGACGGTGAAGATGTCGAGGTAGCCGACGCCGTCGACCGTGTCGGCGACGGCGACCCGGGCGCCCTTGTCGCCCACCGCCACCACCTCGGGTGCTGTTGTCGCCACGAAGTGGTACTCGGGCAGGGGCACCGCGGTCTCGCCGCTCAGGGACGACCCGGTGACATGGATCACGTCGAGCACCCCGGAACTTGCCGTTGTCTTGCCCTGGGCGGCCACGTACAGGGTCGTGCCCGAGGGGCTCATGGCCGACGACACGGGTGTCGAGCCGGTGGGGAACACCTTGACGACGGTGTCGGTGGCGACCGATATCACGTCGATGGCGCCCATCGGCGTGCCGGCCTCGTTGGTGCCGCCGCTGGCGGAGGCGTCGACGTAGAGCCACTGCCCTGTCGGACTGGCGGTGATGCCGACCGGGTGCGACGAGCAGGGGGCGCTCACCGCCGCCACGTACGGCACGCGGGGCGCGCATGTTGTCGGCGCCGCCTGGATCGGGATGGTGCCGAGCACCTTCGGCTTTGTGAGTGGCTGGGTCTCGATCACGACCACCGCGCCCTTGCCCGACGCCGTCACGTAGGCCAGCGGCTGCCCTGTGGGGTCACCGAAGCCGGTGCTGGAAGCGGCCGAGGCGCCCGCCGACGAGCTGGCGCCGGCGAGCAGCGCCCCCAGCCCGAGGGACGCCAGCCCGCCCACGGCGAGGATCGCACCGGCTGCCGGCAGCGCGCGCCGGTGGATGTGGCGTGCTCTCCGCCTGAGCACCATTTGCCGCTGCCTCCGGGTCGAGTCGGGAACCGCCGGGTACGACGGGCCCGGAGGTTAGCACGGCCCGTTGCAGAGCCTCAGCAATGGCCTGGTCCGAGCC
>JBJKRZ010000096.1:0-7746 GCA_046704365.1 Acidimicrobiales bacterium | reverse complement strand
CTTGCTCATGGGGGTCGGGCCCCAGCGCCCAGGCGCGTCGCCACGGTGAGGTGTCGGGGCCGCCGGGCGGGGGGGTCGTGCCTGCCGCCGCCCGGCGCTGCGCCGTCCACCAGTCAGAGCCGGCCTCGTCGGCCAATGTGGCCAGCGCCCGTTCCACACGCGCCCCGAAGCGGCGGGCGTCCTCACCCTCGTCGGGGGACAGGGGCATCCCGAAGCGCACCGTGGTGCGGCCTCGGCGCAGTCCCCTGCCTGCTTTGGGCAGCAGTCGCCGCGTCCCGGCGATGTGCACGGGCACCACGGGCCGACCGCTGCGCACAGCCAGGTAGGCGGCTCCGGGGCGAACGGGCTGGAGCCAGCCGTCGGGCGATCGCCCCCCTTCGGGGAAGATGACGAGGTTCCATCCCTGGCCGAGTAGCTGAGCGGCCTGCTCCGCGGATCGGCGGTTGACCCGTTGGCGCTCGATGGGGACGGCGTTCAACACCCCTGCCCACAGATGCGCCTTCCATCGGCGGTCGAAGAAGGTGTCGGCGGCGGCCGCCACCACGGTGCGGTGGCGCCAGCGCACGGGGAGCACCGACAGAAGTAGCGGCGTGTCGAGGTGGCTGGCGTGGTTGGCGGCGAAGATCACCGGCGGGTGGGCCAGCTCCAGCATCTCGTCGCCTGCCACGGCCGGCGACGCCACGGCGTGGGCCAAGGGCCGGGTCAGGTTGTCGATCACGAGGGCGCGCGCCACGCGCACCGGGTACCGCCGAGCCCAGGCGCTGTCGTACTCCACGCCCACGGCGCGTTCGGGCGCCGGGCGGGGGAGGCCGGTGGGCCACTGCGGCGCCCCCCAGGGGAACGACGCCCTCCCGAGCGGGCCGGGCAGGCGGGTGCGGGTCATGGGGATCAGCGCACGTCGGCCATGACGAGGGGCGGGGCGTGCAGGTGGGTGAGCGAGGGGTCGGGCCCCACGAGGTCGGCGGCCATCTCGAGGGCGTCGGCCATGGTGGTGGCGGGCGTGAAGCCGAGACGGCGCACGGCGGCGCGTTCCCCGCCGACCACGATCACACCGCCCAGATGCGCCAGTGCATGGGCGCACCAGTACCACATGTAGAAGGGATGCACCCCGTGGTAGGCGTGGCCCGTCCTGTACAGATGCACGTACCAGGGGTCGGTGGCGAACGCCTCCTCGTACTTGCCGACCTCCACCGGGTCGGTGGTCTCGGAGAGCACCTGCTCGAAGAAGTCGATGTAGCTCGGGTGGTAGGAGGGGTCGAAGGCCCAGGGGGTCGGGTGGCTCATGATGACGACACCCCCCTCGCGCACCAGCGGCATTCCCCGGTAGAGGTTGAAGAAGTATCCCAGTCCGAGGCATGCCACCAGCACAGGGTTCATGATCGAGTTCACGTTGTAGGGGCAGATGTAAGGCAAGCCCATGGTGAGCACGTCGGTCTGGCCTTCCACGGCGGTGAGCTGCTGGACGTACACCTGCTGAGTGGTGCGGGCGTGCACGGCCTCGACTTCCCCCGCCTGTACCGAGACCATCTTCTGGGGCGCCTTGATGGCGTGGAAGATGGAACGGGCCACCTTGGGCGGGGTGCGGGCCAGGGCCGCGGAAGAGGCCACAAAGGCGGCACGGTCGCGCGCCGACCACTCCCACTCGCGGCGCTGGAGGAAACGGAACTGCTCGGGGAAGGTGTCGTTGTTCAAGGTGGTCTCCACCTGGAAGACCTTCACGCCGGCGGCGGCGATGAGACGTCCCATGCGCCAGTTCGACGAATGCAGCTCGGAGTGTTCCTGGTCCATGAACGACCGGCTGTTCTGCATGGTGCGGGCGTTGTGGTGATGGCGCAGGCTGCGGTAGCTGGCCAGGCCGGTGGCCACCGACTTGTGCCCGCCGTCCATGGCCACCAGGTTGATGTTCACGTACACGAGGAGGTCCGACTCCGCGGCGCGCCGGTTGATCTCCACCTCCTCGCCCTCGTCGGTGGCGCCCAGGAACACGAGCTCCTCGGGATCCTCGGCGTCGTGCTGGCGGAGCAGCCCATGGGGGGCGAAGGCGTCGTAGATGCGCTCGCCCAGGGCGTGGCGGAGCTCCGCCTCGGTCATGCGCCGGTGCAGGGCCAAGGCGGCCACGAGGACCACGTCCTCCACCCCCGCCTGGGCGGCCATGTCGAGCACCTGCTCGATGACCAGCTGTCGCACGTCGGGCCGGCGCATGGGTGGCAGGGGCAGCGACACGTCGTCGAAGGCGATGGTGAGCCGCATCCCGGGGCGCAGCAGCGCCGGCAGGGGAGGGCTGTCGCCCAGGGGGTGGAGCAGGGCGTGGCGGACGGCCGAGACGGGATCGTCCAGCGCCTCGAGGGGTTCGGGGCCGTAGAGCACCCGGCTCCCCACCGGCAGGCGCTCCAAGCGGAACCCTTCGCCGTGCCAGAACAAGGTGGGCGGTGTGGAGCGATCGACCTCGAGGACGAAGCCGGGCCTGGGGCTCATGGGCGCCTCTCCTTGCGCAAGTCGAAGACCACTTTCACCGCCCCGCGCCTCCCCGCCGCCCCGGCATGTGCCAGGGCCTCTTCGAAGCGGAGCAGAGGGTAACGGGCCGATACGAGGCGTCCCAGGCCATAGGCGGCCACCACCTCCATGGCCATGTCGAAGGTGCGCCGCGGCCCGCTGTCGGTGAGCTCGGTGCCGTAGGCGTAGGCGCCGGCCAGCTCCACTTCGCGGTGCCACAGCGACGCAAGGTCGAGTCGTACCACCGAGGGCATGCCCACCAGCACCAGGCGTCCCCGGGGGCGCACCATGGACAGGGCTTGGGCCAGCGACTGGGCGCTGCCCACGCAGTCGACCACCACGTCGGCACCGCCGCTCAGGTGCCCGGACGACACGAGCGAGCGCGAGCGCAGGCGCACGGCCCGCTCCAGCTGGCCGGGCTCCACCACGACGTCGGCGCCCATCTCCTCGGCCAGCCGGCGCTGGTGGGGGTGCTTGGCCCCGGCCACGACGGTGCCCGGCCGGGCCAGGTGGCGCACGGCGGCCAGAAAAGTGAGGCCCAAGGTGCCCGCTCCCACCACCGCCACCGTGTCACCGGGCTCGACCTCGGCGCGCAATGCGGCGTGCACGGCGCACGCCGTGGGCTCGACAATCACGGCGTCCTCGTCGCTCAGATGGTCAGGCACGGCGTGCAGCTGGGAGGCGTGGGCCACCAGCCCGGCCGTCGACCAGCCCCCTCCGGTGTCGGCGCAGAAGCCGATCTGCAGGCCCGGGGCCAGGTGGCCGAAGGCCAGGCGCTGGCAGCCGCCGGTGTGCCCGGCGGCACAAGCGTCACAGGGCGGGACGATGCTGCGGGCCGTGCATCCGAGCACCGGCTCCACGACCACCCGGGTGCCGGGGGCCGGCGCCCCCTCCACCGGGGGATCCTCGACCGCCCCCACCACTTCGTGGCCGGGTACGAACGGGAAGCTCACGATGTCCTCGAAGTAGCGCGAGCTGCGGCCGTCGAGGGTGGAGAGGTCCGACCCGCAGATGCCCGCCAGCGACGGGCGCACCCGCGCCCACGCTCCGCCCGGCAGGTCGGGAGCTTCCACGTCTGCCAGGCGCAGCGGGCTCACGCCCGCTCCGCGGCCCGAGCCGGCCACGGACGCCGCCAGGCGGGCGGCGGCGAAGCGGGGGAGGTTGCGCTCGAACACGAGCGCCCTCATGGCCCCACTCCCGGCGAGACGGGCGAACCGCCGGCCAGGTCGCCGAGCAGCCCGTCGAGACGCGCCCACCAGCGCGACACCCGGCGGTCCACGGGCCCGAGGGGCAGCGGCGGGCGGGCACCGCCCGCCGCCTTCTCCCACTGCTCGACGTGCCACCCCCGGCGCCGGGCGATGGCGGCCAGCTTGGACTCGGGGTTCACCGCCACCGGGAAGCCCACAGCCTCGAGGAGTGGCAGGTCCGACGCCGAGTCGGCGTAGGCCACGGCCTCACCCAGGTCCAGGCCCTCGGCGGCGGCGTAGCGGGCCAGGACCAGGGCCCGGGCTTCGCCGGTGGGAGGCAGGTGCACGAGTCGCCCGGTGAAGCGGCCCTCGTCGTCGGTGCCGAGCGAGGCGCACACCACTTCGTCGAAGAGCGGCCGCAGAGGCTCGACCACGAAGTCGAGGGCACCGGTGATGAGCACCGTGCGGTGACCGAGCGCCTTGTGCGCCCGAACTCGGGCCACCCCGGCCGGGAAGGACTTGGCCAGGAGCAGGTGGTGGAACAGCTCCATGGCGTCTGCCCGGACGAGCTCGGCGGGCGCCTCCTCGTAGCGGCGATAGAAGGTGCGAAGGAAGTCGCCGCGGTCGCGCCGGTCGAGCGCCAGCAGCGTCGGCGCCTCACGCAAGAGGCGGGCCACCAGGCGGGCCCGCTCGCCGGCAGGAAGGTGGCGGGTGGCCAACCAGGCGTATGACTCCACCACGTTGGAGGCCACCAGGGTGTTCTCGAGGTCGAAGGCGGCCAGCTGGCGCTCCGGCGAGAGGACGGCCAGTCGGGCCCGCTCGGAGCGGCTCGCCATCCGCGAGGCCGTGGGGGTGGTACGCACCCGGGCGTGGGCCACCACCGAAGGCAGGTGGACGTCGCTGATGTAGTGGTCCCATTCGACCACCGCCGGGTCGAAGCAGAAGACGGCCCGGTCCTCCGCCGTGAGCCTGTCTCGGAGCTCGAGGAGGCGATCGATCCTGAAGAGGGCTTCGGTCTCGGCGTAAGAGCCGTACAGCTCGACGTAGGACAGCGCCCGCTCGACGCGCTGGCGCCGCTCTTCGATGCCGGCCGCCACCTCGGCCCGCCGGCCCCGAACCGGGAGGTTGCCCACCAGGCGCTCGAGCAGGGCGAGCACCCTGGTGGCGCGCTCCAGCTGGCGCTGCACCCGGCCGTGACCGGGGAACGACCAGTCGGGCACCACGATGGGCTGGCCGTCGGCGTCGTAGAGGGGGTGCTCGGTGAACCAGGACTGCACCAGCGCCTGCATCTCGCCGTAGCGCAGCGGGTTGCGCACCCCCGAGGCGACGTGCAACGCCGTGGGCCCCGAAGGGTCGGGCCCGGCGGCGGCCACGGCGACGATGGCGGCCACCACCAGGTCGACGGGGATGACGTCGACCACCCCTTCGGGGATGCCGGGGAACTCTTTGAGCAGCCCGCGGGCGTAGGAGACGATGATGGGCTCGGCCATGCGGAAGCCGCGGATCCAGCCTGCTTTGGGCTCGGCAAGCGCCGACTCGATGATGGAGGGGCGCACCACGGTGATGGGAATGCGCTGGCCGTAGCCGCCCACCAGGGCGCGCTCGCCCAGCGCCTTGGTGAAGGCGTAGGCATCGGGCCAGCCCAACGAGCGGGAGCGCGCCGCGCCGGCCTCGACCAATCGCTTGTGCACCCACTCGTCACGCAGTTTCTCGGTGCGTTCGGCCAACAGGTGCGTGCCCGCCGCCCCGAGCTCCGAGCGCGCCGCCTTGGCGAAGCGGGCCAGCTGGAGGGGCCGGCGCGACTCCGCCTCGAGGTCGGCTCGCAGGCGCCGGGTGCTCGTCACCTCGGCGTCCACGTCCACGTCGGTGGTGACCGTGGTGTGGGTACGTGCCCGCGCTCCGGATCTCACCGCCTCCTCGAAGAGGATCTCGCTGGCTTCGCCCTGATGGGTGCCGGCCACATAGGCCGTCGAGACCGAGACGAGGTGGGTGGGCTCGGCCCCCGGGTGCCGACGCCGCCGCTCGTCAGCGGCGTCGGCGATGGCGGCGGCCACGCGTGCCGGGCCGAGCAGGTTCACCTCCACCGCCGTGTCCAGGGGGGCGTCGAAGGCCACGGTGGCGGCCGAGTGGACGACGATGTCCACGTCGGCGAGGAGGTGGCGCCCGGCGTCGTCCAACCCGAGCCCGTCGGTGGCGACATCGCCGGGCACGGCGCCCAAGCGGTCGCCGACGGCGGCGTCGAAGCCCTCGCCCAGCTCGGCCCGCAGGCGGTCGAAGCAGTCGTTGCGGAGGATCTCCCTCTGCGCCCGGCTCGAGGCGGACAGGCGCCGGGTGGGGCGGACGAGGACTGTCACCCGGCACCCGGGCACGGAACGCAGGAGGCGCTCCACCAGCGCCGTGCCCAGGAAGCCCGTGGCGCCGGTGACCAGGAGGTGGCGGCCGGCCAGGGCCTCGGCCACGGGGGGAAGGGGGTCGCGCTCGGGCACCGCTCCTGTCTACCACGCATCGTCTACCATTTGGTAGGTGAGCACCGCCGACCGGATCCTCGACGCCGCCTTGGCCTCCTTCGGTTCCCGAGGCTACGAGGCCACCTCCCTCGACGCCCTGGCCGAGGGCCTGGGCATGCGCAAACAGTCGATCCTGTACTGGTTCCCCTCCAAGGAGGCGCTGCTCGAGGCCGTCATCGACCACTCCGCCGCCGAGTTGGCCGGCGCCCTGCAGGAGGCGCTGGACCGGGCGGGCGACGGCTGGGAGCGGGTTGAGGCGGTGGTGCGCTCGGTGTTCCGTCTGGCCGCCCGCCAACCGCAGCTGCTGGGGCTCGTCCGGGAGGTGGGACGCCTGGGGCCCCCGGCGGCCACCCGGCTGTGGCTGGCTCTCGAGCCGCTCGTGGCCCGGGCGTCGTCGTTCCTCCGAGCCGAGATGGACGCCGGGCACATGCGCTATCACGAGCCCCGGCTGCTGCTGCTGGCCATCTACTCCACCGTGGTGGGGATGACCACCGAGGTGGAAGTGCTGCGCGCCCTGGGGGAGGAGCCCACCGCCAGGTCACTGGTGCGCCGTCGCCAGGAGATCTTGCACCTGCTCCGCTCGGCGCTGGTGGTGGACGACGGGGGTGGCGGCCAGGCCGGTGGTACCGGTGGCGGCGGTGCTCAGCGACCCGCTGTGCCTGGTTTGGGCGGTGTGTAGCGCTTGTTGGCAGTCGGTCCGGTGGGTTCGGGTGTCTTGTCCCTGCGCCCGAAGAGCGGCTTGGTGGTGCGCTGGGCCTGGCCGCGCCCGCCGCGTTGGCGGGCCTGTGGGCCGCCGGAGCGGGCCACCACGGACTTCTGCATGCGGTTGAAGCGCACGAACAGCCACCCGGCCACGAACCACGACGGGATCATCGTGACGAAGCCGCCGCCGTAGCCGGCGAACAGCAAGGCGAAGATCGTGAAGGACCGGCGGCGGTAGAAGGCTGCCACCATCACGAGGAGGGCGATCACCGACGAGCCGATGCCCAAGGCGAGGATGCTCGAGGGGGCCACGTGGTTCTTGTGGCCGACGGCCGGGTTGGAGTGCAGAGCCACGATCGTCAGCACGACGTCGAGGACGGCGATCAGCGGGCCGATGAAGAGCGGGAACGTCCGCTCTCGATCGTCGAGGTACTTCATGGCGTGCTTGAGGTCGGCGAGACTCGTGTCTGCGTAGGGGTCCGGCCTGGAGCCGCCTGGCCTGGTGCCGCTCGGCCTGGAGCCACTGGGTCGGGAGCCGCCTTGAACCGGCGGCGGCTTCAAGAAGGCATCGCGCAGGCGGCTGGCGGTGGTGGCCCCGGCGCCTGAGCCGTTGGCGTCCATCACGGCGTCGGGGCGAAGGACTTCGCCGGTGCCGTTGGCCGACCCCCCGGGCTGGCGGCGGGCGGCACCATTGGCGCCTGTGGCGCCCGTGCGCTCACGCTGGAGGTTGGGGAGGGCGGCGAGGAGGCGCTGGCTCAGCGTGAGCTTGGGCGGAACCGGATCGGAGGGAGAGCCGGCGGAATTCGGCACCATCCCAGGCTACCGGCCCGCCGGGTGCTGCTCGGCGCCACCGCCCC
>JBJKRZ010000095.1:0-3095 GCA_046704365.1 Acidimicrobiales bacterium | reverse complement strand
CCGGGGCACCGTCGCCTCGCAGTAGGCGTAGAGGAGCTTGGCGCCGTGGCGGATGATCCCGCCGTACTCCTGGTCGGTGCCCGGCATGAAGCCCGGGACGTCCACGAAGGTCACCAAGGGGACGTTGAAGGAGTCGCAGGTCCTCACGAAGCGAGCGGCCTTTTCGGAAGAGTCGATGTCGAGCACGCCGGCCAGCACCGCCGGCTGGTTGCCCACGATGCCCACCGGCCGGCCGTCGAGACGGGCGAATCCGCAGGTGATGCTCATGGCCCAGTGGGGGTTCACCTCTAAGTAGTCGCCCTCGTCGACCACCGACGTGATGACCTTCTTCATGTCATAGGGCTGGTTGGGCGAGGCCGGCATGAGGTCGACGAGCTCGGGCGTGCCCCGGTCCGGGTCGTCTGCCGTCTCGGTGACCGGAGGCTCCTCGAGGTTGTTCGACGGCAGGAACGACAGCAGGTAGCGCACGTCGTCGAGGCAGCTCTTCTCGTCGGGTGCCACGAAGGTGGCCACCCCCGACTTGGTGGCGTGGCTCATGGCGCCGCCCAGCTCCTCGAGGCTCACGTCCTCGCCCGTCACCGTCTTCACCACGTCGGGTCCCGTGATGAACATGTGGCTGGAACCGTTCACCATGAAGATGAAGTCGGTCATGGCCGGCGAGTAGACCGCTCCCCCGGCGCAGGGGCCGAGGACCACGCTCACCTGGGGGACCACCCCCGACGCCCGCACGTTGCGGTGGAAGATGCCGCCGTAGGAGTGCAGGGAGACGACGCCCTCTTGGATGCGGGCACCGGCACCGTCGTTGAGGCCGATCATGGGCACGCCGATGGACTCGGCCAGGTCCATGGTCTTGTGGATCTTCTCGGCGAAGACCTCCCCCAGGGACCCGCCGAAGACGGTGAAGTCCTGGCTGAACACGCACACCCGGCGCCCGTCGACGGTGCCGAAGCCGGTGATCACCCCGTCGGTGTACGGGCGGGTGTCCTCGAGGCCCATGCCGTAGGCCCGGTGCCGAGCGAGCATGTCGAGCTCCTGGAAGGACCCGTCGTCGAGCAGGTACTCGATGCGCTCCCGGGCCGTCATCTTCCCCGCCTCGTGCTGGCGCTCGACGGCCCTGGTCGAGCCGGCGTGGAGGGCCTCTTCCTTGTGGGCCTTGAGCTCGGCCAGGCGCTGGGACATGGGGTGGTCCATGGGGCGTCACGCTACCCAAGCTCGCTCCCCGGCCTTCGCCGGCGTGGTGGCGAGCCGTCCGGGTGCGTTGCACCACGGGCGTCCCTGGCTGTGCATGGTCGACCACGAATCGTCGAAAATCCGGCCCAAAAATGGAACGCGTTCCCGCAAGATCGGCAGCGAGATATCGTTTCCAGGGCGCGCACCAACCGTTGCGCGACAAAGACGACGCTGCACGACCGAGCAGGGGTCTCCGACTCGGCGGGACGGGGGGCATCCGGCCCGAGGGCGTGTGTCGAGGGGGAGGCAGACGTGGCGCGACTCGAGGTGGCCGGAGTCGAGGTCCGCTTCGGCGGGGTCCTCGCTCTGCGCGGCGTCGACCTCGACGTGGAAGCCGGATCGGTCACCGGTCTCATCGGGCCCAACGGCGCCGGGAAGACCACCCTCTTCAACGTGGTCACCGGCCTGCAGAGGGCCCAGCACGGGACCGTGACCCTCGACGGCCACGACCTCTCGCACCTCCCCCCGCACCGACGTGCCCGCCTCGGCATCGCCCGGACCTTCCAGCGACTGGAGGTCTTCGGCTCGCTGACCGTGCGGGAGAACATCCTCGTAGCCGCCGAGATCAGGCGGCGCTGGGCGCGCGACGGCTCCAACCCGCGCCGGGTGGCCGACGACGTGATCTCCCAGGTGGGACTGGAGCCGGTGGCCCGGGTGCGCTGCGACACCCTGCCCACGGGCATGGCCCGCCTGGTGGAGGTGGGCAGGGCACTGGCCACCCGGCCCAAGGTCCTGCTGCTCGACGAGCCGTCCTCCGGCCTGGACGAGCAGGAGACCGACGAGCTCGGCGCCCTGTTGGCCCGCCTGGCCGAGCAGGACACCGCCGTCCTGCTCGTCGAGCACGACGTGGAGCTCGTCATGTCGGTGTGCCGGCGGGTGCACGTGCTCGACTTCGGGCGCATCCTGGCCGTGGGCACCCCGGCCGAGATCCAGGCCGATCCAGACGTGCGGGCCGCCTACCTGGGCACCGAGGCCGCCGGCGACGAGACCGAGAGCACCGGTGCCCTCGTCTGAGACCACCGGCACCGCCGCCAGCGCCCTCCTCGAGCGCCGCCCGCCGGCGGTCATCGAGCTGCGCGGCGTGCACGCCGCCTACGGGCGCATCGAGGTCCTCCACGGCATCGACCTGGCGGTGCACGCCGGTTCGGTCATGGCCATGCTCGGCCCCAACGGCGCCGGCAAGTCGACGACGCTCAAGGTGGCCAGCGCCCAGCTGGCGCCCACGCGGGGCTGCTTCCACGTCCTCGGCCGCCACGTGAACGGCATCTCCCCCGACGCCCTGGCCAGGGCCGGGATCTGCACCATCCCCGAGGGCCGAGCCGTCTTCCCCAACCTGACGGTGTCGGAGAACCTGCGCATCATGACCTACGGCGGCCTGTCGCGGCGCGACGTCGAAGAGCGGGCCTTCAGCCGCTTCCCGCGCCTCGCCGAGCGGCGCCGCCAGGTGGCCGGCACCCTGTCGGGCGGCGAGCAGCAGATGCTCGCCATGGCCCGGGCGCTGTCCACCGAACCGGCGGCCCTGTTGCTCGACGAGATCTCCATGGGGCTCGCTCCCCTGGTCGTCGACGAGCTCTACGCCGTCGTGGCTCAGATCGCCGCCGACGGCGTGGCCCTGCTGCTCACCGAGCAGTTCGCCCGTGCCGCACTGCAGGTGGCCGACCACGTGGTGCTCGTCACCCAGGGCCGCATCGTGGCCCAGGGGCGCCCCGGGGAGCTGCCCGAGGACCTGGCAGCCGCCTATCTCGGTGGCATGGGCGAGAAGCGGTGACGACGATGGGAGGCACGGTGACATCGAAGCTGGCGGCGGCGGCAGCCCTGGCGGGCGCCGCCGGGCTCCTCCTCGTGGCGGCCGGGCCGGCGTGGGC
>JBJKRZ010000094.1:0-3307 GCA_046704365.1 Acidimicrobiales bacterium | reverse complement strand
GTGGAGGGCCTGGTGGGAGCGGCCATTGCCTTTGCGATCACCTACACGGCCCGCGACTCGCTCGCCTCTTTCACAGGCACCAACCCGATCGACCCGAGACAGCCGCTGAACGTGAGCTGCCACGAGGCCCACCTGACGGGCGTGCTCATCGTGGTCGTGGGCGCTGCCGTGGGCGCCCTCGGCTCGGGCTTCGCCGTGCGACGGCACCTTTCGGTATGAGCCAACCGCTCGAGGATTACGCGCACATTGGTGACACCCACACCGCCGCCCTCGTCGGGCGTGACGGGTCGCTCGACTGGCTCTGCGTCCCGCGTTTTGACTCTGCCGCCTGCTTCGCCGCCCTCCTCGGCACCGTAGACCACGGGCGCTGGCTCCTCGCCCCGCGAGACGGCGGGCCGGCCACGCGGCGCCACTACCGCGACGGGACGCTCGTCTTGGTGCAGGAGTGGGACACGCCGGGCGGGCGCGCCCGGGTGACCGACTTCATGCCCCCTCGCGAGGACAGGCCGCGCGTGTTCCGCCGGGCCGAGTGCGTGCAGGGAAAGGTGGAGTTCAGCACCGAGCTCATCATCCGCTTCGAGTACGGCTCGCAGGTGCCCTGGGTGACCCAGACTTCCACCGGCATCCGGGCCATCGCCGGGCCTGACTCGGTGGTGGTGGACAGCCCCGTGAGCCTGGAAGGCGAGCACATGCGCCACCGGGCGACGTTCAGCCTCGCCGAAGGCGAAAGCCAGGACTTCAGGCTCCAGTGGGAGCCCTCGTGGGAGGACGACGGCCCCGGCCCCGGGTTCGAAGACGCGTTTTCGTCGACCCTGTCCTACTGGGACGACTGGGCGGGGCGTTTCGTGGAGCGCCACGGGGAGTGGGAGGCGCTCGTAAAGACCTCTCTCGTCACGCTGAAGGCGCTCACCTTCGCCCCGACGGGGGGGATCGTGGCCGCGCCCACCACCTCGTTGCCCGAGGAGATCGGAGGCGAGCGCAACTGGGATTACCGCTTCTGCTGGGTGCGCGACGCCGCCCTGACGATTGACGGCCTGGTACTGGCAGGGCTCCGCGAAGAGGCCGAGGCCTGGCTTTGGTGGCTGGTGAGGGCCGCCGCCGGCAACCCGAGCCAGCTGCAGATCATGTACGGGGTGGCCGGCGAGCGGCGCCTGCCCGAGCTCGAACTTGACTGGCTGCCCGGCTACGAGAGCTCCTGCCCGGTGCGAGTGGGCAACGCGGCGTCGGAGCAGTTCCAGCTCGACGTTTACGGTGAGCTCATGGACGCGGCCGACATGGCTCGTTCCCACGGCATCAGGCCGGGTGGCGCGGTCTGGGACGTGCAAAGGGCGGTCCTCGAGTTCGTTGAGCAGCACTGGGACCAGCCCGACCAGGGGATCTGGGAGCTGCGTGGGCCGCCTCAGGACCTCGTCTACTCGCGGGTGATGGCTTGGGTGGCACTCGACCGGGGCGTGAGGGCGGTGGAGACCTACGACCTGGACGGGCCCATCGAGCGCTGGAGGAAGGTCCGTGATGCCATAAAGGACCAGGTGCTGGCCAAGGGGTACGACTCCGAAATGGGCACCTTCACCCAGGCGTACGGGTCCAAGGAGCTCGACGCGAGCCTCCTCATGATCCCCCTCGTGGGCTTCTTGCCGATCGACGACCCCCGCGTGATGGGCACGATCGAGGCCGTCCAGCGCGAGCTCATGGCGGACGGCTTCGTGCAGCGCTACCACAACAATTCGGGGGTCGACGGCATCGCCGGCGAGGAGGGCGCCTTCCTCCCCTGCTCGCTCTGGCTTGTCTCGTGCCTGGCGCTCCTCGGCCGGGTCGACCAGGCGCGCGAGCTGATGAGCCGCGTGGCCGGGGTCACCAACGACCTCGGGTTGTTCTCCGAGGAGTACGACACCGGGCGCAAGAGGATGGTGGGCAACTTCCCCCAGGCCTTCACCCACGTGGCCTTCGTCAACGCGGCTCGGCACCTGGCGGCGGCGACCGCAGGGCAGGCCCGGCGCTAGGCGCCGGCGCGGTCCTCCACGTTGACCAGGTGGTTGGCTACGGCCTCGAAGTGGCCACGCAACTGGGCGCGCTCCAACGGGCCGGCCGGCGAGGCTTCGAGCGCGGCGGTCATGTGCTGGAGCCAGTGGTCCCGTTCGACCGGCCCGATCTCCCAGCGCATGTGGCGGGAGCGGAGCCGCGGGCTCCCGCGTTGCTCGTCGTAAAGCCTCGGGCCGCCCCAGAACTGGGCGAGGAAGAGGCACAGGCGCCGGCGCGGCGGGCCGAGGTCCTCAGGGTAGAGCGGGCGCAGGACCTCGTCACCGGCGACGCGCTCGTAGAAGTGTTCGGTCAGTTCCTCGAAGAAGGCCATGCCTCCGAGGCGCTCGTACAAGCTCGCCACCCGCTCCAACGGGGGGCAGCTTAGGATTCGCGCGTGGCGTCGCGCGCGGGGGTATTGGCCGCCTTCACCGTCCTGGGGCTGCTGGCCGCGGGCTGCGGGGGTAACCCGGCCAACGCAGCGGCGAGCGCGCAAGCCAAGCAGAAGTTCCTCGACTCTGTCTACGGCCAGGCGCCCGATGTCAGCAGTTACAGGACAGGCACACAGCTGGTCAGCATGGGCCAGGCCGTCTGCACGGACCTCTCTTCGGGCGCGTCCGTGCAAGAGGTCGCCGACCGCATGCCTCTCGTCGAAGGCGCCAACCCGCTGCCCGCCACGGACCTCGGTGTGGTCATATTCAGCGCCGTGAAGGTCTTCTGCCCGGCCTACGACAAGCTGATCAACCCGTAAGACGTTGCCACGGGCAAGCGGTCGGGGCCCGGCGCCCGTCGTTAGCAGTTAGCTCGGGCTGCTCGTCGACCACGCCGAGAGGTACGTGAGGACCCTCCCACCGCAGGAGAGGTGGGAGCCGTCGGTGAGCTCCCGCTGCTCGTTGCGGCCGAGCTGCGCCCATCCCGACGTGGACGGCCCCTGCCAGTAAGCGCCGCCGTCGGCACCCCGGTCCACGAGGAAGACGCTCCACCCGCTCACCTTCACCTCTGCCTGCACGGGCGCCATCGTGTGGTTGGCCCCGGCCCGCATGGAGATGGCGCGGGCGGTGCCCACCCGCACCTCGCCGGCCGAGGTGGGGACCCTGCCTATCTGGTAGCTCTTGTCCCGCGCCCATATCGACCCGTCGTCGGCGAGGAGTATCCCGACCGGGGGCCGGGGGCCGTCGACAGCGGGGCCACCTGCCGGGACGGGCCGGCCACACCGCGCGCAGCGCGACGACCCGGGATGGTTGAAGTGGCCGCGCTCACAATAGATCCCCGGGGCCTCGCGCCGGTCCGG